>CANJQI010000088.1 GCA_947476215.1 Betaproteobacteria bacterium
AACGGAACGATGAAACGCAACGGTTTAGACGGATAAGGCTGTGCCGCGCCGGCCATGGCGGAAGACAATAAAACTATTGTCAAAACAAACAATCGCATAACTTCTCGCATGGCTGACGCCCCCGTTGGAGAACTAAACTTTCAATGCCTCCGCCCACCATTCATAGTCTTTACCCTTGCCCAGTTCAACAGCCCTGATCCAAGGGTAATCGCCAGCCTGTTTGAAGCCGTGTATCGGATGGCTGCCCGAGCGTAACGCCTCGAGGTAACCGAGTTCTTCCAGTCGCGCATTGCCTATATTGACTTCCGTCCCGAACAGGCTGATCAGCCAGAATTGCAGTGTGCGGCGGCTCAACAACGGTCGCAGCGCAGACACTTCGAAAATAATATGTTCGGGTCCGACTTCCTTTGCAACACGCAACACTTGCTGGGTTCCCGTTTCGCGCTTGGCGAGAAACTCCTCCGCCGACTCACCCAAGACACGCCGCAATAGATGCCCTTCCCAGTACACCCGCTCCGCGCCGGCATCGAGCAGTGCGAGCATTTCCTTGACGGTAACTTCCTCGTCCACGACTTCGTCACTGCTCCGCGTTGTATCGTTCTCCGCAAATTTCTTGCCTACCTCGCCGAATACCGCAAATCCGAGATCCTTGGCACGTTTCACAAAATCCGCTTCCGCACGCATATCGCGCGCGGCGTTGGTCGCAGTACTCGACACTTCAATAATGGAAAACCCGATTTTCGAAAGCTTGCGCATGACTTCGTCTTCGTTACCCTGTATGCGCGCGATCT
Source organism: Betaproteobacteria bacterium (assembly GCA_947476215.1). Lineage (GTDB taxonomy): Bacteria > Pseudomonadota > Gammaproteobacteria > Burkholderiales > SG8-41 > PALSA-1004. The sequence goes on from CANJQI010000088.1 coordinate 792, forward strand.
CCATGAAAATTCCGCCGGGTTGCACGCGCACGTTGTGCGCGTTATAGATCTCGATCTTCTTGCGCACTTCTTTTTCCGGCGCGCGCAGATGCGGATCCCAGATTTTCACCACATCGAGATAATCCCCGTACTGGTCCAGCATGCTGTCGACAAACGAACAGGGCCAGCCGACGTCCATGACCATCGTCAGTCCGGACTTGCGCGGCTTGCGTGAGCGCTCCGGCCAGTTGATGCCGAGATAGGATTGAAAAGTTTGTTCCATATCGTCTCCTTGAAGGGCCTATAAATAATAGAAGTATTTTAATTACTTACATGTTCTTTGCAATGTCGATTTCAGTCCAGCTTGGCACCTGACTCCTTGATGACTTTGCCCCACTTCAACATGTCTGAAGCGATCAGCGCGCTGAATTCCGCTGGCGTACTGCTGATGGGATCCGCGCCTAGACCAACAACGCGTTCCCTGACTTCGGGCGACTTAACGATATTGACCAGCGCCGCATTAACACGATCAATGATCGCCTGCGGCGTGTGCGCCGGCGCAACGAATCCCGTCCACGTGCTGGCTTCGTAAGACAACCCCGCCTCCTTGAATGTCAGGATATCGGACGCCAGTGCTGATCGCTGGCGTCCGGTGATGGCCAGCCCCTTCAGCTTGCCGGCCTTGATGAATGGCAGTACCGCGGTTGCGGTCGGATACATGACCTGAACCTGGCCGCTCATCAAATCCGTGATCGCCTGCGCCGTGGCCTTGTAAGGGATATGCATAATCCTGACACCCGTCACCGAGTTGAACAGCGCACCCGACAAATGTCCCGGTGAGCCGTTGCCCGCGGATGCGAAATTGAGTTCACCGGGCCTGCTTTTTGCAATCGATATCAGTTCCTTCAGGCTTCTTGCGGGCAAAGCCGCATTCACGGTGAGTATCAGCGGCGTGGATGCAACCTGTCCGATCGCCGAAAAATCCTTGACCGTATCGAACGGCATCTTGGGATATAGCCCGGGATTGATGGAATGACCACTGGCAATAAACAGCAGCGTATAACCGTCGGCGGGCGCCTTGGCGACAATTTCAGCGCCGATGACGCCGTTGGCGCCGCCGCGATTGTCGACCGCGAAGGATTGCCCCAGTGCTTCGCCCAGTTTCTGCGCAAAGATGCGTGACAGCAAATCCGCATTGCCGCCCGCGGCATAACAGACCACCAGACGTACCGGCTTTTCAGGGTAGGTTTGCGCGCCGGCCATCGATGCCGTGAACACAGCCGCCCCAAGGACAGTCGCACGTAGCGCACGGTGCCAGCTTCGCGTTGAGAAACAGTCGGGTCTGTTCATGATGACTTGCCGCCACTGAGCAGAGCAAGCAACCTGCGCACATCCGCCTGCTCCAAAGCTTCGAAACTTGCCGTCAGCTTCGCTATCTCGTCGATTTGCGCGGCGTTCAACGACGACGACATGCAATCCTGCATTTTCTCCATGTGATCTTCGAGCGGAATGTCTACGCCCCAGAACCCCTTGGGTTTGCGGCATTCGGTTTCGTAACGCTTGCCATCCGTGGTTTCGACCGCCAGCACGATATGCATCTTGTGAAATACGTCGGTAATGTCCTGGGACTGATTCAGTTCGATTTTCGGCAGCAGTGCTTTGATATCGGAGCGGAAGCGGCGCTCGTCGGAGAAGCTGTCTATGCGCATCTTGCCGTCGAGCAGGGCGACCGCGGTCGAATACTGGAAGCTGAACTTACCCTCCAGACCCGACTTGGGTTCCGGGCGGTTCACATCCTGCATCATGGGCGTGGTCAGCACCACGCGTGAAATTTTCGAGACATCGCCGATCTTCTTATGCAGGTCGAGCGCCGCGGTAATCGCGAACTGCGTGGGGTACTTGGAGGGGAAGAACTTGTATGCCATGCCGGGTTCGACGATGCGAAACGGTTTGCCGTAATCGAGCAGCCTTTCGTAGTCGAACGGACCGCCGGTAAAGAACGCCGCGAGATAGCCTTTGTGATCTTCGAGTATGCCGGGGTTGGCATCGAAACCGCGCTTGGCCAGCAACGCGACTTCGAGCCCGGATGCCGCCGAGTTGCCGGCGTGCGTGCACTTGGTCATGGTGCCCGCATTCGCAAGCAACGCACCGGCGCGCGACGCCGCCATGCCAATGGCATTGCACATCTGTGTGAGGTCAAGCCCCAGCAGATGAGAGGCCGCCACGGCCGCCCCCATGACGCCAACCATGCCGGGTTGATGAAAACGCTGCAGTTCGCGCGGTGGCTCGGTACACGCGTACAGCAGGCGCTGCTGCATCTCTATGCCCTTGGCGCAGGCGGCGATGATTTCACGCCCGCCATGGCCTTCCGCCTCCGCCAACGCCATGATGCCGGGCAGCACCGGAGATACGGCATGGGTCGAGGGCGACGACATGGGCTCGTAGTCCAGCACATGCTCCGATGCCGCATTGACGAACGCCGCGGAAGCCATGGATGTCTTGTAGCCATGCCCCCACACCGTGGCGACTGGCGCGGAACCGAGGCTGCGTACGTAGTCTGACAAGATCGTCACCGGCTCCTGCCTGCAGCCGGCGATGGCGACGGAAAAGCCATCGCGTATGGCCTCCTTGACCTTGAATACCGTCCTGGCGTCCAGCGATTCATAGCGCGTCGCGACGATACGTTCACAAAGTTTCCTGGTCAGGTTGGTGGCTGGCATTTGATACCCCTTTAAAAGATGCGCTTGCGCATCGTTGGTACTTCCTATTTTCCGCGGTACTTGGGTTTGCGTTTTTCCTTGAACGCAATGCGCCCTTCTATCCTGTCTTCGGTGTCGCGCAGCAGGCCGAACATGTACTTGTCGAGGTCGAGCGCGTGCATGAGCGGCATGTCCATACCCTGAGCGACCAAGCGCTTGAGCGCCCTTACCGCGAGCGGCGCGTTGGCGGCGATGCGCTCGGCGATGGCCAGTGCCGCGGGCATCAATTCCGCCAACGGCACCACTTTGCTGACGATACCCATGCGAAACGCCTCGGCGGCGCTGACGGTGTCGCCCGTCAGCAGCATCAGCATCGCATTGCTCTTGCTGACGGTGCGCGGCAAGCGCTGCACGCCACCCGAACCGGGCAGGCTGCCGATGCGCGCCTCGGTCAATCCGAACTTCGCATTGTCGGACGCGATGCAAATGTCACAGGCGAGCGCGAGTTCCATGCCGCCACCGACGGCATAGCCATTGACCGCGCAGATGATGGGTTTGTCGGCTTCGAATCTATGCAGCATGTTGCCCGGATTGTTGTGCTTCAACAGCAATTCGGCATAGCTTTCCTTGGGCGGCATGGTATTTTTCAGATCGGAACCGGTGCAGAAGGCCTTCTCGCCGGCGCCGGTAATAATTACCACGTCGATCTCATCGTCGCTGCGTATACGGTCCCATAGCGCATACATCTCGCCGCGCATCTGCGGATCGATCGAGTTCATGGCCTCGGGCCGGTTCAGCACCACGGTCGCAATCTTGTTCTTGACGGTCACATCAATAGGCATAATGTCTGTTCACTCCATTCGTGCATGATTACTTGAATACGCCCTCGGCCTCCAGGCGCGCGAAATCTTCGTCGCCCACGGCCAGAAGGTCACGGCATATCTCCCGGGTATGCTGCCCCAGCAACGGCGCCGGCCGCCTCAATTGCGCGGGCGTCTCCGAAAAACGCATCGGCGGCGCGTTATACACGGAGCGGCCCATCTCGGGATGTTGCAGGCGTACCCAATGGCCGCGGTGCGCGAATTGCGGATCCTGGTCTATCAGGTCCCGCGCATTCTGCACCATCCCGGCCGCGACACCGCGTCCCTGCAACACACGCATGATATCGCGGGCATCGCGGTTCCTGGTCACTTCGCAAATGGCTTGCTCAAATTCGGAACGGTATTCGCGACGCACCGCGGCGTCGTTCCAGTTGCGTCCGCCGGGTATCGGCCCCAGCAGCTCGATAAAAGCGCGCCATTGCTGCGGGCTATGCACCGACACGGCAATCCAGCGATCCTTTCCCGAACAGGGATATACGCCATGCAGGATGGCGTTCTCGTCATCATTGCCACGCCGTTGCGCGATGCGGCCGTTCGCCGTGTAATCGATAATTGCCGGTCCCAGCAGGGCTATGGTCGGTTCGGTCTGCGCAAAATCGATGAGTTGGCCCTGTCCGGTCTTCTTTCTGTGATACAAGGCCGCGAGCAAGGCGAACGCCGCATGACAGGGATTGGGCACGTGGTCGGGATAATTGGTGCCGGTCCCGACCGGCGGACGATCCACCGGACCCGCCAGATGCTGCAACCCGGTCAATGCGCCTATCGTCAGGCCGAATCCAACGTAATTGGCATCCGGACCCGTGCTGCCCTGCATGGACATCGCCAGATAGATGATATCGGGCCGCACTGCCAGCACGTCCTGATAGCCCAAGCCCAGTTTTTCCATGGTGCCGGGGGTGAAGTTATTGGCGACGATGTCGCTTTGCGCGACCAGCTTGTGCGCGAGCTTGACGGCGTCAGGGTGTTTCAGATTCAGGGTTATGCTGCGTTTGCTGGCATTGCGATCCGCAAAATAGCCGCTGCGATTGACACCCGGCTTGCCGTCCCGGAATGGCGCGGTTTCGCGCAGGGTATCGAGGCGCGTCGAGGTTTCAATCTTGATGATGTCGGCCCCGAAGTCGGCGAGCAGCTTGGTGGTGTAGGACCCTGCGCCTATCCACGTGAAATCCGTGACGCGTATGCCCGCGAGCGGCAACGCGCTCATACCACCCCAGCCGCGGCGAGAAACACCACGTCCTGAGGCAAAATTCCGATCGATGTAAAGATTTCAGCATTGTGTTCGCCGAGGGCAGGCGCGGGCCTGGCGATCCGCCACGGCGTTCCGGCAAGATTAAAGGGTGCGCCGGGCATCACCACATCACGACCGGAAGGCGCGTGTTTCACGGTGCTGAAGTAGGAGCGATACTCAAGCTGCCGGTTTTCCGCAATGTCCGCCGCGGTGCTCACCGGGCACAGCGGCACGCGCCTGGCCTGCCCCTCGTGATACAACTTCTTTTTCGTCTTCGCCTTTGCAAAACCGCTGAATATTTTCGAAAAAACATCTTTTGCGGGATCCGAATTCACGTAATCGATGTCGGACCACTGCGCCTCGGTGAACACTTCCGAGCCGGGTACGCGTTCGTCGTTCATCCATTTGATGAAGTTGGGCCAGAAGCGCACTGCGGCCATGCCGCCGACAAAAATATAGATATAGCCATCGGCGCATTCGAAGATGCCGGTGCCGGCGTGCCGTTGCGTGTCGCCAAAACGCGTGCGGATCTTTTTTTCCAGATCGTAAAACTGCGCGGCGTTCTCCATGGCCATGCTCACGCATTCCTGTATGGATACGTCAACAAGCTGTCCGCGCCCGCTCGCTTGCGCGCCCAGCACGGCGATCATGGCGCCTACGGCGCCAAACATGTTGCCCATGGCATAGGCTTGATTGCCATACGCCTGCGTAGGCGCAACATCGGGGTAACCCATCATGTTCAGGAATCCCCCCATGGCAAGCAATGTCAAATCGTCAGCTGCATCATGGCTATACGGTCCGGTTCGGCCAAACGGCGTAATACTGGTCACGACCAGCCGCGGCTGCGCCTGCGCCAGTATTTCGTAACTCAGTCCGAGTGCGTCCATCACACCGGCGTCGGAATCTTCGATCAGGACATCCGCCTGCGCCACCAGTTTGAGCAGAATTTCGCGGCCGGTCGGTTGCTTCCAGTCCAGGGTGATGCCGCGCTTGCTGGTATTGTAGTAAAAGAACGGAATGCCGAACGCGGGATCGTTCTTGTCTTCCAGAAACGGCGCCTCGGTGCGCAGCGCGGCGCCGGTACGGGGGACTTCCACCAGAATAACGTCGGCGCCCATGTCGGCAAACAACTTGCCGCAGTAATAGGAATAGCGCCGGGACAAGTCGAGGACACGCAATCCGCCGAGCGCGCCGGAACCTGAGTTTTGATTGGAAGAATTCACGTTCGCCGCTCTCTCATGTCTTGCGCAGGATAGTCGCGTTCGAGCAGTTCAACGCCATGCCGCGCCCGGTTACCAAACATACTTCGGCGTCCTTGACCTGACGCGCACCGCATTCACCGCGCATCTGGCGCACGCCCTCCACCACATGCAGCCAGCCTTCCATATACGACTCCGAAAGATTGCCGCCCGCGGTATTGATCGGCAGTTCGCCGCCCAGCTGTATGCGTCCGCCCTCGACAAAAGCACCCGATTCGCCGGGCTTGCAAAAACCGCCGTGCTCGAACCACAGCAGCACACTGATCGTGAAATTGTCGTACAACTGCGCGACGTCGATATCCCGCGGACCAACACCGGCCATTTTGTAAGCGTTGGTGACGGCGATTTTCTGATGCGGCACGGACCACCAGTCCTCGCGTTCGAGAACTTGCAGTGTAAATGCCTGGCCCATGCCGGAAATCAGTACTGGCGACTTGCGGCAGTCGCGGGCGCGCTCGGCGCTGGTAACGATCACGCACACACCGCCGTCGGAAATCAGGCAGCAGTCGAGCAGGTGCAACGGCTTGACGATCCAGCGCGAAGCCTGATGCTCTTCGATGGTGATCGGTTTGCGCATCACCGCATCGGGATTCATCGCCGCATGCTTGCGGCATGCTACGGCAATTTCCCCAAGCTGACGGCTGGTAGTGCCGTACTCCGCCATGTGCCGCGATGCCGTCATGGCGCTGTTGGCGCACGCCGCCATGTAGCCCCAGATCGAGTAAGGATCTCCCCATCCGGCCGCCTTGTCGAAACGCGAGCCGCCGGTCGCAGCTGCATCGCCAAAAACGCACGCCACATAATTCGCCATGCCCGAATTGACCGCCATCGCCGCCATATGCAACAGCGCGCCCGCGGTATTGCCGCCCTGTATCATGCTGCCGGTATAGACCGGATCTATGCCCAGCGTCTCGCCGAGCCGCGCGAAATTGTACGCACCTTCGGGCGCGGTGGTTCCCGGCATGCTCAACAATCCGTCGATCTGCTCTTTTTTCAGCCCTGAGTCATCGAGCGCGCGCTTGAAGGCCTCCACCGCCAGCGAGAGCGCGCTGGAGCCGGGCAATTTTCCCTGCGGGCTTGCGCCCACGCCGACGATGGCCGTCTTGTCACGTATTATTTGCATGTCAGGAACAATATGCGCCGCGTTCAATTTCCGCCACGGGCGCCACTGTCCCTCACCACCTTGAGAACCTTGGACAGTCTGGACATTTCAGATTTGATCAATGCGGAGAACTCTTCGGGTGTGCTTGATGCGGCTTCCACGCCGGAACTCGCAAGCTTTTCCTTCAGCTCCGCTCGGCCCAGCACGCGTGCCGCACTGACATTCAACTGCGATACGATGGCCGCCGGCGTCTTGACCGGTGCAAACAAACCGTACGAGCCTACCGATTCGTAGCCGGCCACGTTAGCCGCGATGGCCGGATACTCCGGAAACAACGGCGATGGTTTTAACGAAGTCACGGCTATGCCCCGCAATCGGCCCGACTTCAGATGGGGTGTTATCGATCCCGCCGCGGCAAACATGAGCTGGACCTGCCCGCCAAGCAGCGCGATCACCGCCGGTCCGCCGCCGCGGTATTGAATCGCGACCATATCCACGCCTGCCATGGCTTTGAACAAGTCCGCGGCAATCTGAATCGACGAGCCCGGGCTCGCGGAACCGTAATCGAGCTGACCCGGCTTGGCGCGCGCCAACGCAATCAGTTCCGCAACGGATTTGACCGGCAATGACGGATGTACCACCAGTATGTTCGGCGCGCTGCCTGCCTTCGTTACCGGCATGAAATCCCGCATGGGATCATAACTAACACGCTGGATCAATGGCAGCGTCCACATACCATTGCTGTAAAAAAGCAGCGTATAGCCATCGGCCGGCGCCTGCGCGACGGCTTCAGCAGGAACGACACCGCTCGGACGATTGTCGATGATGACTTGCTGGCCCAGTTCCTGCGCCAACCCCTGGGCGAGCAAGCGCGCAAGAAAGTCGGCCCCGCCGCCCGGTTCGGCAGTCACGATGCGCACCGGCTTGGCGGGATAGTTCTGAGCAAGGACTTGCGAGCGAAATGCCATCGTAGCGCAGAGCATGCCCAGAATCGCGGCCAGCCGCGCCCAATAGGGATACCTCATGATTTCGCCATTGATCCGACTTCCGTTGCGCGACTACGCCGCGACGCCGACAAAGCGCAGTATTATACTGGGCTATCGTCGTCAAAGCACCGATACCCTCTGAAAATCCAGAGCATTTCCAGGGAATTACTGATGTCGTTGACAGCCGGCTTACGTTCGTTAATGCCTCACAAGAAGAACCTTATGACTCCGCATACCCGACTGTTGCACGGTACCGTTACGTTGCTCATGCTGCTGTTCGCGCAAGTGAATTGCGGTGCGTTCGCAGCCGACGCGCCTTATCCCTCGCGGCCGATACGCCTGATCCTGCCGGTGGCCGCGGGCGGCGGCGGTAACGTTTTCGCGCAGATACTGACACCCAAACTGCAGGATGTCCTCGGACAGCCGTGGGTCATCGACAATCGCGGCGGCGCGGGCGGCAACATCGCCATGGAGATCACCGCGCATGCCGCGCCCGACGGCTATACCGTGTTCCAAGCGGCAAACACTTACCTGACCGTCAATCCGCACGTCTACAAACTGAGCTTCAGCGTCGAGAAAGATCTGCAACCCGTGGTGCTGCTGGCGACCGCGCCGTTGATCATGGTGGCCCACCCGAGCGTGCGTGCCGACAACCTCAAGGAGTTCATCGCGCTGGCCAAGCAGCATCCCGGCACGCTTAACTTCGCTTCATCCGGCGTCGGCGGTCCGCTGCATCTCGCCGGGGAGCTATTCAAGCTGCGCGCCGGCATCAACATGGTGCACATCGCTTACAAAGGCGGCGGCCCGGCCGCGGCAGCGGTACTCTCCGGCGAAGCGCAGATACTGTTTGCCAGTTCCGCCACGTCCATTCCACAGATCAAGGCCGGCAAACTGAAGGCAATAGCGAATGCCACCGGCAAGCGATCGGCGCTCATGCCCGAATTGCCGACCATAGCCGAATCGGGATTTCCCGGATTCGACGGCAGCTTTTGGTACGCCTATCTCGTGCCGGCGCGCACGCCCGCCGCCATCGTCAAGCGGTTATACGATGAGTCGGCCAAGGCACTGCAACTGCCCGACGTACAGCAGGCGCTGGCAAGGCAGGGGCTGGAATCCAGCGTCGGCACGCCGCAGGAACTCGCCGCCCGCATCGGAACCGAATCCGCGACGATGGCGAAGCTCGTCAAGGAAGCAGGCATTCGCGGGGAATGACGGGTTACGCTTGGTTACGATGCCGCGTACAGCGTGCGCAATTCGCGCACATCCTTGATCTGCTCGAAACACCACAACCTCGCCAGCAGCGTTTGTGAGCGCCGCCGGCCCAGCACCGGACCGATCAAGTCAAGCGCCTTTTCGTCTTCCTCGGCCGGCGTCAGCGGGTTCTTGTAGCTGCCCTTGGCCGCTTTCGTTTCGTGCCTCACGGTGCGGCCGTCCGCAAGCGTAATATCCATCACGCAACGCCATGTGCGCTCGGCGTCCGTCAGCTGCGGATCGCCCACCAGAACCACTTTCTTGCGCAAACGCAGCACTTGAGGATCGCGCATGCGCGCGGCATCGTGCGCCGAGGCAAACGTCACGCCGCCGTCAAGCAGCATCACCGGCAACAAATGCTGTATGCACACGTCGGACATGGGTGTGTTATTGACGACGTCGTACTCCTTATCCGGAATGCGCACAACCAGTTTCCTGACCTGTTCCGCGGTGATGCCGTGCTGTTGCATCAGTTCGCGCAAAACCTGCAAAGGGCCCTGTATCGGCCCGCCCACCGGCCAGCGTTTGATGCCGCCGCGCATGATTTCATAGTGGCGGCCGAGACCGCGCACCAGTTCCGACCGGTCCGCATCCGGCGCGAACGTAAAGAAAAAATCGCGCTCTCCGGAAAACACATCGTCGACGCCGGTCCAGCCCTGCGACACCATCAGTGCAGCCGCCGTACCATTGTGCGCCGGCATGCCACCCATCGCGTACCCCTTTTCGATGTGCTCATGGTCGCGGAACATCGTATACAGCCCGGCCGCATGCTGCGCGGTATAGGACAACAGATAACGCGCCTCGCGTGCATCGAGCCCGAGCAGAGATCCGGCGCTGACTGCGGCACCGAACACCTGACCGAAGGCGCCGGCGTGATGCCCGGAACGCAGGAAAGGCATGGGATGCACCGCCAGCAGCAGGCGCGCGCAGATATCGTAGCCGAGCACTATCGCGCGCAGCAGCGCAGCACCGGAAAGCCGGTTCTGCTCGCCGATGGCGAGCGCAGCAGGAACTACACTGGTGCCCGGATGCGTAAGGGTAGGCGGGTGCGTGTCGTCGGTCTCGTCCGCGTGACCGCACATGCCATTGGCAAGCGCGGCATGGACCGCGGACGTGAGCATGCGCGTGCCGACCACGCCCGCCACCGGCGTGCCGCCCTGCGATTTCACATAGGCAATCGCTTTTTTGCCCGGCAGCAGCCGCGAACCGGAAATCATCGCGGCAAAAGTGTCGACAATATGCAGCTTGGCGCGATCAACCACTGCGCGCGGCAATTTTCGTTTGCGTGCGCCGGCGATGTAAGCCGACAGCTTGCGCATCATCGGTGATATGGTTTTTACGTCCGCGCCCATGGTTGATGCTCCTCAACGTTTCCAGCAGTGAGACTTGCACGACTATCCGCGCCGCCAACAGACCACGAATGCATCTACCCCGCCGCGCACCGATACAGGCACAATACCGGCTTTCGTAAACCACGACCTGTCCGCCATGTATCGCGCACCGCAATTCCAGAATAACCATACGGCTGCACACACCGTCACAAACTCGCGCCATGCCCCCGCTGGGTGAACTGAATCGCCGTTTCGGACCGTGGATTTCGCTCGTCCTCGGCATCGCGGCGGTATTCTACATGCAGCGCGGCCTGGGTTTTGCACCGGTTGCCGTAGGCGTGCTGCTGCTCGCGTGGATACTCGCTGCGGGACTGCGACGTATCACGACGACCCCGGCGGCACCCGAAGGCGCTCCGGAAACCCCGCAGCCGCGCTGGCGGCGGCTCGCGCTGCCGATCGGCGGCACGCTGATCGCCAGCCTGTGGCAGGACATTTTGTTTTACCTGCTGCCCTTGTGGTGGGTATCAACGGTCATGTGGTCATCGAACATGGTGTTCCCTACCGTACTGGTCGGCATGGCGCTGCTGTCCTGTTTTGATCATCATTGGCGCGTCCACGTGTTGGATCAGCGCATCGTCCATGCCATCTGGAGCGCCACCATACTTTTCGCAACCTTGGTACCAAGCGCCGCAGTTCTCGGCGTGCCGCTGCGCATCGGCCTTGCCGTGTCAGCCGCAATGGCGGCACTGGTGGCAGCCATGGTGCTCTTGCCGCAAGCCATGACGCGTCGCTCAAAAATCGGCGCGACATCGGTCGCGATGGTGATGGTTACCACCCTCGTCGTGTGGTCCGCCCCCTTGTTCCCGCCGGTACCCGTTACCGTCACCACATCAGGCGCGGGCACAGCCATCCGGGATCGAAATCTCGTTGGAGAGGCCTATAGCTTCCCGTCTGGCACGCAACGGGTCTATGTCTGGTTCGCGGTCTCTGCGCCGGCGCGCTATCACCAGACCGTGCGATTTGAATGGTTTCATGACGGAGAACCGGCCGGCGGCGTCCGGGAGGCCGAAGTCGTCGGCGGCCGGGTGCAGGGTTTTAGAACCTGGTCTTCGCGTACAGCGCCTGCGCCCGGCGTCTGGCGGGTCGAACTGCGCACGAATTCGTCGCAACTCATTGCGCGGACATCGTTCGAGGTGCAATGAACGTTTCTTTAAAAGAATAGGCCAATCGCGTCAGTGTGAGGCGATTCGGGCCGAGGTAGTGCTCAACTAGTCATCGTGCGCGGGGAATCTTCACCAAACACCGCGCGATGGACCGCTTGTCGGGCCGGCGATATGGCTGCGGATGGGAAAAAAGTGGTTTGAATTTCCCATGCGCCCTGCAAGGCCGGAAAATCACCTACCGCCGCTGCGCCTCGGCCAGCGCGTCGTCTACCATTTTCCTGAGCTGCGCGTAACCGAAGCTGAGCAACGGCTTGCCGTTGACGAAGAACCCCGGCGTTTGGGTGACTTTGAGGGTGCGGGCGTCCGCCAGATCCTGCGCGATGACGTCCGCAACGCTCTGGGAAGTCATGTCGGCTCGCACCTGCTCGAGATTCAGTCCGAGTCCTTCGAGGTAATTCCAGACCAGGTCTACGCGTGCCGTATGATTCTGCGTCCAGTTCGCCTGCGCCGCCAGCAATGCCTCCAACGCCGGCCAGAATTTGTTCTGCCGGCGCGCCGCCTCCAGCACCGCCACCACTTTGTCGGAGCCATTGTGGAACGGCGCGTAACGCAGCACGAGGCGTATCCGGTCCGGATGCGCCGCCATTATTTCCTTCACCAGCGGGTAGAACGCCCGGCAGGTTTCACAGGCGGGATCGAGGAACTCGACGATCACGACCGGCGCATCTGCCTTGCCGAGCGCGGGTGAGTGCATGCGCACCAGATTCGGCCGGCTGCGTTCGGCCAGTTGCGCGGACTCGCCGGTCTTTTCACTGTTGTAGATCAGCGTTCCCGCCATGAAAAGCATCAGGAGAATGACTGCGGCAGTGATGAACAGTGTTTTTTGTTTCATGGGTCACTCCGATAACAGGTCAGAACCAGCAGTGCAATGATCGCCGAAAAAGCCGCGACAGACAGCAAAGGAATCGTCACAAAACCGAACCACTCGATCACTTTCTCCGAGCACGGCACGCCCTGCGTGCAGGGCTTGATGCTCTCGGGAATCACACCGGCAATCAGCAGCATGTGAAAAACGGCAAACAGCCAGCCGATCACGGCAAGCGGCAGCGCGCAGCGGATTACTTTGCGGTCGAACGGGAACAGGCCGGCCGGCAGTATCAGCACCAGCGGAAACATGCAGATACGTTGATACCAGCAGAGGACGCACGGCGGCAGGTGCATGATTTCGCCAAAAAAGAGCGCACCCAGCATCGAGACCGCGGCCACCAGCCACGCGCCGAAGATCAGCATCCATGCCGTGCTTTCACTGCCCGTGAGTGCTGGAGATTGCGTCATAGTCATCAATGATTCGTGACCGTCGATTCTGCATCATTTCGCGTGCATGGGTGAGGGCGGCAGATGGCATCATACTCTGTACCGCGTATGACGCTTATTCATCTTTCCGTCGAAGATCAGGGCGTGACCTACATGGCCGACACTGGTCCCGGCAACCCATTGAGATCATATTAAGCCGCCTCGTGCACCTATCGCATCGCTCTGGGGCCGCGTGTGAATGACTTCTACCTGCATGTCGGGGTGCGCTGTACCACCGGTCAGCGCAAGGAACTCGAACGGATATGCCGCTACATCACCCGCCCCGCAATCGCCAACTAACGGCCGCTATGTAGAAGCGCGACCGGCAGCAACGGGAACCAACCCGTCAATGTCGTCACGCAAAAAACTGCCGGGCCTCATTTGTTGTGCGTCGCGCCACGTCATTCGAGCCGCAATTACAAAGCGAACAACGAAGCCTGAAGTGAGCCCTGTATGCGCGTATGGACGCAGCCGCTAATAACAGTCGTCGTTTCAATGGTATCGTTTCAATCCGCGCACGGCATGCAATGCACCGAAACAAGTTTCAATCCGCGCCCGGCACGAGTGCCGGGCGATACATTACGGCAATTATGTTAGCGCGTGGGAGCACAGCGTTTCAATCCGCGCCCGGCACGAGTGCCGGGCGATACCCGAAACCACCACAGCGAGCACGCGGCGCGATATCGTTTCAATCCGCGCCCGGCACGAGTGCCGGGCGATACACGCCACCGGTCGTTTGCCTTCTACCCATTTTGAATGTTTCAATCCGCGCCCGGCACGAGTGCCGGGCGATACAACGGTCGAGCAATACACTGACCTCATGCCACTCACCGTTTCAATCCGCGCCCGGCACGAGTGCCGGGCGATACTACGCAGCTAATACCGGCGAGCGTCCTTCTGCTTGCGTTTCAATCCGCGCCCGGCACGAGTGCCGGGCGATACCCCGATGGCCCAAGAGAATGAATCGCCGACGAATTTTCATTATATAACGCGAACCTTCACCTTGAACGCGAAGAATGGCTTTGCTGTCTTTGTATTGTCGTGACAATACGTAATAAATACATGCGTTTAGATGTTTCGCGAACGCTATGCGTATGGAGGCGGTACTCGTGGTTCGCGAATCAAGCGACGAGGGGAGCATCGAAGTCTTTGGCTCTGAATTTGCCATGCTCTTTGACACGCAGGCGTGCCGGTTCGGTAATGCGGTAAAAGCGCAGGTTGTCTTCTTTTTCATCGAATTCCGCCAGCAGCCGACGTTCCAGTTCCTCAAACTGCATTTCGTCAACCTGACATTCAAATACCGATTTCTGCACACGCTGACCGACGCTTTCACAAACCTTCGCGATGCGCCGCAGGCGCTTTCTACCGGCGCGCGTTTCGGTTGAAACATCATAGCTGACGATGATGAGCATCGTGATCTACCGCGGCACAAAGGGCAAGTACTGCTCGGTCTCGCCTCTGATATTGCGTGCCATGAGCCTGGCCTGTATCAGCGGCAGCATGCCGATCTGGACTTTTGTGTCCAGCAACGGGTGCTGTAGTTCCTCCTGCTTGCGCTCCTGATAGGCGATCACAACGGCTTTTCTGCCCTTTTCGTTCAACAGCACCGCGCCACCTTCGCGATGTTCGAAATCGTCCGGCGCAATTTGTGCACGATTCACCAAAGTCAGCGCGAGACGGTCGGCGCTGAATGCCCGGAATTCTTCCATCAAATCAAGCGCGAGCGCGGCGCGACCCGGGCGAACGGCATGCAGAAACCCTAGTTGAGGATCAAGCCCTACACACTCTATAGCCGAGCGGCAGTCATTCGTGAGCATCGAATACAGAAAGGATAGCAGCGCATTGAGCGGATCAAGCGGTGGACGGCGAGTGCGTCCGGTAAACGCAAAATCCTTGCGGTACGCGGGCTTGATGACTTGATTCATTGCGCCGAAATAATTGCGCGCGGCCTCGCCTTCGACACCGCGCAAGGCATCCAGATCCTGCACGGCGGCAAGTCCTCGCAGGCTTGCCGCGAGATTATCCGCCGTACGCGTGAGAGATTGTTCTTCGTCCGCCTCACCTGCTTCGCGCGCGGCGCGCATCAAAACCTGCCGACTGTTTTTGATCTTGCCGGCAATGCACGAACGCGCAAAATCCAGCGTAAACGCCGCATCGCCGGCGTGCCGGTGCTGCGCCTGACGCAACAGAATATTGCCGCTGACCGGGCCTTCAAGCCGCGCCTTGAAACGGCCATGCTCGGTAAGCAGCACCAGACTCTTGCCTTCGTCGGCCAGCCGGTGCATCAGGCCAGGGGACACCATGACATTGCCAAAGCACACCACGCTCGATAAATGGTGGAGAGGCACTTGCAGCCTTTTTTCATGATCGACATCGATGCGTATGGTGGCATTTTCAAGATGCGCGTAAGCATTGGGCGTCATTACATAAAGCGTATTGAGCAGAGTTTGCATTTAGGGTTCCGGTGTAAGAAACTCGTCATGCATGCGCTTAAGGCGTGTGGCGTCGGCGAGTGCAGCGGGCTGGCAAATATCATTCATCGAACATTCCTTACAGCGAGCATCGTTCACTGGCGGCGGCAATTTATTCGAGGCCAGCATAGAACGAATCGCATCGGCAGATTTAGTCACCATTTGCCTTAGCTCTGGCGTGATCGACACCTCACGCCGGCGGCGGCTGCTTGCATGGAAAATCGCGCCCATGGGCACCACGTGGCCCAGCATGTCTTCCAAACACATCGCCTGAGCCGCAAGTTGCAGGTCGTCGTTCAGCCATTTGCGCTTGGGACCATGTTTGTACTCGACTGGGTAGACGGTCCCGTCCGGCCAGAATTCCACCACGTCGCACTTCCCGATCAGACCCAACCGATCCGACCACACAGGCAAGGCATACTCGACCCGCGCACCACTGCGCAACGTTTCATGGGCAACACGATCAACCCGTTCATGTTCCGAATTGCCGCGCATGGTGTGAATGTTGTCGGTGAACTGGCCTTCCTGGTGAATCAGGCCACAACGGCGCGGGCAATAGACCCAATGATTAAACGCCGAAAGCGGGATAGGGTCTGAATTGCTCATGCCGGAAACAGAGTAGTTCGGAAATGTGATTGCTCAACCCAAAAAAGGATTGGTTATGGTCAATCGTCCCTCGATAACCTGACCGGCCTGCAAATCCTCCGTGTAAAGCATATCGCAACCCGCTTCGAGGGCAGTGGCGACAATCAGGCTGTCGTACCACGAGAACCCGTATCGTTCGACAATTTCGAGCGCCAGGTGAAGCGTGGCGGAAACAATGACTTCCACCCGGCACAATGATTCAAGGGTAAGGAGCAGCTTCCTGATTTCTCCGGTCGGCATTGCCAGTTTCTTTGCGGCTACATTTGCCGCCTCGGAAAGCACCTGTGTGGAAATGCTGGGCGTTCCGAGAAACAGTGGCGCGGCAAGCGGTGTTTTTGTCGACGCCGGGCCAAGGGCATATATGACGACATTCGTATCGATGAATGCCTTAACGGGCATTGGCATCGCCCCGGTCGAACTTGTAGCCGCTCACATCAACACTGAAGCTGCGAAAGAATGCCTCGATTTCCTCGCGTGTTCTGGGTATGGAAGCGCCCCCGCTAGCGGCCTGCCGCGCCTTAAGGAACACGATGAAATCCAGCACTTCCGCCTGTTTTTCTGGAGGAAGGCCATCGGCCTCGCGGGCAATGATGTCAGAGTATCCCATGCGGTTTCTCCTTTATACGGTTTCCATTTTAGAGCCTACTGAAAACATTCCGTAGCAATATCGATCTGGTCAGGTAGTAAGCGTATTGGTTGAGCGCAGTACGCGGGATCAGTTCTTCGTCCAAGTTAGATCACCGTTGGCTTACCACTCGCAAAGTCGATGACTGGAAGCAGTCCTGCCATATAGCCAAGGAAGTTGTTATATTCGAATGGCCAGCCGTACAGGCCAGGGAATCTTGGAAATTCCTGCAAACGAAGTTCTTCAACGCGCCAGCCCCAAATCTGCACGCTGTGCTTCTGTAGCTCGGCCCGGCCACACCATTCGCCTTGTTGCAACCGTTCCCGCAGTGCGGCGTCGACTACGACGGTAACAGTGTTGGTATCTATAACCCTGAAGAGTTTTGCCACCTCTGGAAAGTTGGTTTGTTTCGCATTGCCAGTACTTTCCGCTTTGAGAAGTTCGTCGTTAAGCGTATTGCTCCAGCGAATCTCTTGCTTGAGTGCCTCCTTGCAGTAATCAGGGGTTACATTTCCATCATTAAACAATTCCGCCAACACGCGCGCGGCGTTTTTGAACATAGGATGTAGACGAAGCAGGTTATCTGGCCTGATCTGAAAATCCCAGACTTCCGCGTTATCCTGCCGATGACCCCGATTCACGCGGCCACCCAACTGAATGATGCTCATTAGGCTCGCGCGCTCGCGAAAGCCGATGTGAAATGACAAATCCACGCCTGCCTCCACGCACGACGTTGCAACCAGTGTCCAATCGCGATCGGACCCATGTTCAAGGCGTTGCTTTACCTTGTTCAATGTAATTTCACGGTCGGCGGGCGTCAGTGCCGTGGAAAGGTGCTCGACTCTCCCGCACCCAAAACGACCGGACATTTCTCTCGCCACTGCGGCAGCAGACTGCACCGTGTTCAGCACCAGCAATCTCGGCCCTTCGTGCTGACCAACCCACTTCACGAATCCATTTAGATCCATGGGGTCCGGCCTTGTTCTGTAGACGACCCGGACCTGTTCGCGGGTCGCCGCGTGGCCCCGTACATCCGGGGCAACAAGCTCAGGCAGTAGCGGAGGATTTGAGGCTTGCGGACTATCTTGTGGGTGAAAATCTGGCAGTTCCCAGAATCGGGTCAAGGAACCCGAGGCAAATACGAAGTGGCAGCCCCATTGTTCCGATAACTCGTTCAACCACAACCAGGCCTGCGGCCAAAGATGCGCGGGTAATGCGGCATGTGCTTCATCGAGAAAAACGGCCGATCCGGGCAACTGGTGCAGCTTGCGCAGGTCAGCGGGCATATTGGACGCGAGCGTTTCAAAAAACTGAACGGCGGTTGTGACGACGACTGGCGCACGCCAGAGTATCGCAAACCGACGGCTATCCGGGGCGAAATAGTCGGCCTTGTGGTGATGCGCGGCAACAATCTGCTCTGGGTTTTCTCCTTCTAAAGCTAATGCCTCGCGGTATACCTCCACCGCTTGAGTAATTATGTTGGTATAGGGCAGCACCACGAAAATACGGCGCAGCCCTTTGTCGCACGCAGCCTTTAGCAGATGCGCCATTACCGCCGTGGTCTTGCCGGAACCTACGGGCGCGTCGCAGGCATAGAGATGAGGGTGCGTTGGTGCGTGGCGGCACGCCTGGTAAATCGTTTGCCGCTGTTGTGTGCGGGGAGCATCTGCGGCCCTGTCGCTTAATCCCGCGACATAGGCATCAAGCGCTGCAAGCCGCTCTTGCGCCTTCAGCGGCACAGACGGGCCCATCGGGACTTCACCATAATGGCGAGCAGTATCACCATGATCGGCGTCAGCCTGGCACGATAGCGCAAGCCGCCAGAGAAGCTGAAGCTGAGCGGTTTGCAGAGGTCGCACAGACGGCGGCGGCGGCGAATGATTATTCTCAAGGGAGAGAATATGCCTCTTCAGATATTCGGCGAGATGTTGTTCGGTATGTGACCGCCAGTCGGCTGACAAATCTCGCAACCATTGCCCTGATCTATTGAGTTCTTCAGGGATGGAGGGAAGGCCACGGTGATGCGCATAACAAACAAGGGCCGCGTACATACATGCCAGATCTTTGCTCTTAAGTAGGTGCGCGGTTCCGGCATCCACGTGCGGCACTGGCAGCTTCCCGCTGCCGATCCCCGCGAGCACGCGCTGGTTGGCGTCGTCCACTTTTCCAAGATCGTGGAATTCTCCAGCCAGCGCAGCCACTACTTTGAGCGTTTCGCCAAAGACTGACGAATAACGCCCGCAATCCTCGCCGTGCCGGCGAGCCCAACCCCGGCTGGCACGCACATGCTCTCCATATCCCTGCGCTGGAATACCTTGGTCCAGCCGGGCGCTGTGAGCGAGATATTTCATTTAGTTACTGATGAGATCGACGCAGGTCACCTTCGAATCAAGATTGGCCGGAAGTTTGGCTGGAACCTCGTAGTCGTCCCAAGACTTGGATGCGGTGTTGGGATCTCCCTTCTTTTTCGGTTTAAGCGCGTCAATGAGCGCGAAATCGGAACATGACCCAAGCGCGTTGCTGTGCTCGCAATACCATGCGTGGCGTAGCTCTACGAATGGGCGGGCATGCGAGCGGGTATGCGCATAGGCATGGGGGATAAGTTTTTTTAGAAGCTCGATATCGATCGCCTTGCAACCGGACTTATGTGCCATGCTGGGATTAACAAAGAACGGCATCCAATAGACGCCGTGGGGCACGAACCGGTATCCCATGGGGGCCATACCCTGATTTTTACCCTCTTGGACACCTGCCTTGTTCGTATTCGTATGTCGCTCGATTTCGATTGGCGCCACAGACAGTCCCAGCCCAAATTGCACTACACCAGTCTTGATTGTCCCCTTGTCCATCGCTTCTTCGAGGAAGGTGTTTCCAAAGATGCGCCCATCCCAATACTTGCTCATGAACGTAGACGCGCCGTTCTTTAACTCGCCTTCGATCTGCTTCCGATCGCGGCCACGGGATTCGAGAATTGAAAAACCAAGGTCATTCCCCTCCGATTTTTCCACCGGACTCAGCTTCAGCTCTTTTGCGAGATGGGTCCAGACCGGACCGTTATTGTCTTCAACAAGGTCACGTAGCTTGCGCTTGAAGGAAACCGGCGAGATTTCGCCTCTACCATCAGGTCGCTGACGCGGATCGCTCTCACGATCCGGATCGCCATTAGGATTGGAATTGATGACCTCAATAATCAGCAGGCCGGTTGCGCGTTTGATTTCATTGCTCATAACTATTCTCCTTATAGCGTTTCTGAATCGGATTTTTCGGAACGAGCGAGATAGCCAATCAGCATCTGCGCCTTGTCTGAGTCGGTACAGCGTTCGGGAAGGTTCGTTGAGGGTGTATCGGAAAATACCCCTCCCAATTCTGAACAAACCTTTCCTAATTCAGCGAGAAAGTAGCGCGCCAGCCCAGCCGCTTTCTCGTCGGAAGTAGTCTTAGCCCATGCTTGGTAGGGCAATATCCGGTTGCAATACAGAGCGAGTGCCTTGATCGGCTCCTCCAACGCGGTTGGCATTAGCGCATTGCCCATCAGTTGATGTGGGACGCTCCCGTTGCGTACGTGTTGGCAGTAGTGGTAGTGCAATTGATCGGCGAGGCTCAAGAGTCGCCCGATCAAGTAAGGTGGCAATTTCATGTATTCCTCCTTGGTAATGTTCATTTTGAAAAGCAACAGGCCGAGAATGCTTGGAAGGATTATTGCCTGTCGCGTATAGCTCTTGGCAGCAATAAACACTTGCCCTAGGCTGTGTGCCTGACCAAGTGCCAGCACCAACCCGACTGCATTGCGAGTAACAGCGTATAAGCCGCGGTAAAGAACTGGCTGGAGAAAAACACCTTCCTCCAGAAGCAGGATGATTCCATCATCTGCGGCAGCATTTTTCACCTTGTTAGTCGATTTGCCATCGCGTGACCAAAGCGTATTCAGCACCCAAACTACCTCCATCGGAAAGGGAGCCTCCGGCTCCCGCCATTCGGCTTTTTTGTCATTTGTAAACTGCTTGACCAGCACACGTGGCAGATTGTGACAGCCCGCCCGCCACTGTTCGGCTGAGTCGATCAAATGTTGTGCGCTGTAGCGCTTATTGCTGGAGATCCTTCTGCGGGCTGGGTCAATTTTCCGAAGCACAAATACACGGATATCGATATCCGGATTTTTTGCCATAAGTCCGCGCAGCGTTCCAGTTACATTCTTAGCACAACTCTCGAATTGCCCACTGTTATCGGTATTAACATCGGACGAACCGCCGAAAAACAAGGCTGTGTTTGGTGGCTCGGGTGGCAACACTGATGGATAAGCCAACAGAATCTCCTCATTACCCGTGGCACGTGACACCGTTGTCCATGTCTTGCCTTCGCGACTTGGATCGACCAACCATTCCAGCGCACCTTTCATCTTGCTGCGGCTCGCTTGTCCTACCGGACAGGACTCCGCTTCTGCCTTGCCATAGCGATATTGGCACTTTGCCGCGGCAACCATCGCGCGCAGCTTTACGTTACCGAGAACATTCCTCATCGGCACGTCATCGAACGTCTGTTCGCAACCTGCCGCGTCATCGCCAAAAATGTCGACCTCCGAGGACCGAACCTCTCCATCTTGGCTCTGGGAAATTAACTTTGTATTGATCCAGTCGCGAACCCTTTCATGCCTAACCGGATATTCGAAGCGTGATGTACCGTCGATCAATTCAAGCAACAGCGTCACGGCATTGCCTGGTTTTTTCTCCCCGGAATAGAACAACCCGCCGAAGTACTTCGCAGCAATATCCGGGCTATTCAACAACTTGTCGCTGAATGCCCGCTGAAGCTTTGCGTGAAAATCCCGAGCCGACACGCCATCCAAGCGGTCAGTCAGTGCAATAATCGCCAGAGATTCTTTAGGCGCCTGCCCCAACATAGTCTTGAGGGTCCTCCCCTTATCTAGACAGCTTTGAAGCTTGTTAAACGCGTTTTCCTCCCATGGTTTCGTGGTGCCATCGCTTTTTACCCTCACTTCAAACTGGCGGAGTTGTTCCGGGGATGCCGTCTTCGCCTTGAGAGCTTTTTCGAGGGCTTTATCGTCTTCATTTTTCTTGGGATCGAACCTCACCCATAGCAGCGGAGGTACATTTAAATATGGAAAAGATTGCCTTAAGTCGCCTTTGGATTCCCATTTTCGTAAACTACTAACCTCTGACTTCTCATCGACACGTGAGATATCTGCAATTTCACCGTTCTGATCCAAGTAGACAAAGAATGCGAGCTTCGGAGCGCGAACAGGAACGTATTCCTTATGCCAGTCTTTGGGACTTATGACAGCGCTTGCGAGGCTAGAAGCAGCCTCGTAGAGTTCATTCAACATGGCTTTTCTCCGGATATTCCAATACACCTCCCGCTATTCCCACTTGCTGGTCATAGACGTAATGCATGTCGCTGTTTAGGCCATTCGGGAACACTTGGCGCAGCATGCTGGGGATGGGCATGTCGATGTCGGCGCATACCTGTGTTTCGGGCCGGAATACACCAACATAATCGGGTATGAATTCCTTCCATCCCAGACAGGGGATGTAATGGCTCTGAGCACGCTTGAGCCTTCTGTTGAAGATATCTTGGTAGGCATGAGCCGGTGACGTCGTGCGTTTTAACCAAGCGCCGGTTTTTGGAGAAAGTTGCCCGTTCGTTCTCATGTTTGGCCGCGCTACGGCATAAAAACGATAGCAGGGATTGACAAGCACTGAGGCAAGTAGCTGGTAGCTTGCGCCTTTCTTCATCTGATCGGACTTGCGCAACGGGCCACCGTAATTGGTACTGTAGGTGTGATACGTGATTGGAGCGCATACCTCGACTTTGCGCGGTACCACCTCAATGGCCTGATTAAAAAGGATCGCCTCGAAGATTCCTTTTACGGCGGAGTATGTCGGCGCCGGATAGCTTACCGGACAGTCGCCAGAGTCTGGTCTTGTCCACATGGCAGTGGGGCCGGATATTTCCAGGCAAACTTCGTATTTGCTCATCGTCGTCTCCATATGCTCATGCCCGAACGCTGTGACCAAACAAACATGACCAGTTCTGGCATCGTTGCGGTTTCTGTTTTTTTCGTGGCGCATGTCAGTCTATACACTTCCAATATCAAATCACGATAGTGCGTCGCGTATTAGCTAGTGCCTGACCGAAAACGTTAATTCTAGCCTTTGGTGCGCCGTAGCAGCGCGGATTTTGTGACTAGAATGGGGACGAAGATTTGCGTGGAATGGTTGTTTTTTGTGGATTGGTGTGGGAAAGAAGGTGATTTCCCGG
>CANJQI010000089.1 GCA_947476215.1 Betaproteobacteria bacterium
AGACGAAGCCCATGTTTTTGTTCATGAATATGCTGTTTCAAAAAACAGTGGAGTCGCGTTCCTCCGACCCCGCGCCGGGCGGTGAGGGCTTCGAAGCACGAAATCTGGAAGACGATTTCAACCACCCCAAGTAAGCGTATCTGAACGCGGAGAAATTTGATGGCCAAGGATGCAATCGTTTCGGAAGAGATGGCGAAGAAATTCGCCACCGAGAAGGACTCGCCTTACACCCGCTGGGTGAAGAGCGAAGGCCTGGATCTCATCAGCGCGCTCTACATACCCAATCTGCACACCGTCGAACTAAAGCCGTGGCCGCGGCGGGAAGGACGCGGCGTGTTCATCAATCATGAAGCGTCGCGCACCACCAACGACTGCTATGTGTGCGAGATTCCGGCGGGAAAAAAACTCGCGCCGCAACGCCAGCTATTTGAAGAAATGATATTCGTGCTCGATGGCCGCGGCTCGACCACGGTCTGGAACGATGCCGGCCAACGCATTACGTTCGAGTGGAAGGCGGGTGCGCTGTTCGGAATTCCATTGAACACCTGGCACCAGCATTTCAACGGATCGGGCAAGGAAGCAGCGCGTTACGTGGCGGTGACCAACGCGCCGCCCATCATCAATCTCTACGAGGATCCCGAATTCATCTTCAACACGCGCCACGATTTCAAGAACCGGTTTGCCGGCGAACCTGACTATTTCGGCAACAAGAACGAGCAGAAGGGACTGCTGCTGGATACCAATTTCGTGGCCGATGCGGTGAATCTGCCGCTCTACAGCGCCAAGGAACGCGGCGCCGGCGGCGGTCACATGCGTTTCAATCTCGCCAAGGCATCGATGAACTGCCATATGTCGCAGTTTCCCATCGGCACCTACAAGAAGGCGCACGCGCACGGACCCGGCGCGCATGTCATTACGCTCTCCGGCGAAGGCTATTCGCTGATGTGGCCGGAAGGCGAGGAACCGCGCCGTTACGAATGGCAGATCGGAACCATGATAGTGCCGCCCGGCGGCTGGTTCCATCAGCACTTCAATACCGGCACCACGCCGTCGCGCTATCTGGCGTTCAAGTACGAGGGCGTGGCGTTGCGCAATTCGCAGGGCGTACCCAAGGCATGGATCAGTCGACGGCTGGGCGGCGACCAGATCGACTACGCCGATGAAACGCCGATGGTGCGCTCATTGTTCGCGGAAGCGCTGGCCAAGCACGGACTCACGCCGCGCATGGATGATGTTTATACGGCAGAAATTCCCGATTTGCCACCCAAGCAGGCTTAATCACAAGGCTCAATTCGAACATGGAGAAAATCATGACTGTTTCGGCGTTGCTACTGTCGTGTGCAACTTTGCCCAGGAAACGCACGCTGCTAGCCGGGATTGCCGGTCTGCTGCTGAGCGCTTCGGCGGTTTTCGCCGCCGATACCAAGGGCGGCCCTGATCCGGCGCAGTTTCAGGGCGCGGACCGCATGCAGCGCCTGATTGAAGGTGCGAAGCGGGAAAAAGAACTGACGATGTACACCTCGGCCCCCGTCGACGACATGACCGTCATCGGCGCGGCGTTCGAGAAAAAGTACGGCGTTGCGGTAAAAATATGGCGCGCAAGTTCGGAGAAAGTGCTGCAGCGAGGCATTACGGAAGCCAGAAGCGGGCGCTTTGAAGCGGATGTGTTTGATACCAACGGCCCGGAAATGGAAGCGCTGCATCGCGAAAAACTGCTGCAGGAAGTGAAGTCACCCGTACTTGCGGATCTGAACCCGCTTGCAATTCTGCCGCACCGCGAATGGATAAGCTCGCGGCTCAACATCTTTGTCGCCGCCTACAACACCAAGCTGATCAAGAAGGAAGAGTTGCCCAAAACCTATCAGGACCTGCTCAACCCCAGATGGAAAGGCAAGCTCGGCATTGAAGCTGCGGACGCGGACTGGTTCTCCGGGATAGTCGGCATACTGGGCGAAGCGGCGGGCCTGAAATTGTTTCGCGATATCGTTGCCACCAACGGCATATCCGTACGCAGCGGCCATACATTGCTGACCAACCTGGTGGCTTCGGGCGAGGTGCCGCTCGCGCTGACGGTATACAACTACAAGGCCGAGCAACTCAAGAACAATGGCGCGCCCATCGACTGGTTTGTCATTGCGCCGGCCGCGATTGCGCGCGCCAACGGCATAGGCGTGGCTCGCCGCCCCGCGCACCCGCACGCCGCGGTGCTGTTCTTTGACTTCATGCTGAGCGACGCGCAGGACCTGCTGCTCAAGCGCGATTTCGTTCCAACCAGCAAAAAGATAGAGACACCGCTCAACAAGATACCACTCAAGTACATCGACTCCAGCGCGATACTCGACAACGACGCCAAATGGACCAAGCTCTACGACGACATCATCATCAAGCAGGCGCGCTGAACCTGCGGTACAAATTCACGAATTAATTCAACTTAATACGACGGAGACACATCATGGCCTGGAGCGAATCAAAAGCATGGCTGCAAGGAACCGCGAACCAGAAACTGTATCAGGCGTTGCTCGATGACGTGGCGGCACAACCGGCGCGCAACGCCAAACGAAAAAAAATCATACACCCCGAGGAAATGCCGTGGGAGATGGCACGCCAGGGACTGCTCAAGCACCTGCTTAACGAGCAGATGAATACGCGCATGGAAACGGTGGATGCGTATATGCAGATCATTCCACCGGGCAGCCGTTCCGGCAAGCATAGACATCTTGCCGAGGAATGTCTGTATGTGATTCAGGGTCATGGTTATGACCTGCATCAAGACTGCGATGTGGAAATCACCGACACTTACCACTGGAAGGCACAGGACGAGGTCAAGCGATACGAATGGGAAGCGGGCGACGTCATCTACATACCGCCCAACACCATACACCAGCACTTCAACGCCGACCCGGATCGCCCGGTGCGGCTGATATCGGCGATCAACCGGATTTTCAAACAATGCGGGCTGAATGATCTTGAGCAACTCGAAAACGCGCCTGAATTCGACCCCAGCGTGGTACTGACCGCCGAACGCGTGGAGCAATATATGGCCGCCAGAATCAAGGAACCTGCCTGATCAGCCCGGCTTGATTTTGGATTTGACGTAAGGACTCGACATCATGATTACTGAAAAACAGAACCAGGATCTCACCCGCACCGGACCCGGCACGCTGATGGGCGATTTGTTTCGGCGCTACTGGATGCCCGCCCTGCTGGCCTCGGAACTGCCCGAACCCGATTGTGCGCCGGTGCGCGTAAAGTTGCTCAGCGAACCCCTGGTCGCGTTTCGCGATACCAAGAACCGCATCGGATTGATCGATGAGTTCTGCGCGCATCGCGGCGTGTCGCTGTGGTTCGGCCGCAACGAAGAATGCGGCCTGCGTTGTCCTTACCACGGCTGGAAGTACGACATTACCGGCCAGTGCGTGGACCTGCCGTCGGAAGGCGAAGGCGGCCCCATGAAAAAGCGCATGAAACTCAAGTCGTATCCGTGCATTGAGCAGGGCGGTGTAATCTGGACCTACATGGGCCCGCCCGAACTCAAACCCGAGTTGCCCGCGTTCGAATGGTCGTGCGTGCCGGCGAAGCAAAGCTTCGTATCCAAACGCCTGCAGGAATGCAATTACCTGCAGGCGCTCGAAGGCGGTATCGATTCTTCGCACGTGAGCTTTCTGCACTCCGGCGCATTGAAGACCGACCCGCTTTTTGTGGGCAGCAAAGGCAATGTCTACAATGATCAGGATCGCATGCCCCATTTTGAGGTTGTGGAGTTTGAGGGCGGGTTGCTGATCGGTGCGCGCCGCAACGCTGACAACGACCGCTACTACTGGCGCATTACACCGTGGATCATGCCCATGCATACGCTGATTCCGCCGCGCGGCGATCATCCGATCGGCGGCCACGCGTGGGTGCCCATCGACGACGAAAACAACTGGGCGTGGAGCATGAACTACCACCCCAAGCGCGCGCTGACCGAAGCCGAACTCACCGCCATGAAAGCGGGTATGGGTATACACAACAAATATGTTCCCGGCACCTTCATTCCGCTGCAGAACAAGGGCAACGACTACATGATGGACAGGGCCGCGCAAAAAGCAGGCATACACTATTCCGGCATCGAAGGCATCGCGATGCAGGACGCTTCGTTGCAGGAGTCCGCGGGATTCATACAGGACCGGACCAGGGAAAATCTGTGCCCGACCGACCGCGGCATTGCCATGGCGCGCCGCATGCTATTACAGGCAGCCGAAGCGAATCGCGATGGCAAAAAGATTCCGGCCCTCGACCCTGCGGAACAACGCGTGCGTTCCTGTGCGATCGAACTGCCGCGCGACCAGCATTTCAAAGACCACGCCAAGCACGGCATATTTGCAGACCTGGGTACGGACCCGGTGTCAGTGTAATGTCGAAACTGCGCCTGACACTGTCGTGCTGGAACTATGACCGCGTGCGTGCGCTGGCCGATGGCCGCGTGCAACCCGAGGGTATAGACCTCAATTTTCTCGACCTTTCGGTCGAGGAAACGTTTTTCCGCATGCTGCGCAACCAGGAATTCGACGTCGCCGAGCTTTCGCTTTCGTCGTATAGCGTTTCGCTGTTCCGTGATCCCAAGCCGTTCGTGGCGATTCCTGTCTATCCTTCGCGCTCGTTCCGCCATTCGTGTGTATTTGTTTCGACGGCGTGCGGCATCAAGGAACCTAAGGACCTGATCGGCAAGCGGATTTCCTCTCCCGAGTACCAGCTGACCGCGCCGGTGTGGAGCCGCGGCATACTGCAGGACGAATACGGCGTCAAAGTCGATGCCTGCGAATACTGGACGGGCGGTCAGGAAGAACCCGGACGCGACGAAAAGCAGAAACTGGATCTGCCGCCGCAATTCAAATTGCATGCCATAGGCCCCAACCAGACCTTGTCGCGGATGCTCGCCGACGGCGCGGTCGCGGCGCTGCACAGTCCGCGTATTCCCTCGACCATGCACACCCAGCCGGACAAGGTTAAGCGGTTGTTTGCGGATTACGTCGAGGTCGAACGCGCGTATTACCGGAAAACCAAAATCTTCCCCATCATGCACGTGATCGCCATCCGGCGCGAGGTCTACGAACAGAATCGCTGGATCGCGATGTCGCTCTACAAGGCTTTCGTCGAAGCGCAACGCATTTGTTACCGCGAGATTTACGAAACCGCGGCATTGCGCAACATGCTGCCATGGATGATCGCCGAGATCGAATGGCTGAAGCGCGAAATGGGCGACGACTGGTGGCCGTACGGCTTTGCGCCCAACCGGCATGTGCTCGATACTTTCCTGCGCTATCACCATGAGCAGGGATTGTCGAAACGGCGCCTGCAGCCCGAGGAATTGTTTGTGCCGGAGACGCTGGAAGCTTTCAAGATCTGATAAATCCGGACTTGCGCTACGCGCAAGCCGGTTTATCACCGCGAATACGAGCGGACCGGGTGGCCGCTCAATGCGCGGTGTTCGCGTCGGGCGTCGTCATCGGAAACGCCTCCGTCCGCTGCCACTTCAACGTATTGATAAACTGCCGGTTGTCGGTGCCTGCCGTGCGTGGCGTGGTTTCTATCGTCAGCTTGTCGCCGTCGACCGAATAGCTGCGAACTTGATCAGTACCGGTCCACGCCTCGTTCCATGACATTTCCACGTGGTGCGTAACCTGATTGCCTTCGATTCGATAAGTGCCGGCATAGGCGCTGATGATGGTATTGAACAATCTGATGCGTTCTTCATCCGTCACGACGGGCCCGGCAGGGGGCTGTCGGTTTTCTTCGACGGTGAGCGACATCATATGACCGCCGGGCGAGTACATGATGTAGGCATTGGGTCGCATGTCGCTGCGGACTTCACCCGTGTCCAGGTAGCGGCGCGTGTAAGACACCAGCCTCCAGATGCCGGCGATGCTACTATTAGCGTCAGGGATTGCTACTGACATTTTTTCCCGACTTGGTCCCAAATGAAAAAAGGGGAGCGCGGGCTCCCCTTTCAATCGGCCGCGTGGCGCTACTTGAGCAGTTTCAGCAGTTCACCGTTCTGATGCATCTCGGTCACTATGTCGGACCCGCCGATAAACTCGCCGTTGATATAGAGCTGAGGAATAGTCGGCCAGTTGGCGTATTCCTTGATGCCCTGACGTATCTCCGGATTCTCGAGCACGTTGACCGTAAATAATTCGGTGACACCACACGATTTAAGTATGCCCACGGTGTTGGCCGAAAACCCGCATTGCGGGAAATCGGGCGATCCTTTCATGTACAGCACGACCTTGTTCTTGGTAACCTGATCCTTGATAAGTTCCTGAGTATTCATGTTTATTCCCTATTACCTGAGTAAATTGATAAGGTATTCTACCTACTCTTGCAGGCGTACGTCAATACTTACTGCCGATCCCAAATCCCACCGCTGACACGCGCAATTCCGGATAAATCGGCGCGGGAAAATACCCTGGCAAATCCGGCCTGCGCCAACAGATCCCGGCAGCGGGCTGCCTGATCCCAACCATGCTCGAACGCAAGCCATCCACCACGAACCAGATATTGAGGCGCTGCGGCAACTATCAAGCGTATGCAATCCAGTCCGTCAACGTCCGCCGCCAAAGCCGAAGGCGGTTCGTAGCGCAGGTCTCCGCGCGTGAGATGCGGATCCCCGACGGCGACGTATGGTGGATTGGACACGATCAGGTTGTATCGCCGCCCGGCGAGTGCGCTGAACCAGTCGCTTTGCATGACTTCCAGATTTTTCACTGCCTGCAGATGCGCGTTTTCGCGCGCCACCGCCAGCGCGTCCATGCTCGTGTCAACAGCCGTAACGCGGGCGCCCGGCCGTAGGCTGGCGACGGTAATGGCGATACAACCGCTGCCGGTACCGAGATCAAGCACTTCGCTCGTTCCGCCCACCACAATGTGCTCCAGGGCGACCTCGGCCAGTAATTCGGTTTCAGGTCTTGGAATCAGTACCGCCGGCGTGACCTTGAACTCCAGACTGAAAAACTCTCGCAGTCCGGTGATGTAGGCGACCGGTTCACCCACTGTGCGCCGTGCCGCAAGCGCGCCAAACAACGCACTCTGATCCTCCGTCAGCACAAGAGAGGAGTTCGCAATCAGGTATGCATCATCAACGCCGAGCGCATGGCGCAGCAGTGCGCGCGCATCGATAACGTCGAGATGCGATGCCGTGAGTGCTTGCGCAACGGTTAGTGACATGAACGGAAGCAGCTCAGAGCAGGTCGGCAAGGGTTTGCCGACCTACGATCTGGATCAAATAAAACTCCTAACGCAGAGGCTCGCAGAGTAAAACCCTTTTCTTGGTTCGGTCCAACGCCTCACCCCTGCGCACCACTGCGTCCACCGCGTTGAGCGGTTGAGGAAACTTTGGTCGGCATAGCCCGTTATGCGATTGCGGAAATGGGACTTAGGCGCACTACCAAGCTCAGGCGGCCATCTCTTCGCCCAGTTGCGCGAGCTGTTCGGCCTGATGCTCGGTGCTGAGCGCATCGGTGATCTCGTACATATCACCGTCCATGATAGAGGCAATCTTGTAGAGCGTGAGATTGATGCGGTGGTCGGTGACGCGACCCTGCGGGAAATTGTAGGTGCGGATGCGCTCCGAGCGGTCTCCGCTGCCGATCAGCGACTTGCGCGTGGCGGCGGTTTTCCGCTGCTGCTCGCGCACCTGCTGATCCTTGATCCGTGCCGCAAGCACCGACAGCGCGCGCGCCTTGTTCTTGTGCTGCGAACGGTCGTCCTGACATTCGACCACGATGCCGGTCGGCAAGTGGGTAATGCGGATCGCGGAATCGGTTTTGTTGATGTGCTGCCCGCCCGCGCCGGACGAGCGAAAGGTATCTATGCGCATTTCGGCCGGGTTCAGTACCACGTCGGCGACTTCGTCGACCTCGGGCATGACCGCAACAGTACACGCGGAAGTGTGTATGCGGCCCTGGGTTTCGGTCGCCGGCACGCGCTGCACACGGTGGCCGCCGGATTCAAACTTGAGTTTGGAGTACGCCCCCTGCCCGGCGATTTTCGCGATGATTTCCTTATAGCCGCCCAACTCGCTCGAACTTTGCGACATCACTTCGACCTGCCACTTGTTGCGCTCGGCGAATCGCGCGTACATGCGGAACAACTCGCCCGCGAACAACGCCGATTCATCGCCGCCGGTGCCCGCGCGAATTTCTAAAAATATGCCACGCTCGTCGTTCGGATCCTTGGGCAGCAGTTCTTTTTGAAGCTGGACTTCAAACTGGGCCAGACGTTCCTTCGTTTCACGTATTTCCGTTTCAGCAAATTCACGCATGGATGGGTCGCCGGCCATTTCCTGCGCCGTCTTGAGGTCTTCCTCGCTTTTCCGGTAGTCCCTGTAAAGCTCGACCACGGGCGTGAGTTCCGAATGCTCGCGGGTGAGCTTGCGATAGTTGTCCATATTGGCGGTAGCGGTCTCCGAACTCAACAGCTGATTCAGTTCTTCGAGACGCAACGTCAACTGCGTAAGCTTGCTGGCTATGCTGCTTTTCATTTTAGTTGGTACAAACGGCGCAGCGTATTCGTCAACTGCTCGCGATCGTCTTGGTTAGCATGGTTAAGGGCGTGGGTGGGCGCGTGCAGCAACTTGTTCGTCAGCGAGTGGCTCAACTGTTCTATGACCTGCTGCGATTCGTCTCCACGCGCCAACTGACGCAGTGCATGCTCCACCGCACGCCTGCGTGCGCGCTCGGCATCATCGCGCAACGCGCGTATCGTAGGCACCAATTCGCGGCGGTCCATCCATTGCATGAAATCGCCGACCTGGGTTTCAATGATGGCCTCGGCCTGCGCCACCGCCGACTCGCGTGCGTCCATACCTTCGCGCGCGATTTTGCCCAGGTCGTCCACGCTATAGAGGAACACGTCGTCGAGTTCTCCGACCTGCGCTTCGACATCGCGCGGCACCGCCAGGTCGATGATCAGGAACGGACGGTGCTTGCGCGCGCGCAATGCGCTTTCTATCACGCCCTTGCCGATAATGGGCAGGGAACTTGCGGTACAGGTGACGATGATGTCGTGTACCGCCAGTTGCGACGGCAGATCGTTCAGCGTAATCGCCCGGCCGCGAAAGCGTTCGGCCAGGTGCTGCGCGCGTTCCACGGTGCGATTGGCAAACGTCATCTGCCGAGGATGGCGCGCACCGAAGTGCGTCGCAGACAACTCGATCATTTCGCCGGCGCCTATGAACAGCGCGGCCTGCTCGGCTATGCTCGGATAAATGCGCTCCGCAAGGCGCACCGCGGCTGAAGCCATGGACACCGTGCTGGCGCCGATTTCGGTTTCCGAACGCACGGTTTTCGCGACCGAAAACGTGCGTTGAAAAAGCTTGTTCAGCAGCAAACCCAGCGTGCCTGCCTGCTCCGCGCTGCGCACCGCGTCCTTGAACTGCCCGAGGATCTGCGGTTCTCCGAGCACCATGGAGTCCAGCCCGCTCGCGACCCGGAATGCGTGCTTGACCGCGCGATCGTGCGGCAGCTGGTAAAGGTACGGTTCGAGGTTTTGCGATTTTAGTTTGTGGTATTCGGCCAGCCAATGCATGGCTTGCGCCGGTTCTTCGGTGTGGCAGTAGACCTCGGTGCGATTGCACGTCGAAATAATGGCCGCTTCCTTGACGGGCTGCCGATCCACCAGATCGCGCAGCGCCTGCACCATGTTTTCGGCGTGAAAAACCACCTGCTCGCGCAACAACAACGGCGCAGTCTGGTGATTGATGCCGAAAGCAAATAACTGCATAAAATCCGGGCCTTGGACTAAGGTCGCATTATAGCCAATGTGGCAGAAGGCGCTGCGCTTTTCCACCTCACCGATGCTGCTTCCCGTGGCGGCAGGGCGGAAAAGCGCAGCGCCTTCCGGCGAATGAAATTCGGCTCGACGTTCACAATACGCCAGACTATCGCCGCAATCGCGTTTCCGGACCAACCTCGGTCCTTGCCCTTAACCAGAAGTTCTGGCGGAAGGCGCTGCGCTTTTCCGCCAAACGGTTGGTCGAGTGATAATCGGGACAGTCGCTACTTCTTCTTGCCCTGCGCGAACAACTGGTCGAGCTTTTGCTCGTATTCGTGATAGTTCAGGTAGTCATACAATTCATTGCGCGTCTGCATCGTATCGAGCACGTTTTTCTGCGTGCCGTCATTGCGGATCGCCTGAAACACCTTGAGTGCGGCGGCATTCATCGCGCGGAATGCCGACAGCGGATACAGCGCCATCGCGACATCGGCGCTGTTCAGTTCGGCGGTGGTAAATAGCGGCGTCGATCCGAATTCGGTAATGTTGGCAAGTATGGGTACTTTCACCGCATCGGCGAACTTCTTGTACATGCCGAGTTCGGTCATGGCTTCCGGAAAGATCATGTCGGCACCCGCCTCAACACAAGCGCAGGCACGATCTATGGCCGCCTGAAAGCCCTCGACCGCCAACGCGTCGGTGCGAGCCATGACCACGAAGCCGGGGTCGCTGCGGGCGTCCACCGATGCCTTGATGCGATCCACCATTTCCTGCTGCGTTACCAGTTCCTTGTTGGGCCGATGACCACAGCGCTTGGCGCCGACTTGGTCCTCGATGTGCATCGCGGCAGCGCCGAATTTGATCAGCGATTTAACGGTGCGCGCAATATTGAATGCGCTCGATCCGAACCCGGTGTCGACGTCGACCAGCAGCGGCAGATCGCACACATCGGTAATGCGCCGTATGTCGACCAGCACATCATCGAGATTGCTGATACCCAGGTCGGGCAAACCCAGCGAGCCGGCGGCAACGCCACCACCGGACAAGTAGATTGCCTTGTAACCGACGCGCTCAGCGAGGCGCGCATGATAGGCATTGATGGTGCCGGCGATCTGTAGTGGCTTTTCTGCTGCGACTGCGGCGCGGAATTGTGCGCCGGGGGAAAGTTTTGTCATGACGTGGCTCCTTAAACCGGTCGCATGGCTGGATCGGTGATGGGCGTGGAAAATGCAATTTTAGCGCACTCCGGGACATGATCCGGCGCACGGCGCCACGCTTTTCCGCCCTACGGTTGTCCGTTCTGCACATTGCTGCGCTGGGTGTTTGCTGTTATGTTTTCGCCGTTGCCATGATACCCGCGAATATCAGACCCAAATGAGCCAGACGCGACCCAAGCTCGCCAGGAAATCCTACAAGCCGGACGCGGAGGGACCGCTCGACGGCGTGCGCGTGCTCGACCTGTCACGACTCGTGGCGGGCAACACGCTGACGCAGGTTCTCGGTGATTTCGGCGCGGAAGTGATCAAAGTCGAACCACCGGCAGGCGACACGCTGAGAGACTGGCAAACAGCGGGCGTGGCCACCAACTGGAAACTCTATGCCCGCAACAAGAAGAGCCTGTGTCTCGATCTGCGCAAGTCCGAAGCCCGCGAACTGCTGCTGCGGCTGATCCCTTCCACGGCGATACTCATCGAAAGCTTTCGTCCGGACACGCTGGAGGAGATGGGACTGGGACCCGAGGTCCTGCACCAATGCAATCGCGCGCTCGTCATCGTGCGCATATCGGGATTCGGACAAACCGGTCCGTATCGGCGACGGCCCGGTTTTGGGACGCTCGTCGAGGGCATGTCGGGATTCGCATCCATGAATGGTTTTGACGACCGCGAGCCCGTGCTGCCCCCCATGTATCTGGCCGATACGATAGCCGGACTGTACGGCGTTGCCGGCGTGATGG
Source organism: Betaproteobacteria bacterium (assembly GCA_947476215.1). Taxonomy (GTDB): domain Bacteria; phylum Pseudomonadota; class Gammaproteobacteria; order Burkholderiales; family SG8-41; genus PALSA-1004. Next base: position 11,705 of record CANJQI010000089.1, read on the forward strand.
TCGCGCTGCGTGTCGCGGAAAAGAACGGAACCGGGCAAGTCATCGACCTGCCGCTGCTTGATCCGCTGTTTTCCGTGCTGGGCCCGCAGGCCGCCAACTATCAGCTCACCTGCAAGATCAAGCCCCGCACCGGCAGTCGTTCGACCAACGCTGCACCACGCAATGCTTATCGCACCAGCGACGGCAAGTGGGTGTGTCTGTCCGCATCGACACAGAAAATGACCGAGCGTTTGTTTCGTTCGATAGGCCGCCCCGAGATCATCGAGGATGCGCGCTATCGAAGCAACGCGAACCGCGTCAAACACGCCGCGGAACTCGATACCATCATCGGTGAATTTGTCGCTTGTCGCACCCAGGCGGAAAACGTGGCATTTTTCGAGCAAGCCGATGTCACCATAGGACCGATCTACGATATTTCACAGATAGTGACGGATCCCCATGTTCTGGAACGACAACTAATTGCCGACTATCCGGATGCGGACATGGGAACATTCCCGATGCATCATGTGCTGCCACGGCTGTTGGGCACGCCGGGTTCCATACGTTCCGCGGCACCTCGCTTGGGAGCGCATAATCGGGTGCTGCTGAAGGAACTTGGCATAGATGACAGCGCCTACGCTGGATTGACAGCAGCAGGGATTGCGTGTGAAGGCACGGAGACAAAGGAGAAGACCGAATGAAACGTGATCTGCCGGTATGGCGTTCGCTCATGTATGTCCCTGTTAATGTTGATAAATTCGTCGACAAGGCGCACACCCGGGGCGCGGACGTAATTCAGCTCGATCTCGAAGACAGCGTCCCGCCCGCCGCAAAGGACAAGGCGCGCACGCTGGTCGAACAAGCTGCGGCAAAAGTGCGGCGCGGCGGTGGCGACGTGGTGGTACGCATCAACCGACCCCTTGCTATGGCGGTACGCGATCTGGAACACTCGATCTGCCCCGATGTCGACGGCATCGCCATCACCAAAGTTGAGAGTGGCTCGCACGTGCAATTGCTCGACGAACTGGTGTCCGAACTCGAAGACAAACGCGGCATGCCGGCTGGGCGCACCAAGTTCATACTGCTGGTCGAATCGGCCGACGCGTTCTCGCGCATGGACGATATGCCGCGCGCCAGCGAGCGCGTGGTTGCGATGAGCATAGGCGGTGAAGACTTTGCGCTCGATTGCAACATGGAACCCAGCGATGATGCGCTGCTGCATCCGAAGCAGCACATGATAGTGGCAGCCCGGGCGGCGGGTATCATGCCGCTCGGCTTCATCAGCACGGTCGCGAATTTCGGCGACTGGGAAAATTTCCGCGTGATGGTGCGCCGTTCCCGCAACCTTGGATTTGCCGGCGCCTCATGCATACATCCGGGCCAGGTCAAAATCGTCAACGAGGAATATACGCCGGGCGCGGATGAAGTCGCTTACGCCACCAAAGTCGTCGCGCTGAACAAGGAAGCAGCCGCCGCAGGGCGCGGTTCATTCCAGATCAATGGAAAAATGATCGATATTCCGATCGTGGTACGCGCCGAAAAACTGCTCCGGCGCCACGAGCAGATCAAGGCGCGCGAAGCGAAAACACTCGCCGCCATGCAGAGCTGAAGAGTTGACGCTTTGGGAGCTGCTCACAACGAACGGGGCATACTCGTCGGCCATCACGAAAACCTAACAACTGCGCAGATCACAGGCCGGCAGATCCTTGCCGGCATTTCCCGGGAGGATGAAATGGGTCGTAAGCTTGGACGCATAATCTCGATCGCCTTGGTAGTGCTCGCAACAGGCACGGCGCACAGCCAGTCCACGCCAACGAACTCTGGACCAGTGTTCCCTAACAAACCCATCCGCATTGTCACCAGCCTGCCCGGGGGCGGCAGCGATCTGATGGCGCGTATCATTGCGCAGGGACTGCCGGCCAACTTGGGCCAGCCCATCGTGGTGGAAAACCGTCCCGGCGGCGTGGTTCCGGGAGAAATCGTCTTCAAAGCACCGCCCGACGGTTATACGTTGCTGGTGTCCGGCAATCTGCTGTGGCTGCAGCCGTTCATGAAGGGCAATCGCGTGCCGTACGATCCAGTCAAGAACTTTGCGCCCGTCTCGCTGGTTACCAATGCGCCCAACATACTGGTCGTGCACCCATCGGTCGCCGCCGCTTCCGTCAAGGAATTGATCGCGCTCGCCAAGGCCAAACCCGGCGTGCTTAACTGCTCCACTGCGGCAACCGCCTCGTCTTCGCACCTGGCGCTGGAACTGTTCAAATCCATGGCAGGCGTTGACGTGGTACGTATCCCGTATAAGGGCAATGTGCCTGCAGTGACCGATTTGATGGGCGGCCAAGTACAAATGTCATTCGCGACCCCAGCCGCGGTGACGCCACACGCGAAATCAGGCAAGCTCAAAATACTGGCGGTCACCAGTTTGCAGCCCTTCACGCTGTTCCCGGGCGCACCGACCATGGCTGCATCGGGCCTGCCCGGTTATGAATCCGGAACCATCACCGGGCTGTTCGCACCGGCCAAGACCCCGGCGGCCATCGTCAACAAGCTATATCAGGAAGTTGCGCGCGGCATTAACGCGGGTGAGGTCAAGGACAAGCTTTTGGCAACCGGGGTCGAGGTGGTGGCAGGCACGCCGGCGCAACTGGCTGCGGCGGTGAAATCGGAGATGTCGCGCCTGGGCAAGGTGATCAAGGACAACGATATACGCGATGAATAGACCAGAGTCCGATACTTTGCACTCGAATGCTCAATAGGGATGTGCAAGTGACAGGTGAAACGGCGGAAGGCGCTGCGCTTTTCCGCCCTACATTTGATCTACGCGAGGGCGCCCGCCATGATTCCGTTAAGCCGGCTTGATCGCGGCTATCGCCGAAAACAAATCCGCCACCGTCTTACGCTCGATCTTGCGCGTGATGAACACCAGCCGCGAACGTTTGTCCGCGCTGGGCCAGGCGGCCAGCGTGACCGGTGGATGAAACAGGTGCTGCACACCCTGCACGATCACCGGACCGTTTTCACCGACGACATTGACCAGTCCCTTGACGCGCAGCAGGTCGGCGCCGCGCAACGACGCCAGCACATCCACGCAGCGCTCGAACACTTCCTTTTCGAAAGGCTCATCGAAAAACAATGTGAACGTCGAGATGTCGTGCGTGTGGTGATGATGTTCGCCATGCGCGGAGGGCGCATCGCCCAGCCATCGCTCGACGGCTTCCGGCTGCACGCGCACGCGGTCCAGTCCGACGGCAAGCACGAATGTGGGGTCCACTTTGCCGTCGATGGCAATTGCATGCCGCGCCGACGGATTGATGCGTTTGAGTGTGTTCGCCAGCTCTTCGACCGCCTGTGGACCCGCAAGATCGGACTTGGTGATCACCAGCCGGTCAGCGACGGCTGCCTGTTTAACGGCTTCAGCGTTGTCCTTCAACTGGGCAAGGCCCTGCACGCTGTCGACCAGTGTCACCACGCCGTCCAGGCGGTAATGCAGGGCCAGCATAGGATCGGAGATCAGCGTCTGCATGATAGGCGCGGGATCGGCGAGGCCGGTGGTTTCAAGGATGACGCGCTCGAAACTGGCAATGCCACCGGCACGCCGTGCGGTGAACATGTCGAGCAGCGCCTGTTCGAGATCACCGCGCAGCACGCAGCACACACAACCATTATCAAGCAGCGTCATCGATTCAGTGACGTTGAGCACGAGGTCGTTGTCGACGCCGATTTCGCCAAACTCATTGATGATGACGGCGGTGTTGGCCGCTTCCGGGCATTGCAGCAACGCATTCAGCAGCGTGGTCTTGCCGCTGCCGAGAAAACCCGTGATTACAGTCACCGGAATGCGGCTGCGCAACGGATCGCGCCCGCTGCTGTTTGATACCTCCGCCATCAGAAATTCATTTCCAGCGTATACAGTCCGCCGGTAAAACGATCAACCGTATACACAATACCGCGGTCGTCGACGAAAATATCGTTAATCTGCACGGCGTTGACTCGCGACAACGGCGGCGCCCCAGGAACAAAGTATGCTATCTCCTCCGGCCGGAACGGATCACTGAGATCGTAAGCACGCAAGCCGCCGTTGAAAAGCGTGGAGAACACGATGGTATCCGAGCGCCACGCGGCAGGTCCCGGCTGATTCTCGTGCAGGTTATGGCCGCCGAAACGGCCGCCGCGCTTGGAAAACGTTTCCAGTGGCGGCATGGGCAGTGTACTGATCGGCATGGGATTATTTTCCAGTCGCATATCGAGCACCCACACCAGCTTGGGCCAGTCCGCGCCGTTATCCTTGGTTGACTCGTGACTGACCACCATCAGGTCGCGGCTGAACAACGGCAGCGCGGTATGCGCCCACCCGGGATACGGCGGATTGCTGGCCCAGCGCGACACAACCTTGGGATGCGCCTTGTCGCTGATGTCCAGTATCACCGCGCCGTAATCGATGTATCCCACGTAGGCGCGGTCCGGCCGCTCCGGATAAACGTTGGTGTTGTGGCAGCGGAATCCCGATTTCCCCACCGGAAACTTGCCCTCCGTGACCCACGGCGACGGTTCGCTGTCGCCTTCGCGCGTACCGGGCGCCCACCAGCGTCCCGCTTCGACCGGTTTCGAAGGATTGCGCACGTCGACGATCATGTACATCTGATCATCCTTGGGATTGCGCGGCTGAAAGTCCGCCGCGCCCGATGCCATATGCACGTATTCGCCATCGACGAACCACAACGTATGCACACCACGCGAATGCGGTCCCGAAGTATCGAAGTGCGATACCAGTTTGGGTTTCTCAGGAACGGTAATGTCAAATATGTCGAAGCCCGCAGGCGTCATGCCCACGTCGCGCGTCTGATAAGCAACGATCATAGTATTGCCGACCACGTCCAGCGAATTCGAGCGCATCTTGTTGTGCGGCAACTGCGTTTGCGTGATGACTTTAGGTTTGCGCGGATCACTGACATCGATGCCCGTGAAGTTGGTCGGCGCTGACTCGTGAGCGACCCACAGGATGCGCCGGCCATCCGCCGCGATCTGCATGTTGATGCCTTCGCCGACATTGCCGAAACCATTCAGCGGATCCTGCGCCAGCAGCTTGAAATTCCAGATCATGGAGTCGGCCGGATTCGATCCTTTCGACAGGTTCATCTTTTCGCTCATGGGGATACTCGACGAGGTAAGTGTGGAATATTTTCCAGGGAAGGACGGCGCAATATGCATTACGTCGCGCGGGCAGTTTACCAAAGCGCAAGGAAGCGCGGCAAGAAACGTCGCCACAAGTTTCGTCATCAAGAATAACCGCAAGGCGGCTGCCAACCTGGAACAAGTCTGTTAATCTTCAAAAGAGAATATTCGTGAGATGCCGTCACTATGCAACGTATCCGGATCAAGGCGAGTACCATCGCGACACTGGTGTTTCCGAATATCTGCCTCGCGCAAAGCACCGCGGACTACCCTTTGCCATCGAAGCCGGTGCGTGTCATTGTTTCCGCGGGCACCGGTGGCGGAGCCGATATCGCGGCCCGCATGTATGCGCAGAAGTTGAGCGAAATTACAAAGCGTTCTTTTGTCATCGACAACCGCCCCGGCGCGGGCGGCACCATAGGCCAGGCGCTGGGCGCGCAGGCCGCGCCGGACGGCTACACGCTATTGACGGTAGCGCCCGCGTTCACGTTCGCGCCGTCCCTGTATCAAAACCTGCCGTTCAATCCGGTCAAGGACTTCGCGCCGGTATCGCTGGTCAGTAAAACATTATTCATGCTGGTCGCGCATCCGTCGCTTCCCGCCAGATCAGTCAGGGAACTGATTGCACTGGCACGTTCAAGACCCGGCGCCCTCAACCTGTCCATCACCAATGGTGCGACCAACCACTTGTTCGCAGCCTATTTCACGTCGGCGGCCAATATCAAAGTAACATTTATCCCGTACAAAGGCGGTCAACAGGACATCATGGATATGATGGCGGGCCACATCCACATGACGATGGGGGCCATGTTCACGTTTCTTCCCTATATTAAATCCGGCAAGGCGCGCGCCCTCGCCATCACCGCCGCGGAACGATCCGCAACCCTGCCCGACCTGCCGACCATGGCGGAGTCCGGTTTGCGTGGCTTCGAAGCCAGCAGCTGGCACGGGTGGCTGGCGCCCGCGGGCACTCCCACTGCCATCGTCTACAGGTTGAGCGAAGATCTTGCGCGGGTGGTCAGATCACCGGACATCGCGAAGCGGCTCGCGGACGAAGGTGGCGTACCCGTCGGCAGCACGCCCGATCAATTCAGGCTGCTGATCGCGGAAGAAATCGCACGCTGGGGCAAAGTCGTGAAGGATTCGGGGATACGCGTCGAATAATCCAGACTACTGGTCTTGTGCAGGAGTGTTTTCGAACATGCCCTGAGATTTGTCCTTGACCGCAAAAAAAACCACATCATCGTCCGGCATGGGCGCGGTGGAATGCACGACATTGGCCGGAAAATACAGCAGCGTCCCCGGACCGCAGATCTGTTCAGGTTGATCGCCGATTTTCACTTTCAGCGTGCCTTTGACGATGTAGTTCCACTGCTCGTTGGGGTGCGTATGCGGTCTGCGCACGCCGTTGCACTTGGTCTTGGTTACGAGACTGACCTGCATGCGCTCACCCTCTATCACCGGGCTGGTGTAGCCGACTTTGGACGCCCGGCTCGGCAGCTCGTCCAGCTTGAATATGAATTCGCCATTACCCCCACGCAGCACGCCTTCTTTGCGTGGTTGCCGGTGTTCCTGTTTGCCTGCGCTCATGCGTTACTCCTGCGTCACTCAACCTTGATATTGGCCCGCTGCGCGATCTTGCGGTTGATTTCAAGCTCGCTTCTTATCGTTTGCCGGAACTGCTCGAGCGACTCAATCGGCTCGCCGCCGTCGTCGGTCATTTTCCGGGCAATCTCGGGATCTTTCAGCGCTTTTGCGATTTCCGTGTTGAGCTTGGCCACGATATCGGCGGGCATGCCGCCGGGTCCGAACAAGCCGGTCCATACCGAAAGCTTGAACCCTGGCACGCCGGATTCGGCGATGGTCGGAATCTCGGGGAAGGAAACCGAGCGTTGCGCGGAGCTGACGCCCAGCACGCGCAACCTGCCGCTCTTGACCAAGGGCAATGACGATATCGAATTGGACATGACCAGTTGCAACTGCCCGGAAACCAGATCGATCAGCGCCTGCCCCGAACCTTTGTAGGCGATATGGGTGAACTTTACGCCTGCCGCCTCAGCGAGCATTTCGGTCGCGAAGTGCACGCTTGAGCCGACACCGCCCGAGCCGAAATTGAGCACGCCGGGCTGGGCTTTCGCCAGCACCACCAGTTCGCGGGTGGACTTGGTGGGCAACGAAGGATGCACAACCAGCAGATAGGCCGAGGTGCTGGTCTGGCTCAGCGGAATGATGTCTTTGATGGGATCGAACGGAGTCGGATAGAGCGCCGGTGCTATGGTGTAGCCGCTGCCCGCGACCAGCAGCGTATATCCGTCGGGCGGCGCCTTGGCGGTATAGGCATAACCTATGGTGCCGCCACCGCCCAGGCGATTCTCGACGATGAACTGACGGCGCAGGTTTTCGCTCAGCTTGGTGGCAACAATGCGCCCCACTGTATCCACCGCGCCGCCTGTTGCCAGCGCGGAAATCACTCGAACCGGTTTTTCAGGATAGCTGGCGGCGCTTTGCGCGGCGACATACGTGGGCCACGGCAAGAGCGTTACCATTGCAGATACTATCCGATAGCTATTTCGTTTCATCATTTGTACCTGTCCGACATCAAAGTTGATCTCTGCTCTTGCGCTGCAAACGTCAAATAGTAGTATAAGCGCAATATACGTTACCTGATGCGGGCAACATTCGAGGAACAGCCGTGCGACACCATCGTTCTTATATTCACACCCTGCTGACACCGCTGTTCGCGCTGGCGGCAAGCACGGCGCTATGCCAAAACTATCCGACCAAACCTGTGCGCCTGGTCACCGGCGGCGCGGGTGGTGGAAATGATGTCGCATCGCGCCTGCTGGCACCCGACTTTTCCGTGAGCCTGAACCAGCCGGTGATTATCGATAATCGCTCGAACTCGGTCGTTCCAGGGCAGATACTTTCGATGGCGCCGCCGGACGGGTATACCCTGCTCCTTTACAACAATGGCCTTTGGACACTGCCGCTGCTACAGGATGTGCCTTACGACATGGCACGGGACTTTTTGCCGATCTCCGCGGTGGCCAGTTCGCCGAACATTATGGTCGTCAATCCGTCAGTCGCCGCAAAAACAGTCAGGGAACTGATTGCGTTGGCGAAGGCAAAGCCGGGCGAACTTAATTACGCCTCCAGTGGAAACGGCGCGACCAACCACCTCGCCGCGGAATTGTTCAAGTCCATGGCGGGCGTCAATATCGTACGCGTCGCCTACAAGAATGCGGCCCTGATTACGACCGACCTTATCGGTGGTCAGGTGCAGCTGTCGTTCTCGACCACCGGCTCCAGCTCGCCGCACGTTAAATCAGGCAAGTTGCGAGCGCTCGCGGTGACCAGTGCACATCCTTCGGCGTTATTTCCCGGCATGCCCACGGTTGCCGCCTCCGGCCTGCCCGGCTACGAATCCGCATCTATCCAGGGAGTTTTCGCGCCCGCATGAACATCTGCCACCATCATCAATCGATTGAATCAGGATCTCGTGCGCGTGCTCGGCAGACCGGAGTTGAAAGAAAAATTTCTGGCCGCCGCCGTTGAAGCCGGCGGCAGCTCCGCCCAGCAGTTTGGCGCCACGGTGAAATCCGAGATGGAAAGACTGGGCAAGCTCATCAAGACCGCGGGAATACGTGCGGAATAAGGTGCCGTTAGTTCAACGGATGCTTGCCAGTGTATTCCATTACATAAAGCCCGCCACGGCTGCGATCCGCCGCGTAGACGATACCGCGATCGTCGACGAACACGTCATTGATTCTGCAACCGCGTTGGCCCGCCGGCGTTTCAGGCAGGAAAGCGGCGATTTCTTCCGGACGATAGGGGTCGGCGATGTCGTAGATCCGCAATCCCGCGCTGAGTGTAAGCGGGCTTATTGTTATTAGCCACTTGTTTTAAACAGTTGTAATGTGTATATTGACTGCATGAACGACACTTCCCAGCAACACCACTCCATCAACGAACTCTCGGCGCTGGTTGAATTGCCGCTACGGACGGTGCGGTATTACATCCAGTTGGGGTTGGTCGACCGCCCCATCGGCGAAAAGAAAGCGGCCTACTACACCGCCGTCCATGTCGCCCAACTGCTGGCGATCCGCAAGTGGCAGAACGCCGGACTTTCCCTGGACCGAATCCGCGAAATCCTGGCCACCCCGGATACCGGCCTGTTGCCGCCGCCACGTCCACGCGGCGCCGGAACGGTAGAGGTCTGGAGTCACCTGGTCATCGCTGACGGGCTGGAGATCACATTGGAGCCCGGTCGCGCAGGCTTGAATTCCGACGAAGTGCGAGCCCTATTCCGCGGCGTGACTACCCTCTATGAGCAGATTAAAAAAGGAAAAGACCATGGCGACGAATGAAGAAAATCTTTCCATCCTCAAAGACCACCAGGGCCGGGAGGTCGCGCTCAAAGAAGTTAAGGTCAATGCGCGCCTGCATGAACTCACCGCCGAGGTTGATGTTGAGCAGTCCTACATCAATCCTCAGAACACGAATATAGAGACGGTCTACACTTTTCCCCTGCCCATCGGGGCAGTGTTACTTGGTTTCGAGGTCGAGATTGGTGGAAAAAAGCTCTTGGGGCACGTCATCGAGCGCAAGAAGGCTGAGCGCGACTACGAAGAAGCCATTACGGACGGCAACAGTGCCGTGATGCTAGAAGAAACTGGTCCCGGCCTATACACCGTTAGCATCGGCAATCTAATGGCCAAGGAATCCGCTGTCATTCGGTATCGGTATGCCCTCATGCTTTCCTGGCAAGGGTCGCAGCTCCGCTTTCTCCTGCCGACAACGATCGCCCCGCGCTATGGCGACGCCGAGGCCGCAGGCATTCAACACCATAAGATTCCAAAATCGTCGCTTGATGTCGAATACCCGTTCAATCTCTCAGTATTAGTCGAGGGTTCGTTGGCATCCGCAGCAATCGCCAGCCCGACCCATGCCATCGCTTTCGAGCGCATTCCCAACGGGATCGCCGCCAAACTGTCCGGGCGTGCGTTGATGGACCGCGATTTCGTTTTGACTCTCGAATCTGAAACCGCGCAATCAGCCTGTATTCAAACGAGAGATGGCGAGGAGCACGTGGCCGTTGCCTCCCTTCGGATCCCGCCAGTGAAAACGACTAATGAGAAGCCTCTGGCATTGAAGGTGCTGATCGATTGCTCGGGATCCATGGGTGGAACCAGCATTAATCAGGCGCGCAAGGCAACTCTGGAAATTTTGAACGCCCTTCGTCCAGAGGATAGCTTTAACGTCACCCTCTTTGGCAGCGAATGCAAACACATATTTCCTCATCTGATGCCAGCGAGCGGGAAATACATTACAGAGGCATGGAATCACCTTGAGAACCTCGATGCCGATATGGGCGGAACAGAAATGGAGAAAGCCCTCGTCTCCACTTTCGCTTTACACGGATCCGAAAATCCACCCTGCGTGTTACTCATCACAGACGGTGAAATTGCAGAACACGAAAAGCTGGTGCGCCGCGCCGCAAAATCGGCACATCGCATCTTTACGGTCGGTGTTGGCACGGCTGTGGTCGATGCATTTCTTCAGTCACTGGCGCAGACAACTGGCGGGGCATGCGAATTGGTCAGCCCGCAAGAAGGAATGGCAGAAAAGATTCTTTCCCAGTTTCACCGCCTGCGCCAACCGAAACTGGAGAAGATTGAAATTAATTGGCCAATCACCCCGGAATGGGCTACGCCGCTACCGGCGACCTTTTTCGCAGGAGATACCGTTCACGTATTCGCAGGCTTCAAGCATGCCATCAATGGCGAAGTTTCTCTGCACACCACTGTTGCGGGGCAACCTATAAACGTTACAGCACCAGTCACATTGAGTGCAGAACAGGAAATGCCCCGATTAGCCGCAGCCAAGCGAATCGCAGGCGCCACTGAACAACAGGCTCTGGCACTATCGTTGAAGTATCAATTGCTGTCCAAATGGACCAATTACTTGGTCATTGCCGAGCGTGATGCCCAGGCGGGTGAATTGCCCGAACTTCATCAAATCCCGCAAATGCTCGCCGCTGGATGGGGCGCCTCGGCAGCGGATTGTTTGGCCCCTGCATCCCATCGCATAAGCCCGAAAGGAGCGCCTGCAAGCTTTGTCGAGATGGCTGACATTCCTGCATATATAAGCCGGAAACGAGGAGCTGCAAGCTTTGACGACATGGATGACGACATTCCATTGGGTGGAGATCCGATGCCACCGGCTTCGGTAGCAAGTAGATCCGTTAGTTACAGTCGCGCTCAAAAGCGGGGTAGCCCCACTCGCCCTAGGCAATTTATCGAACGCATGGAAGCTTCAGTTTACCTATACACGCGCGAACCAAAACTGCCGGAAACTGTAGACGACCTGATTGAAATTGGCTTAGACAGTGATCTGGCGAATGAAATCAAGAAACTAGTGGCCGGCGGTTTTCAGGAGCTTGGTCTCGTGGTTGCGTTTTTGTACGCACTATCTGAATCGTCCATTAGCCATTTTTTCGGGCGCAATCTAAAACGTATCATTCTCAAGCGTTGGAAAGATATCGAGCCCGGGGAATTCTTTAATCAGGTCATGTCAGTGGTCGTGAAAGACGTAACGGCCGACGATTGGGGAGTCGAAGTTTCGGGCCAACTATTCTGAGCATGAAGTATCTGAAAGGAAGCGTCGTCAAGCATCCCAAGTTAGATTGGGGTAAGGGCGTGGTGCTCGAAGAGGCTTCTGGTCCGACCGTTAAGATCCGGTTTGAAAAGGGCGGACTTAAAACGCTCTTGCTGCAGCACATTGATACTATTCTTCTCGATGATCACAACGCCTTCAGCCGGTCACGCAATCCCTGTCGTTCGAAGACCGGTTCGGACTGATCGTCGACCGGGAAGTCAGCCATCGCGATAACCAACGGCTGGGACGCCTGCTCAAGGGCGCGCGGCTAAAACATAACGCCTGCGTGGAGGACATCGACTACCGTTCCGGACGCGGGCTGGATAAGGCTGTGCTGGCCAGCCTGATCGGTTGCGAATGGATTCGACAGGCGCAAGATCTGATCCTCACCGGAGTCACCGGCTGCGGCAAAACCTGGCTGGCCTGTGCGCTGGGCAATCAGGCGTGCCGCCAAGGCCTGTCCGTGCTCTACGTTCGCACAAC
>CANJQI010000090.1 GCA_947476215.1 Betaproteobacteria bacterium
CGGATTCAACATGCCTACGCTTGGTTGAGTGCTCGGCGTTTGAGGAGTGAAGAGTGAGGAGGCGCCGTTACTCTTAACTCCTTATTCTTTACCGAACCATGTCTGCCCGAGACAACATTCTTGCCTGCATACGCACTGCGCATGGACGAGGTCGTGAGCCGACGGCGCAGGAACGTCAGTCCGTGACGTCATATATCCAATTGCATGTGGAAAGCGCGCGTCCACGGATGGGCTGGGAGCCGGTTGAGCATTTTCGCGAATGCGCGCGGTCACTGGCCAGTACTTGCAGCGACGTGTCATCGCGGACACAGATTCCGATTGCGGTTGCGGAATACCTGATGAGCAAATCCTTGTCGCACGGCGTCGTGTGTTGGCCGGAATTTCAGGATCTCGCTTGGGCGAGTGCGGGTATCAGCGCGGAGGTGCGCGAAACCAATGGCACCGATCTGGTCGGTATTACCGGTGCATACTGTGCGATTGCGGAAACGGGCACGTTAATGCTGTTGTCGGGAGCGCACACGCCGGCTGCGACCAGCCTGCTTCCCGAGACCCATATCGCCGTGGTGCATATGCAGCGCATAGTGCGCAGCATGGAAGATGCATGGGCGCTGTTGCGTAGCGAGCACGGCGCGATGCCGCGTGCCGTGAATTTCATTTCCGGACCGTCGCGCACAGCCGATATCGAGCAAACGCTGGTGCTGGGTGCGCATGGGCCGTACCGCGTTCATATCGTAATCGTGAGCTGATTCGTCTTCCTGTCGGCCATTATCACGGAAACGAGATGATTTCCAAGTCAGCTTGATTTGACGCCGGTGCCGGTATACGATCTGTGGCGTGATGCAAGGCCTTCAGTAATGTTCATCACCGGTAGTTTTCTCTGTGGGCTTAGTCACGCTTTCAATTACGTCCCACCGGCAAGAATTCATCAAGGAGGATCAGCATGAATATCAGAGATTCCAAAGAAAAATCCAAGACGCCGTCTGATGTATCGTCCCGCCGCAAGTTTTTGACGGGTGCCGCGGCCGCGACGACCGGTGCGGCTATCGCCGGATTCCCTATGATAGCCAAGGGCCAATCGGGCCCCATCAGCATGAAGTGGCAGAGTACCTGGCCGGCCAAGGACATTTTCCATGAGTTCGCGCTGGATTTCGCCAAGAAGGTCAACGACATGACCGGCGGCGATCTCAAGATCGAAGTATTGCCGGCGGGCGCGGTGGTGCCGCCCTTCGGTTTGCTCGATGCGGTTTCCAAGGGTGCGCTTGATGGCGGACACGGTGTTCTGGTTTATCACTATGGCAAGCAGAACGCGCTCGCATTGTGGGGTTCCGGTCCGGCATTCGGCATGGATGCCAACATGCTGCTTTCGTGGCACAAGTACGGTGGCGGCAAGGAGTTGCTGGCCAAACTCTATGCGTCCATAGGTGCAAACGTCGTGTCGTTCCCGTATGGCCCGATGCCGACACAGCCGCTCGGGTGGTTCAAGAAGCCCATGACCAAGGCGGAGGATTTCAAGGGCCTCAAGTACCGCACGGTCGGCATTTCCATCGATGTATTTACCGCGTTGGGCGCGGCGGTGAACGCGCTGCCAGGTGGTGAAATCGTGCCGGCGATGGATCGTGGTCTGCTGGATGCGGCCGAATTCAACAATGCCAGTTCCGACCGTGTGCTGGGATTCCCCGATGTGTCCAAGGTGTGCATGCTGCAGAGCTACCATCAGAATGCCGAACAGTTTGAAATCATGTTTAACAAGGCCCGCTACGACGCGCTGCCGGCGCGGATGAAGGCGATCATCGAGGGCGCGGTTGAAGCGTCATCCCAGGACATGTCGTGGAAGGCAATAGACCGCTACTCGAAGGATTACATCGAGATGCAGACCAAGCAGAACGTCAAGTTCTACAAAACGCCCGATGTCATACTGCAAAGGCAGCTTGTCGGTTACGATCAGGCTGCCGCCAAGAGAGCCGATAATCCGTTGTTCCAGGAAATCGCGGCGTCGCAGAAAACTTTCGCGGAACGCGCCGTGCGCTGGGACCTCGATACCAATGTCAATCGCGGCATGGCCTACAGGCATTACTTTGGCAAGGGTCCCGCCGAGAAGCCTGCCACCAAAGCGCCCGAGAAGAAGAAGGCTTGACCTGACGACGGCGCGCATCGCATATCAAACCAGAACACCATCCGGTTGTCCCGGATGGTGTTTTTTTTGGTTTTGCCGTGTCAGGTGGCAGTGGCTCCCGGAATCTCGCGCATTGAGGTGATACAAATGCAGAAAACGTTGTTGTTGGTGGACAGGATAAGCACCTGGATAGGCCAGGCGTTCTCGGTATGTATCGTACTGCTCACGCTACACGTTACCTGGGAGGTGTTCTCGCGCTACGTCCTGGACGCGCCGCGCGCGTGGGCCTTCGATGTAATGATCATGTTCTACGGGACGCTGTTTATGATGGCGGGCGCCTATACCTTGTCGAAGAATGGCCACGTTCGCGGCGATGTGTTATACGGTTTTTTCACGCCACGCACGCAGGCGGCGCTGGACCTGACGCTGTACATCATTTTTTTCATTCCCGGCGTGATCGCGCTGACGTATGCGGGGTTTTACTACGCCGCCGACTCGTGGCGCATAAACGAACACTCGACCATCACCTACGAAGGTCCGCCGGTCTATCCATTCAAGACCGTCATCCCGCTTGCCGGCGCGATATTGCTTGCGCAGGGCCTGGTCGAGATCATCCGCTGCGTGATTTGTCTCAAGAATGGTGAGTGGCCATCCCGCGAAGCCGATGTCGAGGAAGTGGATGTCGTCAAGCTGAAGGAGATGGTGAACGTAAAGGATGAGGACATCGCCAAACTTGATTCCCTCATTTCGCCCGCGGAGCGCGCGAAATGAGATTGCGCAAAGAACTGTGGTTCGGTTTTTCCCTGATGGCGGTCATGCTGGCCGCTATCGCTGTATTCATGCCGTGGGGCCACATGACCAACGGCCACCTAGGGTTGTTGATGCTTGCGCTGGTCGTGGTGGCCATCATGCTCGGGTTTCCCACGGCTTTCACGCTGATGGGCATGGGCGTATTTTTTGCCTGGCTTGCGTATCGCAGCGTCAACCCCACGCTTGCCGTTCAGCATGTGCTTGACCTCTTCGTGCAGCGTACTTACGGTGTGATGTCGAACGATGTGCTGATCGCGATACCGTTGTTCCTGTTCATGGGCTATCTGGTCGAACGTGCGCAGCTCATCGATAAGCTGTTCAAGAGTCTGCACCTGGCGCTGGCTAGGGTTCCTGGATCACTGGCGGTCGCGACGATCGTCACTTGCGCGATTTTTGCCACTGCCACCGGTATCGTAGGCGCGTGCGTGACGTTGATGGGTCTGCTGGCACTGCCGGCGATGCTCAAGGCCGGTTACAACGTCAAAGTCGCGGCCGGCGCAATCACTGCGGGCGGATGCCTTGGTATCTTGATTCCTCCTTCGGTGCTATTGATCGTCTACGGCGCAACCGCCGGGGTGTCGGTGGTGCAACTTTACGCGGGAGCGTTCTTTCCCGGATTCATGCTGGCGGGACTCTATGCGGGCTATGTCATCGTGCTTGCAAAACTGCGGCCCGATCTCATGCCGCCATTACCCGAAAGCGAACGCCAGGTTCCGCTACCACCCCATGCACAGGCGCTGGCGCGGGATGGCGGGCATGCGCTATGCGGATTGTGGCGTGCGCTGGTGGGGCGTACGCGGGCCGAGGTGCCCAGATATAAGGTGGCAGGCCAGTTCCTGGTGACCTTGCTGCCCTTCTTGATGATCGCACTGCTGCTGGGCATTGCCTATCGGTCGGCTACCGCGCCGGTCGTCAACTCGATCCCGGCCGGGCTGGCTGAATCCGGCAAGGAAGTCTCCGCGCTGGAGCAGTCGACCGAGTCTTCCACCGGACTAGCCGCGCCTCCCGAAGAGAAAGACCCGGCCGATAGCTCGCCGCCCGCGACGGATGCATTACCCAACGAATCGGGCGTGGCAGGCACGGTGGATGAGTCCAAGTCAGGCAGCGCTAGTGACTCCGGAGCAGCAGCAACTGCCGACAAACTGAAAGAAACGGCAACGGTCGTGTCGCAGGAGAGGCTGCCGGTGCCGGCTTGGTTCTGGATCGTATTCGCGGTTGCCGCCGTTGTTCTCAGCCTGACCTACTGGCGCTGGAGTTGGGAGCGGCTGGAGGTATTCAAATTGCTTATGAAATCTTTTTTCCCACTGGCGCTGCTGATACTTGCGGTGCTGGGGTCCCTCGTATTCGGATTGGCGACGCCCGCCGAAGCTGCCGCGGTGGGTGCTTTCGGCGGATTCTTGCTGGCCGGGGTCTATCGCTACATGGCGCATCGGCGCGCCGGCTCCGGCGCCGTGCTCGGCAACGCGTTTAAGGAGTACGGAGCCATCATCAGGGAATCATCTTTCCTGACTGCCAAGACGAGCGCGATGGTGTGCTGGCTTTTCGTCGGTTCCGGCATATTCGCGGCTGCGTTCGCGCTGCTGGGCGGGCAGGAAGTCATCGAGAAATGGGTGCTCTCGATGGATCTTACGCCAGTGCAGTTTATGCTGCTTGCTCAGGGCATCATTTTCATACTCGGCTGGCCGCTGGAGTGGACGGAGATCATCGTGATTTTCATGCCGATCTTTATTCCACTGCTGCCGCATTTCGGTATCGATCCATTGTTCTTCGGGCTGCTGGTTGCGCTCAATCTCCAGACTGCGTTCCTGTCGCCGCCGGTGGCGATGGCCGCGTTTTACCTGAAGGGCGTCTCTCCGCCGCATGTCACGCTGAATGCGATATTCGCCGGCATGATGCCCTTCATGGGAATCCAGATTGTCGCGCTCGCGCTGTTATATCTGTTTCCCGCCATAGGATTGTGGTTGCCGCAGGTTCTATATAAGTGATCCTCGTTGATTGGGACATGGGGTGCGAGGAATTGACATGAAACCGAAAGTCTTGGTTACGCGCGAGGTGTTCGACGAGACATTGCAGTATCTCGCAGGCCATTGCGATGTCGAGTCCAATCAAGGCGACATGCCGCTGGATACCGCCGGTCTCGCGCGGCGCCTCGCGGACAAAGCCGGCGTGATCTGCAGTCTCACCGACCGTATCGACGGCGAACTGGTCCAGCGCTGTCCGGGGCTGAAGGTCGTATCGAATATCGCGGTGGGTTACAACAATATCGATGTGGCCGCCTGCAGCGCGCGCAATATCATGGTCACCAATACTCCCGGAGTACTCGACGACAGCACGGCCGATCTGGCATGGACGCTGATGTTGGCAACGGCGCGCCGACTGACGGAAGTTGAGGGCAACATAAGGAGCGGGCAATGGCAGGGATGGCAACTCAAGCAGTGGCTGGGCGTGGATGTGCATCATGCAACCCTGGGCATACTGGGCATGGGACGTATCGGACAGGCAATCGCCAGACGCGCGCTGGGTTTCGACATGCGGGTGATCTATCACAATCGCACGCGCGTGGCCGCCGACATCGAACAGCGCCTGGCCGCGACTTATGCCGGCAAGGATGAGTTGCTGGCGCAGGCAGATTTCCTGATATTGCAGGTGCCGTATTCTCCGCAGACACATCACCTGATCGGCGCGTGCGAGCTGAAGAAGATGAAGCCCGGCGCAATTCTGATCAATTCCACGCGCGGCGGCGTGGTCGATGACGCAGCGTTGATACAGGCGCTTACGGACGGAACGATACGCGCGGCGGGACTCGACGTTTTCGAGAATGAACCCCGTCTCAATCCGGGGTTTCTCACGCTCAAGAATGTCGTGCTGACGCCTCATATTGGAAGTTCGACCGAGGCGACGCGCCGTGCGATGGCGATGACCGCCGCGCGCAACGCGGTCGCAGCGCTGGTCGGCGGTGTGCCGCCGAATCTGCTGAATCCCGAGGTTGTCCGATGAATGACACTCGTATGTGGACAGGTGGCGGTATTGCAAGCATGAGCAATGGGCTACCATCGATTCTTTTCGTATCCGGTGATGCGATGCTGAAACTGATATCGGGCTTGTTGTTGTGCGCACTCAGTGCCTGCGGACTTGCGCAATCGACGCGTCCCGGTGCGATCTGGTATACGGCCGGCAATGTGCAACTGGCGGTTACCGAGCCGGCAGTGGGGTTGTCCGCCAGGTGGCAGTTCGATCAGGCCGATAACGGCGATACGCGGATCATCAAGACCGAAGAGCGCATGGGTAGCAGCATCAATGGCACCGTGCTATCGATATGCGACGATCGCGCTTTGCTACTCAAGGACATACCGCGGCCCAGGGGGGCGGCGACCAACGAACTTGACGGCCCTATCCACATGTTGCAACTAGCGTTGCGTCTGCTTGCTCGCGGATTGCCTCAGGGTCCGTTGGCGTTGACCGGCGAAGTCACCATGGATGTTGGCGACGAGAGTAATCCCATCAGGGTAAAAGGCACGAACTCGTCGGTCGAATTTCTGGCGCCGTGGCGTGCGCGTGGCAAAGTGACGCGTATTTCGCCGGACCAGTACGGTTTCGAGCTGACGTACTCATACTCGACCGCGGCCGCTCGCGGGCGCCGTTTGCAAATGGATGTCGTCGGACTGTGGAACGCTACAACCACGGCGCCGGTACTGGACAATAATACGTCATTGAGCGGGTGGAGAGTGTATCGTGTCAGTCCGTCCGTGCGGGAGGTGAGCGGCACTTTCCTCATCGAGAAACAGGTCAGGGAACAGCCGTTGCGCATCGCCACGCTCGGTGACCTGCGCACCCTGATAGAGCGCGGATGGCGGCCGAACGCAAAACCGGTGCCCGAAATTCAATGCAAGTTGTAGGCACCTTTTCAAGTCATCCATGCCACGTTGCCAGGCTCCGGCCCCTGTTTTCTGATGACCAGTCTGCGGCGGTGAAACTGAATCAGATTGGCACGATGGCCTATGCTGACTATCGTGCATCGCGGCAGACGTTCCTGCAGCATGCGATACAGATCGCTTTCGGTGGCTTCGTCGAGCGCCGAACTTGCCTCGTCCATGAACAGCCAGTCAGGGTTGTGCAACACGGCACGCGCAAATGCGATGCGCTGTTGCTCACCTCCCGAAAGCAGCTGCGCCCAATGCTGATTTTCGTCCAGCCGTGTTGTCATATGTGGTAGATGGCACGCGATCAGGGCAGCGCGCATTTCCTCATCGGTGTATGCGCCGGGCGCGGCGGGATAGCACAGTTGTTCGCCTAGCGTCCCTATGGTCAGATACGGCCTTTGCGGCAGGAACAGCACTCTTGCACCACGAGGCTTGAAGACGGTGCCCTGGCCGAATGGCCAAATGCCGGCGAAGGCGCGAAATAGCGTGCTCTTGCCGGAACCGGAGGGGCCCGTTATCAGCACGCTCTCGCCGGCCTTCAACGCGGTATCGAACGAGGCGAGCAGCGGATTGCCGTCTGGCAGGGATACCGAGACGCCGCGCGCCAGATAATCGGTACCGTCATCGGTGGCCACGGAAATTCCGGCCTCGGTCCTTGAAAACTGTTGCGCGCTGCTGATCGCGCTGCTGAATGTCGTCAGCCGGTCGACCGTGGCGCGCCATTCGGCGAGCTGGGTGTAGGCATTGATGAACCACGACAGTGCGTCCTGTACCTGGCCGAATGCGGATGAAATCTGCATCAGGCCGCCCAACTGTATGCTGCCCGCGAAGTAACGTGGCGCCGCAACCACGAATGGAAATATGATCGCGGTCTGGTTGTAGCCGGAACGAAACCACGTCAGCGTTTTCTGGCGTTTCATGATAGCCCACCAGTTTGTCATGACATCGCCAAACCGAAGTTTGAGTCCGCGTATCTCGTCGGGTTCGCCCGCGTAGAGCGCGATCGATTCCGAGTTCTCGCGGAACCGCACCAGCGAGAAACGGAAGTTGGCCTCGAATTTCTGCTGACTGAAGTTGAGTCCTATGAGCGGCCTGCCGATGAAGTGCACGATCACCGATCCGCCGATGGCGTAGACGAGCGCGACCCAAACCATGTAACCGGGGATGTCGATTTGTATGCCATTAAAAGTGAAACTCAGCATGCCGGACAGCATCCACAGTATCGAAACGAACGAACACAGCGTTACCACCGCGGACATCAGCCCGAGCGACAGATTGAGCGTCTTGTCGCAGAACTCCTTCAGGTCGTCAGCGATGCGCTGATCCGGATTGTCGGTGCCGCGGTCGCGCAGCTGCAGTTGATAATACGTGCGGTTACCGATCCAGTTCGCCAGATAATGGTTCGTGAGCCAGCGCCGCCAGCGGATCTGCAGCATCTGGTTGAGATACAACTGATAGACGGCGATCACGATAAAGGCGGCAGCCAGCCAGCCGAATTTGATCAACTGCTGGAAAAACGCCGCTTTGTCCATGTTTTGCAGCGCGTTATAGAAATCGTTGTTCCACTGGTTGATCAGCACGTTGACGTAAACCAGGCCCAGATTGAGTGCGACGATCACCACCAGCAGCCCGCGCGCGCTCCAGCGTTCCTCGGAGTACCAATAGGGCCGGGTCAAGGCCCAGAGATCGGCAAGAAATAGTCTGGTTTTCCTGAACATATTTCGATTCCTGTGGTTTGTCAGCGGAATGTGGGCCGTGAGAGGACAGGCCGGGCGTTGTATGCGAGTCGCAAGAATAGCCTGAATTCCTGGGCTATGGGCATCCGGTCAGCGTGGCGTGGGCATTTGCAATGGATAGTTTAAGGATTACACTGAATGCGCTATCGATGATGTCCGATCAACCTGACCAGGAGGACACTATGAAAACCGTTCGCGAATTGCTGCAGGGTAAGGGACGTACGCTATGCACGATAGGCCCCGATGCGCGCGTGTTCGAGGCGCTCACGGTAATGGCGGAGAAGGACATAGGCGCTCTACTGGTGTTGCAGAACGATAAACTGGTGGGCATACTTTCCGAGCGCGACTATGCACGCAAGGTCATATTGCAAGGCAAGTCTTCGCACGATACGCCAGTCAGGGAAATCATGACCGAACGCGTGATCTGCGTGCAACCGGGAAATACGATAGACGAATGCATGGCGTTGATGACCGACAAGCGCATACGCCACCTTCCGGTCATCGCGAATGACAAGCTCGTCGGCGTGCTGTCTATCGGCGATCTGGTCAAGGAAACCATATCCGAACAGCAATTCACGATCCAACAACTGGAGTCATATATACATAGTTAGCAACGGCGTTTGAACCGCCAAGACGCCAAGGCCGCCAAGAAAAAGCAGGAAAAACTGATTGCATTGACACGAAACATCCGCAGCATCGCAATAGTGGCCGACCATTGAAAAATGGATCACTTTGGAATTCTTCGTCTTGTTGTGACTTGCTTTTGGATTTCCTTGGCGGCCTTGGCGTCTTGGCGGTAAAAAAACGGTTTATTAATTTGGGGAACACATGCAATTCGGTGCAATCATCATCGGCGATGAGATCATGTCCGGCAAGCGCCAGGACAAGCATATGGCGAAAGTCATTTCCACGCTGGCGGAGCGCGGGCTTGATCTGGGGTGGTGTCAGTATCTGCTAGACGATCCAGCGTTGGTTACAGCGACGCTCAGACGTACGCTGGCCACCGAAGTTGTGGTATTCAGTTTTGGCGGAATAGGCGCCACGCCGGATGATCATACTCGACAGTGCGCGGCAGACGCGGCGGGCGTGTCGCTGGTGCTACACCCGGACGCGGAAGTGGAGATACGCGGCCGCTTTGGCGCCGACATCACACCGCAGCGTCCTAAGATGGGAGAGTTTCCTCTGGGCAGCCGTATTATTCCGAATCCACATAATCGCATTCCCGGATTCAACCTGCGCAGCCATCATTTTTTGCCCGGCTTCCCACAGATGGCATGGCCTATGATGGCGTGGGTTCTGGATAACTGGTACCTTGAGCAGCACGCGGTGGGGCGTACTGCCGAGGCGTCTATTATCGTGCGCGGCGCCGGAGAGAGTCAGTTGATCGGACTCATGAACACAAGTTTAGAGCGCTATCCCGGGCTGAAAGTGTTCAGCCTGCCGCATATGGGCGAAACGGATCGGTACGTGGAACTTGGTGTGCGCGGCGACGCGCGTTACATCGAAGCCGCAATTGAAGAACTGGAATCGGGTGTAACGGCGCTCGGGTTTCAGTGGGCCAAACCGCACTGATGCGCGCGTCTTGTGCGGCATAGCGGAGGCCCGATTGGAAACCGGGACTCCGACTCTTGGCAAGGTGTGTATCTGTGCGCGCTTGTGGTCAGACGGACTTTTTCTTGCTGGGTGCCGGCTTCGGGGCGGCCGCTGCTTCCACGTTGGCCTGCGCCAAGTCGGAAAATTGTTTTGCCGACTTGGACAGATTTTCGTAGGACGAGTTGACGGCGGAGATCGCCGACTTGACCGCCGCAACCGCGACTTCGGATCCGGCCGGTGAATTTTGCGCCAGCTTGTCCAGTTCAGTGACGACATTCCGGTTGAATTCGGCGACTTGCGTTTCCAGTACCTTGCCTATCTCGGTCTGGGTCGCGCATGCCGCGTCGTATATACCCTTCAGAAAAGCAGTCGTTTTCTCCAGATTCGGCTGCATCATGGTGTCCTTCAACTGCGCAAATTCTTCGGGGCCCTTGATCTGCGACAGCGTTTTCGCTTGCAGGACACCGTCGGCAAAGACGTTCTTCGCGGCCTTAAGTTGAATTTCCATCAGGCGCTCGGCGCCTTCCAGCGTAATACCGGCTAGCCGCGTCGCCGCGTCCAGACTTGACTTGTTCCATGCCTTCAATTGTTCGGGGGCCTGATACATGAAGTTCTCCTTTGAAAATTAGCGTTAATAATTGTGAGACTGGTTTGATCTTGCGATCAGTTTCTTACGATATTGCTGCAATGCACAATTATCATTATAAGAGCTCAAACAGCATTGTCAAGAGGTTATCGGAAATAAATATTGCAATGCATCATTTGACTCGTGCGTATGCTGATAGCGCCTTGTCAGATACTGAAATGTCTGATAAAAGACTTAAATATCAGTGAGCTACGATTTTTTCCGTGAGGCGTATTACTAACCAAGAAGCAATTGATGGCAAATTCTCCAGCCCAGGGTATTACGGTGCCTCAATTGCATATTGAGTCCATGGCTGATGGTGCGTCCCGAATTGAGCTGCTGGGTAATTGGAACCTGATTGCGCTGGAGCACCGGGTTGCCGAACTCACGTCCCAACTGGCCGCGTTTTCGTCCAATAGCGCGATTCAGTGGGACCTGCGCGGCATCGACATCATGGACCATGCCGGTGCAATGGTTTTGTGGCGTGCCTGGGGCAGGCAACGCGCGGCCAATCTCGTGCTGAAGCCTGAACATGAAATGATGTTCAGTCATCTCGCACCCGCCATGCCGGCGCCAGCGCAGGTTCCGCGCGACTGGTTGCGGCCCTTGGTGGTGATGGGGCAAAAACTGCTGGGCGTCATCGACCATTTTTCGGCTGTACTCATGTTGTTGGGTCAGGTAATGCTGGATGCGGCGTTTTTGATCCGCAAGCCATACAGCATCCCATGGCGCGAAATTTCCGCCAACGTCTATCGCACCGGTGCCCAGGCGCTGGGTATCACGGCACTGGTCGGATTTCTGGTCGGTGTGGTTCTGAGTTATCTGTCCGCGCAACAGCTTAAGCTGTTCGGTGCGGACGCCTTCATCATCAACATACTGGGCATCAGCGTGGTACGCGAACTGGGGCCCGTGCTCGCCGCCATACTGATTGCAGGGCGCTCCGGTTCCGCGATCACGGCGCAGCTTGGTGTCATGCGTGTCACCCAGGAACTTGATGCCATGGTGGTCATGGGCATACCGCATACGCTGCGTTTGATACTGCCCAAGATGATAGCGCTTGCCATTTCCATGCCGCTCATCGTGTTGTGGACGAACGCGATTGCGCTGATCGGCGGCATGGTATCCGCGAATGCTGAGCTCGGTATAGGCTACATTTATTTTTTATCCAGCTTGCCTGACGCGGTACCGGTTGAGAATCTTTGGCTGGGGCTGGGCAAGGGCGTGGTGTTTGGATTCCTGATCGCGCTGGTCGCGTGTCACTTTGGATTGCGCATAGAACCGAATACCGAAAGCCTCGGCGTGGGTACCACCAGCGCCGTGGTGACGTCGATCACGGTGGTGATCATAGTGGATGCAATATTCGCCATTCTGTTCAAGGATATCGGGATCGGTTGATGGCAGAAAATATAATAGAAATCAAAGGCTTGTGGACGAAGTTCGGCGATCATGTCGTGCATCGCGATATCGACCTGAGCGTGCGCCGTGGTGAAATCATGTCACTGGTCGGTGGATCGGGCAGTGGCAAGACCACCATGCTGCGGCAGATGCTGGGACTCGAAAGACCGACGAAGGGCGAGGTGCGCGCTTTTGGCGTTTCGCTGCATGCGGGGGATGGTGAGGCGCGTCGCAGACTGCGAAATCGCTGGGGCATGCTGTTTCAGGAAGGTGCGTTGTTCAGCGCACTCACGGTTTTCGACAATGTCGCTTTGCCCATGCGCGAATTGCGCACCCTGGACGAAGACCTGATACACGACTTGGTCATGCTGAAGCTTGATATGGTGGGCATAGAAGCGCGTCATGCCTCCAAAATGCCGTCCGACCTGTCGGGCGGCATGATCAAACGCATCGCCCTGGCGCGCGCGCTGGCGCTGGAGCCGGAACTGCTGTTTCTGGATGAGCCGACGGCGGGACTGGACCCGGATCGCAGCGAGAGCTTTGTGACGCTGATCAAGGATTTGCATCGCGATCTGAATCTTACCGTGGTGATGGTCACGCATGACCTCGATACGCTTGTATCATTGTCGACGCGTGTCGCGGTCTTATGCGATCAACGGCTGGAAATCGTCGGGACGCTTGATGAAGTGGTGGGCAATCCGCATCCTTTCATCCGTAATTTTTTCATGGGAGAACGCGGCCGGCGCGCGCTCGAAGTGGTGCAGGCGGTCAAGGATGTCATGTCCATGACATGACCGTGAATAAGGTATAAAGGGAGTCAGATGGAAAACAGAGCGTACGCGCTGGCGGCGGGTTTATTCACGCTGCTACTGGGCATGGGCGTGGTGGCGGTTGCGTTATGGTTCGGCGGCAACACCGTTGAAACCCGCACCTACACGCTGACGTCGCGTTACCCGGTGTCCGGCCTCAATCCGCAGGCGCCGGTCCGATATCGCGGCGTGACGGTAGGCAAGGTGGTCAGCATCAAGTTCGATCCTGTTGAAACAGGCAACATACTGGTCGACGTATCGGTGGAAGCCGGAACGCCGTTGACGAAGGGCATCTATGCCCAGCTCGGTTCACAGGGCGTGACGGGACTTGCGTATGTTATTCTGGACAACGACGCGGGAAAGTCGGAACCTCTGGTCGCGAGCGACGGAAGTGCGGCGCGTATCGAGGTCCGGCAGTCGTTCATGGACGGCGTTTCCGAGTCGGGGCAGGACATGATCAATAACTTCAATCAGGTCGCAAAGCGCGTCAGCCTGTTGTTAAGCGATGAGAATCAGAAACAGCTCGTCAGCACACTGCGTAATCTCGATCTGATCGCGGCTCGCGTGGCTACACTGACAAATGAAATGACACCGACCCTGAAGGGTTTGCCGGCGCTGGCGAGCAATGCCGGCGTTGCGATGAAGAGCGCGGACACGCTTTTTTCCAGCCTGACACAGCGTTTGGATACGTTTGAGCGCGCCGCGAAAGGCGCCGAGCAGCTGGCCGGCAGTGGTGTGGCGCTATCGGAGACGATGCTGAGCGAGTCGCTGCCGCGTCTGAACCTGCTGCTCGATGATCTGGTGGTGTCGTCGCGCCGGCTTGACCGTATGCTGAATGACATCAATGAACAGCCGCATAGCCTGGTGTTCGGCAGGAATCCATTGCCGCCCGGCCCGGGCGAGCCCGGTTATTCCACCACCAAGAGTGCGAGATGAACAAGTTAATCATCGTGTTTTGCGCACTGTTGCTCGCGTCCTGCTCGGTGGGCCCCGCCAACCGCGATGCGCCCGCCATTTATGATTTTGGCGTGTCTCGTGCCCAACCATCGGGGCTTCCGCCGATACGGGCCAGTGTGCTGGTGAATAACGTGGCTGCGCCGGGTTGGCTCGATACGGTGGGCATAGTCTACCGGCTCAACTTTCAGGATGCCGCACGTCTGCAAACGTATGCCTACAGTCGTTGGGCCGCGGCGCCGGCACTGCTGTTGACACAGCGCCTGCGCAGCCAGCTTACCGCGGCGAGCGAGGGCAGAATCACAGCTTACAGCGATGGTGCGCGTGCCGACTATGCATTAAGTGTCGAACTTGATGAGTTCAGCCACACGTTTGACAGCGCCGAGGCAAGTCGTGCCGTTGTCGTTGCACGCGCCAGCCTGGTCAATATTGTCCGGCGGTCAATACTGGCACAAAAAAGTTTCAGCGTGGAACGAGCGGCGGTCACGGCCAACGCCGAGGGCGGCGTGCGTGCGCTGGCCGGCGCCGGCGACGAGTTGATCGATGCCGTGGTTGCGTGGGTCACGGCGAGTACCGCGCAAGGTAATAAATGATTAGTGCATGGAGTAGACCGATGTCCGACACCCTCTTTACCAAGATCATCAACCGGCAGATTCCTGCGGAGATCGTCTATGAAGACGATCTTTGCTTTGCGATCAAGGACATCAATCCGCAGGCGCCTGTGCATCTGCTGTTGATACCCAAGAAACCCATAGACATGCTGGCGCATGCCGGCGAGGAAGATCAGGCGTTGCTGGGCCACATGATGCTGGCAGTGGGCAAGATTACACGTGAACTTAAGATTGATTCCGCATTCCGGCTCGCTGTCAACAACGGCGCGGATGCAGGGCAGTCGGTGTTTCATCTGCATATGCACATACTGGCCGGGCGGCCATTTCATTGGCCGCCGGGATGATAGCGTTGTACGTATATCCATCACGGCGGAGTCGATAAGACGAAATTTTGGTAATTACGGCAACGGAGGAGAAATGACTGCATCTGACAAGGTCATGATTTACGGCACCGGCGACGTTGCGGTGAACCGTGCCGACAAGGAAACTGCATTTCCCCATGTCGCCGCGACGCTAGCCGAACCCGACATACTGTTCGCGCAACTGGAAACAAATTTCTCGCTCAAAGGGTCGCAGTTTCCCACCGGTCACGGCGCCCAGCATGGCGGCCCGGAAATGGTGGACCTGCTGAAAAAGCATGGCTTTGACGTACTCTCTTTTGCGAGCAATCACGCGCTTGATCTGGGACCGGATGCGCTTCTCGATACGATAGATATCGCCAAGAAGGCCGGGTTTGCCTTCATCGGCGTAGGAAAAAACATCGACGACGCGAGGCAACCCGCCATTCTGGAACGCAAGGGCGCGAATATTGGATTCCTCGCCTACAACTCCATTCTGCCGCCGGGTTACTGGGCCACGCCCACCTGGCCCGGTTGCGCACCGATGCGGGTCCGGACATTTTATGAGCAGTATGAAATAGACCAACCCGGCTCCCCGCCCGAAACCTACACTTACGCGCTCGAGGAAGATCTGGAGGCCATGGTCCAGGACGTGAAGAAGCTCAGGCCGCAAGTTGATGTGCTGGTGATGTCGATACATTGGGGCATACATTTCATGCCCGCCAAGCTGGCGATGTACCAGCGGCAAGTTGCACATGCGGCTATCGATGCCGGTGTCGACTTGATACTGGGCCACCACACGCACATACTGAAGGGCATCGAGGTTTACAAAGGCAAGGCGATTTTCTACAGCCTGGGCAATTTTTGCATGGATTCCAGCATCATGAAGACGTGGCCCAAGGTGCCCAAGCGCTGGCGCGAGTACTGGTCGCGCTATGGGTTCAAGGGTGATCCCGAGATGGAAGGCAGGTACCCGTTCCCTCCCGACTCGCGTAAGACCATGATTGCTAAATGTCTGGTTTCGAACAGAAAGATAGAACAAATCTCGTTTCTGCCGGTGTACATCAACAAGTTCAATCAACCCACCATGCTGTCGCGGGACGATGAAAAATTCAATGCAGTTCAGGAATACATGACCATGGTTACCGAAGACCAGGAACTGGGCACGCGATTTACCGCCCGCGGCAACGAAGTGGTGGTGGAAACCTGATCGGACAACTGTTTCGTCCGCGGCGTCGATCCGGAATCATGGAGGCAATATGATGAAGGCATCCAGTGTTTTGTTCATCGTTGGTTTAGCGCTTGCAGGTCCGGATAAAGGGATAGCCGTAGCACAGAATTACCCGGCGAAGCCCGTGCGCATCGTCACCTCGGAGGCGGGCGGGGGCGCGGATTTGATCACCCGACTCGCCGCGCAGGGCCTGGCTCCTGCCTTGGGCCAGCAGGTGATAGTTGAGAACAGAGCGAGCGCACTGACAGGCGAGTTCGTCGCGAACGCAGCACCGGATGGTTATACGCTGTTGATCAACGGTTCTAGCATATGGATATCGTCGCTGTTCAGAAAGACGGCGTACGATCCCGTGCAGGACTTGGCGCCTATCACCCTGGTGTCGAGAACGCCCAATATCGTGGTTGTGCATCCATCGCTGCCGGTAAAATCGATACGGGACTTGATTGCCTTGGCCAAAGCCAGACCGGGAGAACTCAACTATGCATCGGCAGGGCCCGGCGGTGCGCCGCATCTGTCGGCGGAGTTGTTCAAATCCATGGCGGGGATCAACGTTGTAGGCGTCACTTACCGCGGCAACGGCCCGTCGGTGAACGCGCTCATCAGTGGGGAAGTACACATGATGATCTCCACGGCCGGTTCGGTTGCGTCGCAGCTAGGCTCGCGCAGACTGAATGCGCTGGCCGTCACCAGTGCGCAACCGTCCATCCTGTTTCCGGGACTGCCGACCGTTGCCGCCGCCGGTCTTCCGGGGTACGAGACGGAAGCGACGTACGGCGCGTTCGCGCCGGCCAGGACTCCGCCAGCTATCGTCAGCAGATTGAATCGCGATCTCACCCGATATCTGGTGAGCGCGGAGGCCCGCGAACGATTTGTCAAAGCCGGTCTGGAGTCCGCGGCAAATACCCCCGAACAGCTTGCATCGTTGGTCGGGTCCGATCTGCAGAAGTTGGGTAAGGTGATACGCGATACCGGACTGCGTGTTGAATAGCTGATGGATGGGAGGGCACCATAGCGCGTGCCTTCAGGTCGCGTGGGGTGGGCAACTTGTTGCCCACGAACTGACGCCGCAAGCGCTCGATGTCAATCGATGCGCATGCCGGAATCCTTGACCACCTTCACCCATTTGACGAGTTCCGACTTCACGAATGCGTGGAACTGCTCGGGATTGCTCGGCAGAATTTCAAAGCTCTGAGCGCCGATTGCCGCCTTGATGTCGGCGTGTTCGAGTAGTCTGGTTAACTTAAGATTGAGCCGGGCAATCACCGGCGCCGGGGTGTGCGCGGTGGCGAGCGCCGTACCATGCGGTTTTTTCGTGGCCGGGTACGCCCGCTTCGGCGATCGTTGGTATATCGGGTGTGAAGACCGAACGCCGGGCGCTGGTAATGCCGAGCGCGCGCAGGCGGCCGTCCTTCATATGTGGAATGGTCGACGGCTGGCTGCTGAATGTCAGCTGCACTTCACTGCCGATGGGGGCGACCAGCGCCGGCGCCACGCACTTATAGGGCACGTGCACAATTTCGATACCGCACATGCTGCGGAAGAGTTCGTCGGCAAGGTGTGCCGCGGCGCCATTGCCACCCGACGAATAATTGAGCTGGCGCGGCTTCGCTTTTGCCAGCGCAATGAGTTCCTGCACGGATTTCGCCGGAACATCCGGATGTACGACGAGCAAGTAGGCGGTGGAAGCCACCAGCCGGATCAGCGTGAAATCGCGCAAGGTGTCATAGCCGAGCTTGGGATACAGCGCCGGATTAACCGTGACGGCGGGTGTCGTCATCATCAACGTGTAGCCGTCGGGAACGGCCTTGGGCAGCATTTCGAGCAGCAGATTGTCGCTGGCGCCGCCGCGATTGTCTATCACCACTTGTTGGCCTAGCAGCTCGCCGAGCTTGGGCGTGAGTTGGCGTGCCACGATGTCGGCGCCGCCGCCGGGCGGAAAACCGACCAGCATACGTATCGATTTCGACGGCTACGACTGTGCCACGCAAATTGCCGGGAGCATCAAGGCCGTGGCCAGCAACGTGTATGTGCGAACCGGTTGTATCATGCGCAAAAACTTAAGCACTATGGGCGAATTTGTCAAAAGCGCGCCGCATTTGCTTGCGTCATTGAGCCACCGGAGGTTTTTTTGTAAGCTGCGTTGTCCCGCAATCAATGCGCACCGACCATTCATCGCGCATACGGCACATCTCAGAAGGAGCAGGCAATGACAGCCACGTCGAGGGCATGACACCGGCGATGGTGCAGGCAGCCATAGAATTGCGCGCGGAACACAACATCGATCCGGCCGAAGTTGAATCCATCCGCATCTGCGCGCACGAAGAAGCGGTCACCAAGCCGAACTGGGATGAACACAAATTCGCGCCGGCCAACAAGGAAACTGCCGACCACAGTTTCTATTACTGCACCGCGGTCGGCCTGGTCGCCGGCGAATGCACGTCCGCGCAGTTCAGCGACGCGTGGCTGCGGAACACCGCGGTGGCGAAGCTGATGGCGGTTTCGAAGCTCGAAGCCAGACCCGACCTGACCGCGCTGTTCAAGAAGGGCGCGCGGCCCGCGGTCGTGGAAGTGAAAACGAAGCGCGGCACTTTCAAGCGTGAAGTGCTGTACCCGAAGGGCGATCCGAACAATCCCATGACGTGGGGCGATGTCGCGAAAAAGTTCATGAACCAGGCCGAATCGGTACTGGGCAACGCGCTTGCGCGCGAAGTGATAGAACGCACCATGGCGATTGAAAAAGAAAGCGACATGCGCGCTTTCGCGCAAAAGCTGGCGGGATGATCCTGCACGGACATCGTGCTACTGTTTCTGACGCTGTTGATATTCGAGGCGCGTGCGTTCGACATCGTTGCGTAGTCGGGCTATCAACTTTTCGTGCGCAGGCTCACTGGTCTCTAAATAGTCTGCAATCGCCTTCGTCAGATCGCGCCTCGCGGTTGCATAACGCAACAACAAGTCATAGTCCTTGCGTAGCGGTGCTTTGGCGTCTATCTCGATATTGGCGAGCCGTTCGACCGCCTGGTTCCAGGCCGGCAATATGCGGGTGCGCAGTAACCTGAGCGCATCGGCGTCGTTCAGCTTGCGGTTGCGCGTCTGCTCGACGATGGACTGAAATTCCGCGCTCAGCCGTGCCTCCTCGCTACTGTATGCAGCGCTTTCTTTTTCAAGGGTAACCGCTTGCCGATAGATGCGCGCCGATTCGGGCGCCAGCAGTGCCGCGGCGGGCAGGGTCAGCGCCGCGAGCAGTGCCGCCCACACCGCGCGGGGCAAGCCGTTTGCATGTCGTTGCGGCAGAGACATGACCAGGCCCATCGCGTAACCACCCGCCAGGCCGCCGAGGTGCGCGGCATTGTCCACTCCGGCGTGCGCAAAGCCGGTAAACAGCGAGTAAGTGACGAATACGCCCGAACTGATGCGCATGCGATTCATGATGTCCACGGGTATGGCGCAGCGCCGCAGGGTCATATGCGCGAGCAACGCCCCATAGAGCCCGAAAATCGCCCCGGAGGCGCCGGTGCTGATGGCCTGTGTGTTCCACCACAGCGTGGCGCAACCGGCGCACGCGGCGGAGTACAAATAAAGCGCAAGTAACAAGTCTCCGCCGAATACGCGTTCAGATATTCTTCCGCAGTCCCACAGTGCCCACATGTTGCATGCGAGGTGCAGAACTCCGATATGTACCAGCGTGCTTGAGGCCAGCCGCCACCACGCGCGGTCCGTCGTTAGCGGCGCAAAATTCGCGCCGAAGCGCAGATAATCCTCGATCCGCCCGCCCAGCACGTTGGTGCCGAGCGCGGTGATAACGATGAACGCAACGATGTTGATGCTGAGCAACGCCGTGGCAATGGGCATTTCCGCCATCAGTCCGTGGAGGAAGCGGCGTGGTGTGTTCAGGAGCGAATCGTTATCTGCGTTGTGCATGGCATCATTATGCCGTTACGCGATATAGATGCACAGCGGAGCAGCGCAACAAGCATCGGCACGCGTTACCAAGAGCGACATGACCGGATGAAACTTGTGTTTCATTCCGCGTGTCTAGGGATGGCAAATTCCCGGCGGCGGGGTATGCGCTCGCGGCGCCAGTGCGCAATCGCCCATGCCCACAGGTCGGTGATTGTTGCGCGTGCCAGATCATGGGGCGGTTGCTGGCCTAGAAAATTCAGCGCTGCAAGCAATGCTGGTATCGGTTGCTGCGAGTCGATAGCTGGGGCGCGGGTTTGTTTGCTCAGTTTTTCGCCGGCCGCATTAACCGCGACGGGCACATGCATGTATCGCGGTACCGGCAGGTTCAGCAGTTGCAGCAGATAGATCTGGCGTGGCGTAGAGTCCAGCAGATCCGCGCCCCGTACCACGTCCGTTATTCCCTGTGCCGCATCGTCGACCGCAACCGCTAGTTGGTAGGTGTATACGCGATCGGCGCGGTACAGCACAAAGTCGCCGATCTGATTCTCCAAATTCTGTTCAATGCGGCCCTGCACCGCATCGTCGAAAGCGATGGTTACGCCGCGAGTGTCGATACGGTATGCATGGGCGGATGCCTCGCGCATGCCATTGCGGCAGGTTCCAGGGTAAACCGGGCCTTCGATTCCCCTGACCGCGGAATCCGCAATCTCGCGCCGGCTGCATGCGCAGGGATAGACGTGGACACGTTTCCCCAGTTCCGCAAGGGCGGCTTGATATGCGGCACGACGTTGGCCCTGATAGACGATCTCGCCGTCCCATTGCATTCCGCAGGCGGTCAGTGTGCGCAGTATGTCGTCCGCCGCGCCGATGACAGTCCGTGGCGGATCGAGATCATCGATACGGACCTGCCATTCGCCGTCATGACGCTTCGCATCGAGGTAGCTCGCAACCGCGGCCACCAGTGACCCGAAGTGCAGCGGGCCGGTCGGCGATGGTGCGTATCGTCCGCGGTACCGGACTTCCGATCGGAAATGCACGTTGCCTTGCGACTACTTTTGGGGCACTGCGGATGTTTCAGCTTTGACGGGTGATTTCTTTGTCGGCACGGTTCTCGCCGGCGTGCGCAAGGCTTCGACGAGCGCGATGGCTCCGCCGATAAAACTCGAATTGGGATTTTCAGCGCAGTACTGGTCCAGATGCTGATGCAATCCGCTGCTGTCCGGAAATTGTCCGAGCGCGACCTGCCGCGATGGATTCGCATAGTTGTGACCCGAAACGAAGCCGCGTATCCATGCCTCGTATATGGCGCGGATTGCCTTGTTGCCGGCTGACTTGGTCCATGCCGCGCATGAGGCATCCTCGAACCACAATACGTTGACTTGCTGGTTTTGCGACAGAACTGCCGTCGATTGCAGCATGATCACCAACAAGCCTGATTTTACAAGTGCGTGCACGTTTTATTCTCCCACATTGCGCAACATCGACACAGCCATGTTCGTATAATACCCGCACGCCGGATGCAGGAGGCTGCCCGCGTTCAAAGGCAGAGGATTGCATGGATCAATATATAGCAACCATCTGCGTAAGTTATTGTTATCTGGGTGCCGATTGTGTGAGGCGGTAACGGAGCTGGCGGCAGCAGTAGTGTGACTTACCATGTAAGGTGATGTAGGATGGCAAATATTCATTTGCTTCGGGCTACACTATGTCGACCCTCCTGGTTTCTTCGAAAGGCCAAATCGTTTTGCCTGCGGCATTACGGCGCCGGCTCGGCATGGGGGCTGGCGCAAGGCTTGAAGTGCTTGAAGAGTCGGACGGGCTGAAATTGCGTGTCATCCGGTCGGTCGTGACGACAGACCTGACCGGGCTGGCAGGCATGGTAAAAGCTACAACGCGTGGCGTCCCGCGATGCCTGGCGGATTTTGCTCCGGCGTCGCTTTTGACGCGGTCGCGGCGCCGCAAGCCGTGAAGGCCCTCGATACGAACGTCCTGGCGCGGTTTTTCATCGACGACAACGACGATGCGCAGGCCGCCAAACAGCGGCCCGCTGCTATCGAGGCACTCTCCGAACGATCATTCGTGTCGGTGACCGTATTGCTGGAACTGGAGTGGGTCATGCGCGGCTTCTATGAATTGCCGACGAGAGAGATATCCCGCGTGCTGCGCGCGCTGGCGAGCATAGAACACGTCACGCTCGAAGACCGCGACGCGGTCCTCGTGGCGATAGCCGCGCTCGACGGGGGCATTGATTTTTCGGACGCGCTGCATGTCGCACGCAGTTCGCGTGCTTCCGGATTCGCGACATTCGACCGCCAACTCGCAAAACGCGCAAAAGGCCTTGCTCTTGCGCCCCCTGTCGAGCTGCTTATTTGAGGTGCTTGACAGCGCTGCTGGCGGTTGAGGTAAGCGCACCTGTTGCGCACGCCGTGATTGTTGGTAATATCAGATGCATCCTATCAGGACGCTGATTTCACGGAACAACCCTAATGAACATTTCCATATTCGACGACTACCACGATGTGGTGCGCACTTTGTCATGTTACAAAAAAGTGGCGGGACATGACATCACCATCTGGAAAGATCATACAGACGACGTCGATGTGCTGGCGAAACGTCTTGAAAATACTGAAGTTCTGGTGACGATACGCGAGCGCACGGCGATACGCGCGCCGCTGTTGCGCCGTCTCAAAAAGCTGAAGCTCATCAGCCAGCATGGCAGTTTCCCGCATATCGATGTGCCGGCCTGTACGGAATGCGGCGTGCTGGTGTGTTCCGATCTCAGCCCGGCGCGACCCTCCTATGCCACGGCCGAAGTGACGTGGGGACTGATTATTTCCGTTTTGCGCAATATTCCGGCGCAGGCGGCTGCGCTCAAGAACGGGCAGTGGCAACTGGGGCTGGGAACCGGATTGCGTGGCAAGGTGCTCGGGGTTTATGGATATGGCCGTATCGGCAAGGTCGTTGCCAACATCGGCAAGGCGTTCGGGATGCGGGTGTTGATCTGGGGCCGCGAAGCGTCGCGCACTCTCGCGGCCGCGGACGGCTACGAGACCGCGGCCAGCAGGGAGGCTTTCTTCTCGGACTGTGATGTGATTACGCTGCATCTCAAGCTTGTTGCGCCTACCCGCGGCATCGTCACGGCGGCCGATCTGGCGCGCATGAAAACGACGGCATTGCTGGTGAACACCAGCCGCGCCGGTTTGATCGAGCCGGACGCCTTGGTGAACGCGCTGAAGGCGGGGCGCCCGGGCAAGGCGGCGGTTGACGTCTATGAGCAGGAGCCCGTGGTCAATGCCGGTCATCCTTTGCTGGCGATGGACAACACTTTCTGCACGCCACACATCGGATATGTGGAATGGGATGCCTATGAATTTCAGTTTGGCAATGTATTCAGCCAGATCGTCGCGTATCAGGAAGGCAAGCCGATACACATGGCTAATCCTGAAGTATTGAGCAAGGCAGTCCGGTGAATACGGCGATGTCGGAACTTATGCATGCTTACCCGGGCGATTAGATGGACATCGAACGCGGCCTCGTAAAGACCAGCAGGGGCTATATACACTACCGGGCGGCGGGCAGCGGCAAACCTATCATATTGCTGCATATCAACCAGCAATCGTCGGCCCTGAATCTGGAACTGATGGCGGCGCTTTGCAAGGACATGCGGCCGATAGCCATAGACTTGCCGAGCAACGGCATGTCGGA
>CANJQI010000091.1 GCA_947476215.1 Betaproteobacteria bacterium
CGGCTTGCGGTGGTGCCAGACCGAAGTGCCCAATCATTGGGTGGCTTCATCGAGCGGACCGTTAAGCCCGGCGCTGCCATCATCACCGACGACTGGAGCGGTTACGCGAAGCTGGGCATACGCGGTTATTGCCATACTGCCGTCGCGGAACGGGTGACACGAGTGGCCTTGGGGGCTAACCGGATAAGCGCGGTTTGGACTCATGCCATTGTTGGTAGTTAGGCTTTCGCAGGCCTGTTCTCGGCATGGCACTCGATCGATGGATCGATGTGCATCCACGGCCGGGCGCTCTTGGTCCAGAGATTCATGGTGATTTTCATGTCGCCAGGGGTATCCAGCGTGCCTACCTTCAATATCATGTACTTGGGAAGATTTGCAGGCTGGCTGTATATGGGCGAGCCGCAATCGCCGCAGAAATAGCGGTTGAGTGTATTTCCACTCGCGGCTGTATCGGCATAGGCTTTCGGTTTGCCGGAGATGAAGGTTACCGCGTCGGTCGCGACAACCGCGTTGTGCGTTGCGCCGGCGCCGGATGCTTTCTGACAGTTGGTGCAATGGCAGGTTATAAGTCTTGTGGGCGACTGACTCACCGTGTAGCGGACTTTTCCGCACAGGCAACCGCCGCTAATCGGGTCGGACATGAGTTCTCCTTGATCTGGAAATCACCGGGGATATGGTGACGGGAGTATACCTGAGCGGATCGACATGTACGAAGTAGCCGCCCGAGGACTGCAAACTAAAACAGCTACAATTCGCGTCCGATTTGTACCTACCCGTTTTTTTATGAGCAAGCCCGCATCCGTCAATTTTATCTATGCACTGAGCACGCTCAACGGTACCAGCGTATTCGCCGCCCAGGTCGTGCTGTCGCTCTACGCGCTCAAACTGGGCGCGAGTCCGTTTGCGGT
This sequence comes from Betaproteobacteria bacterium, assembly GCA_947476215.1. GTDB lineage: Bacteria > Pseudomonadota > Gammaproteobacteria > Burkholderiales > SG8-41 > PALSA-1004. The sequence goes on from CANJQI010000091.1 coordinate 909, forward strand.
AGGCTTGCTTGCCGCCACTTTTTCTCTTTTTCCGATGTTGCTGGCGATGACGGCAGGCAAACTGGCAGATCGTTACGGCGGACGATGGCCGATGACGTTCGGTGCGGCGTGCGGCGCGCTGGGTCTTTTGGCACCGTATTTCTTTTCCGGTATGCCGGCGCTCTATGTGGCAGCCGCGACGAGCGGAGTTTCGGTAATTTTCTTCAGCCTTGCAATTCAGAATTTTATCGGCTTGCTGAGCACGCCGGACACGCGCGCGCGTAACTTCAGCAACTATACAATTACCGTTTCGGTTGCGATGTTCGTGGGGCCGCTGATCGCCGGATTTTCGATCGATCACTCTGATTACGCCACCACCTGTTTGTATCTGGCGATGCTGACGCTGGCGCCTATCGTTATGCTGATGACGCACGGAGCCGGGCTTCCAGGCGGCATTCCGCGCGCCGCCAAGGCGGGTGGTGGACTGAAAGCCTTGCTGTCCGATGCTGCCGTGCGGCGTCTGCTGCTGATGGGCAGTCTGGTCAACGCGGGGGTCAACCTGTATCAGTTTTACATGCCCGTCTACGCGCACTCGATAGGTATCTCGGCGTCGGCCATCGGCATGATACTGGCGACCAACGCAGCCGCGGCATTCATCGCACGCATCCTGCTGCCGCAGTTGCTAGAGCGACTGGGTGATACGCGATTGCTTACATATACGTTTTATATCGGTGCGGCGAACCTGTTGCTGATACCGTTTTTTCATGACCCGCTCAGTCTGGCGCTGATTTCCTTCATGTTCGGTATGGGCATGGGCTGCGGACAGCCGTTGGTGATCATGCTGATGTTCAGCAATTCGAAGGACGGTCGCTCGGGCGAGGCGCTCGGACTGAAATTCGCCACCAACCAGCTGACCAAGCTTATTTGTCCGGTACTATGCGGCGCCATCGCCTCGGCATTCGGATTGCCGCCTATGTTCTGGGTCAATGCCGTACTGATGGCTTTGGGAGGCGTTGTCAGCCGATCGAAAAAGAATCAGCGATAGACGGCCTGTATCAATGCCCGCATATACCCTATCATGAATGCCTGATTGGCGACCTGCGAGCCGGGGAACTTGGGCGCGTGATCGAGCGAGAACGGGCCCTTGAATCCGACATCCCGATACGCCTGCATGGCGCGAAACGTGTCGACGTCGCCTTCGTCGACAAAGCTCTCCTGAAATTTCGGAAATGATCCGCGCACATTGCGAAAGTGCACCATGACGATCTTGTTGATAGATCCCATGTGGCGTATGGCATCGTAGACGTCAACGTCTTTCATTTCCGTTACGCATCCCTGGCAAAATAGCATGCCGTTGGATGGGGATTCAATGATGCGGAAAATCCGGTGGTAGTCATCGAGATTCGACACGATGTGAGCTGCCCCCGCGAGCGCCGGCGTTCCATGGGGAACGGGCGGATCATCGGGGTGCAGCGCCATGCGCACGCCGAGCTTTTCGGCAGTGGGAATGACGGCCGTCAGGAAATAGCCTAGATTTGACAGCATCTGTTCCTCCGAGAGCGGCGGGCTGATTGCTGGGGCGGGCTTTTTCAGATATTCGTCGTAGTCAAACGAGATATACGTGGCGGCGCCGCGCCCCTGTGTGGGCGCTGAACGCAGCAACTCGGAGCGCAGCATCTTGAAGTTATAGGCCAGTATCGGAATGCCCGCGGCCCCCATGCCCTGCAGTGCATTGCGCAGCAGCGCAATTTGTTGATCGCGGCCGGCGGTACCGCGTTTGATTTCGTCGAGGCCGCTGGTGGCGAGCATGGTGCGCAGCTCCATGCCATGTTTCTTGACCGTGTCTTTAGCCATTTTCATGAAGCGGGCGGCGGACTCGGAGGTCGAGAAATCTATGCCTGATTCCGTGGACGGTTTCAGATGAAGTTCGACGGATATGCAATCGACGCCCAGCGTCTTCAGCAAAGACAGCTTCTGCTCAACGTCGCCTTCCCAGGTGATTTTTTCTTGTATGTACATCGCGATCCTTATGGTTTAAAGTCGGTGATTTTGAGCTAGGGTCCGTCCCAGTGCGCGAAGCGGTAACCGCATTTGACAGTTTAGGCGATCGTGATGGCCAACGCCTGCGCTGTTGGTTCGGGGATGTCGTGAAGCAGGTTTGGAATCATGAGGTTACTCGGGTGTCACGCAGGTCGCCTTGATCATGGTTGTCCAGCGCTTTGATTAATCGCGTATGAGCAGCCCAATTGCTTCCGAACTGCCGCCCACGAGTTTGGCGCCCTGAGGCCCGAATACTTCTCTCTGATGTCACGGACAGCGCCAGAATCAACGATAACCAAGCACCCAGGGTATTCCGACCTCCAGTATCAAAACAGCTGTTCAACCCTGAACAGAGTGAGCAAACCCATGATCGCGAAGATTCCCGCAGCGATCGAGTGCACCAGTTTCATCGGGATGCTGGCCGCGAATCTGTTGCCGACAAAAACAGCGGGAATGTCGGCCACCAGCATGCCCAGCGTTGTGCCGGCAATGACCATGAGCGGGGCGCCGTAGTGCGCGGCCAGCGCTACCGTCGCGATCTGGGTCTTGTCGCCCATCTCCGCCAGAAAAAAACTGACCAGGGTTGCGCCGAATACACCGAGGTGGCCTGCGACCTGAGTTTCGTCTTCCTCGATCTTGTCCGGAATCATCGTCCAGACTGCCATTGCGATAAACGAAAGCCCCAGTACCCAGCGCATGACGTCCGCGCTCACCACTGACGTGATCCATGCTCCCAGGGCACCTGCCAGTCCGTGATTGACTAGCGTGGCGCACAGGATGCCCGCAATGATGGGGACAGGTTTCCTGAATCGTGCCGCGAGCACGAATGCAAGCAGCTGAGTCTTGTCACCGATTTCGGCGAGCGCGACGACCCCGGTTGAGATAAGCAGTGATTCCAACTATTGTTCCTGGCCTTTACGGCCTGCGCCGTTAATCCACTTTGGCGCCGGAGGCTTTTACGATACGTCCCCATTTGATGATTTCGGACTTGATGAACGCAGCGAAACCATCAGGCGTACTGCTGACAAGATCAACACCCAGCGCCGACATGCGCTCCACGACGTCCTGTTCGCGGAGAATGCGCACGATTTCGGTGTTCAGCTTTGCAACAATTGCGCGCGGTGTTCTCGCCGGCACGACCACGCCATACCAGGCGCTGCTTTCATACCCCGGAACGCCCGATTCCGCTATGGTCGGCACATCGCTCATCAGCGGATTGCGCTTGAGGCTGGACACGCCGATGGCGCGCAGTCGCCCTGATCTGACATGCGGAAGGGAGGCGGCTGGCCCCACGAAAAACAGTTGAACCTGGCCGCTGATCAAGTCGTTCAGCGCCGGGCCGGCGCCGGTGTATGGAATATGGACGACGTCGATCTTTGCCATGGATTTGAGCAACTCCATGGCAAGATGCGTGGAGCCGCCGCTGCCCGACGATGCGTAGTTCAGCTTTTTGGGTTGCGCGCGCGCCAGTGCGATGAGTTCTTCCGCATTCCTGGCGGGAATTGCAGGGCTTGCAGTCAGTATGAATGACGCGGACGCAAGTTGCGTCACCGCGTCAAAATCCTTGACCGGATCGTAGCCCAGTCTCGTGTTGATGCTGACGGCGATCGCATTCGCCACGTTTAACTGAAATATGGTGTAGCCATCCGGTGCTGCGCGTGCCGTGGTTTCCGCTGCGATGTTGCCTCCGGCACCGCCGCGATTATCAACGACCACCTGGAATCCGCCGCGTTCGGCAAGCTTTTTCCCTATAACGCGCGCGATGATGTCGCTGCCGCCACCGGGTGCGAATGGCACGATGAAGCGCACGGGTTTGTTCGGATATGATTGTGCATGCCCCGCGCTTGTGGTCCAGCTCAGCACCGCAGCCAACAAGACGCAGGTCGCAGAGCGCGCGTGCAATCCGGTTACTGCCATTTTTGCGCTGCGCATATAAACCTGGCTCATGGTGTTTCCTTTACCAGCATACGGTAAATCAGTCGTCCCGAGAAATCGCTTCGGAAAAAAGTTGGGAGGCGATGTTATTGATTCTACCAGCCGTGACGATGCATCGGCGAATCCGCCGGGAGCAGTGGTGATGATGCGTATGATTTTGTTTGGATAATCCTGCGCACAGGTAACGGTCGCCGTTGTCAGCGTTAATGCGGTCAGAACTACAGTCAGTCGAGGCAGCATAATGCCCCCCACAACTCCAGGTGCCCGTCACAAGATATTGAACGCGATTTGGTATTGCCTCCGTCTTACTTCCGTACCACGGCCAGCGCATCGAGTGCTTTTACGCCTTGCCCCGCGGGCAAGACGGCCAGCGGGTTGATATCGAGTTCGCTCAGGTGTCCGGCCAGATGCACGGCCATCCGCGAGATCTGCACCAGCGCATCCATGAGAGCTTCGATATCCGCAGGTGGTCGTCCGCGAAAACCCTGTAGCAGCTTTGCGCCTTTGACTTCTGAGATCATGTTCGCGGCGTCGGCGCGGCTGATCGGGCAGCGCCGCAACGCGACATCCTTGTAGATTTCGACCATCACGCCGCCAATGCCGAACAACAGCATGGGGCCGATCTGCGCATCGTATGAGATGCCGATGATAACCTCAACACCACCGGTGACCATTTCCTGCACCATGACCCCGTTGATCTTCGCCTTGGGAGCATGACGGACTGCGTTGGCCATGATCTCTTCGTAGGCACGAGTGACATCGGCTGCACTACGCAACCCAAGGCGCACGACGTCAGCCTCGGTCTTGTGCGGGACATCGGGTGTATCGACCTTGAGCACGACCGGGAAGCCGATTTTTTCAGCGGCGGCCACGGCTGCCGGCGCCGATGTGCATAACCTCTCCGCGGGTGCCCGCACATCCCATGCGGCCAGTATCTTCTTGCTGTCGCTTTCCGACAAGTAAGCATCCCTGGTTGACTTCAATCGTGCAACGACTTCGTTCTGAGACGCTGAAAGTGGCGGCAGTTCCGGCGCGGCCGCGCTACGATTTCTTTGCCGTTCCTCGAAGTCGCCCACGGTTTTCAGCGTGCGGGCGAGATCCTCCGGCGCATAAAAAACCGGCACGTTGGCATTTTTGAGTATCGCCAACCCGCTTTCGTCGCGACGGCCTGCGATCCACAGATAGTTGACGTTCTTATCGCTGCGCTGATGCAGGCTGACGACTTGCTCGGCCTGGGTTACACGATTGCCCACTGCCTGACTGGCTATTACCAGCGTGCCCACGGTCGGCTCTTCGATCAGCAAATCCATGATGCGCGGGAAATGGTCGCTGCTGGCAAATCCCGTGACGTCGGCTGGATTGGCTGCCCATCCGGCATTTTTCAGAATGTCACTGATTCCGGAATGCGCTCTTTCAGTGAGCGCGGGCAGGTCGATGCCGGCGTTCCCCAGACTGTCCGCGGTAAGCGAAGAGATGCCGCCCGAATTGGAAACGACAGCGACGCCACGCTGTTTGGGTTTTTTGGAATGAACCAGATAGTTCGACACCTGCAGCAGTTCGGCATAATCATTGACACGTATGATCCCGCACTGCCTGAAGAGGGCGTCGTATGCCGCATCCGATCCGGTCAGGGATGCGGTGTGGGATGCCGCCGCGCGCGAGCCTGATTCGGAGCGGCCGATCTTCACCAGGACGATGGGTTTGCCGCGTTCGGCGGCGAGTTCGGCAACCGCGATGAGCTTGCGTACATCCTTGAAACCTTCCACAAATCCGCCGATGACGTGAGTATCGGTGTCATCCAGCAGGAAGCGCACATAGTCTGCAAACTCCAGGTCGGTTTCGTTGCCTGACGAAATGATGTGGCTGAACCCGAATCCGTTGTCGGCTGCCTGCGCGACGAAGGGGCCATAGGCGGTGGCGCCGCTCTGACATACCAGCCCGATGTGGCCGGTCAGGCCGGATGGATTTTTCGACGTGGCTGTCGACCAGATGTTGTCCTTGACGTTCGCCACTCCCAGGCAGTTGGGACCGCATATGCGCATCCCCGTTTCGCGTCCGAGTCGTCCGATTTCCCGCTGCAGTTCGCGACCGGTTTCGGTGCCCCGTTCGGCAAAGCCCCCGGAGACTACTATGGCTGCGCCGGCGCCTTTCTGGTGGCACGCCTTCAGCGTATCGATCACGGTGCTCTGAGGGACCAGCAATGCCACCAGATCCGGCGCTTCCGGAAGATCCGCGACGCTGGGGAAACAGGGCACGCCCTTCATTTCCTTATGATTGGGATTGATCGGATAAATCCTGACCCTGTCCTTGGAACGCAGCACCGCGTTAAGGAACCGTTCACCGTAACGATTGCGTTCGGATGCGCCGATCACCGCGATTGATTTTGGATACAGCATCTTGCGGATGGAGTCCAGTTGTTCCTTGCTCCATATATCTTGCGACATCGAATACCTCTGTTGAGTTGGTTAGACGGGTGTGCCCTGAACGACGGCAATTACTCGGACAGTCCGGGAGCGCTCAGTCGCCTTTGATCGGCCACTTAAGCCAGGCGCACAATGCACGTCCCATGATCCACTCCTTGTCCTCGCTGCTGAGCCAGGGAATTTCCTCGGTCCACATCGTGATCGCCTGGCGGTAGGTGCAGTTCAGGCGCGACAGGTCGGTGCCCCAAAACATGCGTTTGGGGCCGAATGCGTCGTAAACCTTGCGGATGTACGGGTGCAGAAGGCGGAACGGGTAGGTGTCGGTCGTGTAGGTCGAGAGCGCGCTCACCTTGACCATGATGTTCGGAAACCGCGCAAGTTTGACCAGGTCATCAATGTCACGAAACGCGTCGTGGTCTTTCTTGTGGCTGTCGAGCCCAAGATGGTCCAATGCGAAAGTAAAGTCGGGATAGTGCTGCGCGATGCTCACTATCTCGCTTATCATGCCGTGCGTATTCATCATCATCGGCATGCCGGCCTTCTCGGCTTCCGCCCACAGCCAGTCGAGTTGTCCCTCATTGAAAAAAGGTCTCCAGCGTTTTTCCTTGAAACTGCAGCGCATGCCGCGCATGCCCGGCTGCTTGCACCACGCGGCGAGGCTGCCGCGCGCATCCGGCGCTTCTACATCCATGCGGCCCATGGTCGCGAAGCGGTCCGGATGCTGGCACGAGGCCTCCAGCGCCAGATCGTTGCGGTCGTATTCGAGCGTGGAAGGCACGAGTGCGGCGCGATGCACGCCGGCTTCGTCCATTTCCTTCAGCAGTTGCGCGGTATCGAGCGGAACCACTCTGTGAGGTTTGGTGCCCGGGCGCCATGGACGCTCCGGCGTGTTCGCGGACCAAACGTGCACTTGTGAATCAGCAATCAGCATTTTCCTGTCCCTCGGTGGATGGCGGGCCCGACTGAACGGGGTTGCGCTCACTTTTTACATGGCATCACTATCAGTGTCAATTGGTGAGGATCGACCGTCAAATCCGGAATACGAGCCAAGAGGATACAATTCCCGGATCGTCTTAGTCACAGGAAAACCCGGAAAGGCATACATCATGATGTTCCCGAAAGTAGAGGACGCGCATAACATATTCGACCTGCGCGACATGGCCAAACGCCGTCTGCCCAAATGGTTGTTTGAATTCGTCGACCGCGGGACGGAAGACGAAGTAGCGTTGCGCAACAATCGCGACGCCTTCGAGCGTATCAAGCTGCGGCCGCGCACGCTGGTCGATGTGTCCGAACGAAAACTCGACACCGTGGTATTCGGCAAGTCGCACAGTATGCCGATCGGCATCGCGCCCACCGGTTCCGCGGGCATGATGTGGTATCAGGGCGAACTCGAGCTGGCGCGTGCGGCCAAGGCCGCCGGGGTCCCCTTTTCGCTAGCCACCGGCTCGATCACCAGCATGGAAGATATCGCGGAAAAAGTCGGCGGCACATTGTGGATGCAACTCTACATGTGGGCACGCCGCGATTTATCGCATCAACTGGTGCGACGCGCCTCCGCGGCGGGCTTCGAGGCGCTGCTGGTGACGGTGGACGGCGTGGTGGCGGGCAATCGCGAGTACAACAAACACAATGGATATTCGGTGCCGTTTCTTTACAACAGCAGAAACACCATGGATGTGCTCTCGCATCCGCGCTGGCTGTTTGGCGTGCTGGCGCGCTATCTGATGAATGGTGGCATGCCGACGCGGGTCAATTTTCCGGCGGAGTTGCAGGGCAAGATCACCACCGCCTATGGCGGTAACAAGCATACGCGCAGCGACTCGCTTAACTGGGACGACCTTAAGGCGCTGCGCGATATCTGGCCCGGCAAGCTGTTGGTCAAAGGGTTGCTGCATCCGGATGATGCAGCAAAGTCCGTGGAATACGGAGCGGACGGTATCATCGTGTCCAACCATGGCGGTCGTAACTGCGATGCCGCGCCGGCGCCCATTGATGTGCTGCCGCAAATCGTCAAGGCGGTTGGCGATCGAGCTACTGTTCTGTTGGACAGCGGTGTGCGCCGTGGCAGCGATGTGGTCAAAGCGTTGGCACTCGGGGCGAAAATGGTCCTGGTCGGCAGGAGCACGCTATACGGAACCGCGGCGGCGGGTGAAGCGGGTGCGGCACGCGCCCTCGCTCTTTACCGCGGTGAGATCAGTCGCGCCATGGCGCAGATCACCTGCAATCAAGTATCGGAGATCGGGCCTTGGAATGTTGCTTACGATTACGGCAGGCAGAACGCGTAGGCGCTGGCCGTTACGACCTGTCGAAATCACCGGCTGCCGTTTCCGCGTTGAATGATTATTCAAGCCTTTGAATTTCAAAGTTAATTAAGCGTGATACCCGCGTCCTTGATGACTTTGCCCAACTTGGTCATTTCCGATTTTATTGCCGTCGACAGTTCCAGAGGCGTGCTGGCAGCGGCTTCAATTCCCGCCGACAAGAATTTTTCCTTGATGTCCTCGCGTGCCAGTACTCGTGTGGTTTCATCGTTGAGCCGCCGGATGATGGCAGCCGGCGTGCCGGCTGGCGCGAACATGGCATACACCGCCGTCGATTCATATCCGGGCAGTCCGGTCGCGGTCACTGTCGGCAAACCCGGCATGACCGGCGAAGGCTGGCTGGTGGTTACCGCCAACGCTCTCAGACGTCCCGCTTTGATTTGCGGGATCACGCTGCCGGGGGTGGCGAACTCCATTTGCACTTCTCCGCCCGTCAGTCCGGCCATTCTGAGGCCGCCGTTCTTATAGGGAATACGCACCACATGGACGCCGCCCATGGACTTGAACAACTCGGCGGCGAGATGTGATGCGGATCCCGATGACCCGGATGAATAATTGAGTTCACCCGGTTTGCTTTTGGCCAGTGCTATCAACTCGGTTACGGAATTCACCGCGACCGTCGGATGCACCACCAGCACATTGGGTTGCCGGTTGATCAGCGTCACGGGCGAGAAATCCTTCAGCGGATCGTAATTGGCCGGTTGCAGCAGCGGGCCCACCCAAAATGACTGGCCTGTGACCAACACCACGTAACCGTCGCGTAACGCTTTGGACACGATGTCCGTGGCCTGACCTGCAAACGCGCGATTGTCCACGATCACCTGTTGCCCGATTCCACTTGAGATGGCGGTGGCGACAATGCGGGAAGTAAAGTCGGCGCCGCCACCGACGCCCGCGGTAACGAAACGTATGGGCTTGGCCGGATAAACGGGCCCTGCACCGATCGTAGCAGGCTGGGCACATGCAATACCAGCGCCTAGCACCGTCGTCGCCATCGTTAACGCAGTTCCGTGGTGTGAGACTCTCAAGAAACCTCCAGCATCAGCTCATTATCGAGCAATCCATCGGCAGTCACGATCGGAAGCTCCCGGCTGCATGGTCAGCTGCCGGATACGCCGTTGCAGCGCAGTATCTCCATTATTTCAAATACATTTTCTAGATTTTCCAATCGTTCTACGAGTTCGACCACGCGTTGCGCGCGGGCGGGCGGCATCAGTCCGCGAGCGCCCGCCATGAATTTGCCGAGTTGCTGCTCGCGTGTGAGACCGCTAATTCCAGGCCAACCGGAAAGTTTATCCACGCGTCGCGTAAACTGGCGTCCATCGGTCAGCCACACGTCGGTGATAACGTACATGTGTTCGAGGTCGGCGGGTATGGTCTGGTCAGCAACGAACGATACCTTGCTTAGCATCGCGCTCATGTCCGGGGTATGCAGTCGCGCATCGGTGAACGTCTCCGGGGTGACTTCTCCATCCAGCAGCGCCGCGGCCGTGGTGTACTGAACGCTGTACTTGCCGTCCATGCCGGTGCGTGGTGATGGGCGATTTACGTAGTCGAGGGGCGGGAAGCGAACCTGCACGCGATCTATGTGACCGGGTTTGATGCCGAATTCCGCACGCAGTTCGAGCGCCGCGTCTATGGCACGGTGCGTGTAGTAGACGCTGGGATAAGCTTTGAACGCTACCCCGGGCGACAGCATGCGCAGTGGCGCCGCGAAATTCTCCAGTAATAGATCAGGTCGTGAATCGCCAGGCATGAAGGTGTCGAATAGACCCTTGGGGCCGAATACGTCCGGACTCGCGGTCCATCCCAACCGTGCAAGTTGTGCGCACTCTATGCCCATGCGTGCCGCGTGCCCGGCATATGTGGACTTCGTCATGGTGCCGATATTGATCGCCAGACTGCAGGCGCGCGATCCGGCGAGGCCGAACGCCATGAGCATTTGTTGACGATCCAGGTCGAGCAGTCGTGCGGCGGCGGTAACGGCGCCGAACAGCCCGGTTACCCCCAGCTTGTGAAAACCCTCGCCGGCCGGCATGCCTGTGGCCGCCAACCGAACGCGCGACTGCACCTCGAAGGACGTGACGATCGCTTCAACGACTTTGGCGCCGGACAGGCCATGATATTCGGCGATGGCGAAGATCGCCGGTATCGTGGGCGAGGCGGGATGGTTGGGCGGGTGCCACGCGGCGTCGTATTCGAGCGCATGCGCGAGCGTGCCGTTGACGTAGGCGGCTTCCTGCATCGAGCTCTTGAATCCGTAGGCGATCACCGAGGCCTGCGGCGCGGCACCCATGTCCCGCACGTAAGCGGCGGTTATGCGCCCCACGCCCTGTGTTTCGTTGCGTCCGGCGAGCGCAACCGCGAATGTGTCGAGCACGACTTGTCTGGCCACAGTCACGACAGCCGGTGGCAACGACGCAAAGTCGATGGCCATGGTCTTGTCTATAAAACGACCGGTAATCGTTTCTGGATTGTTCATGGCCCCTCGTGTTGGTGGTCGGCGCCGGTTCGGTTGCGGCTCAATCTAATTACTGCTCGCGCAGACCGGTTTCCTTGATCATCCTGCTCAAGCGCGCCATCTCGGATTTCATGGCCGCGGCGAGTTGCTCGGGCGTGCTGGCAATGACCTCGACACCACCATTAAAGAACTTCTCGCGTGTATCGGGCATCGACAGATAACGTGCGCTCTCGCGATAAATGCGGCGGACGATAGCGTCGCTGGTTCCGGCCGGTGCCCAGATGCCGAATATAGCCACGATCTCGAATCCCGGCAGTCCGGCTGCGGCGACCGTCGGCAATCCAGGTGACAGCGACGACGGCGTGGCGCTGGTTACCGCCAGCGCCTTGAGCTTGCCCGCCTTGACTTGCGGCGTCACCGAGGCGGCACTCGGAAACATCAATTGGACGCGATTGGCCATCAGATCGATAAGCGCTGGCGCCGAGCCCTTGTATGGAACATGCACGATGTCGAGGCGCGCCATGCTCTTGAACAGCGTGCCCGATAAATGCGATGCCGAGCCGAATGAGCCTGTCGCGTAGTTGATTTGTCCCGGACGCGCCTTGGCCATTTCGATCAGGTCTTTTACCGTATTGGCGGTCGAGGTCGGGCTGACCACCAGCACATTGGGCGCGCGCGAGGCCAGCGTTATCGGTACAAAGTCGCGCACCGGATCATAACTATTCCTGCCGCTCAACATCGGACTGATCCACAAATTGCCTGTATAGATCAGCAGCGTGTAGCCGTCTGGTGCCGCCCTGGAGACGATTTCCCCCGGAATGATGCCGTGACCACCGCGGTTATCGACAACGACCTGTTGTCCGAGTGCGTTGGTCAATCCGAACGCCATCAGGCGTGCGGTGAAGTCGCTGCTGCCGCCGGTCTCGGCTGCGACGACCCGCATCGGTTTATTAGGATAATTTTGTGCGCCACCATCAAGGGATAGAGTGGCGAACAACATGGCCAGCATGGGTTGAACAATAAATCGTGTCATATAAATTAACATCGCCGGGTTCGAGGCTTCCTTCCCTGATCAATCATCTGCATTTATCTTGTTGACACATGAGTCACCGGACACCGAGAATATCTATACGGACCCTATAAGTCCAGCTACGGTTGCACCGTCGTGGAAGGCCGCCTTGGGTTCCAATACGGATACCCTTTTCGCGAGCTGCTTGCGCGTTTTCAAAACGAAGCGCAGCCGGCGGGTGCGGTGCTTGACGAAGCAGCGCTCGCGGACGAATACCGAATCAGCCGAGTAACAAAGGAGATTGTATGGGAGAGCAGGATTTTGATGTGATTGTGGTCGGATGCGGTATCGCCGGTTTGGCAGCGGCGGTGTCCGCGTGCGAATCCGGTGCGCGCGTGGCGGTTCTGGAGCGCGCTCCCATCGAAGAGCGCGGCGGCAACACGCGTTACACCGGCGCATGGATGCGTATGAAAAGCGATTCCGAAGTCACCGACGACTTCGAGGAGCACTTCGCGGTTAACGCTGGCGGATATATAGACCCGAATCTGATCAAGGGTGCTATGGCTCCGTCCGAGCAGCAGCCTTCGATCCTGCGTGCACTGAGTTATGTTGATCCCAATGTCATCGCAACCTTTGCGGCCGAAGCGCCCGGTACGCTCGCCTGGCTTAAGACTTTTGGTGTTCGCTTTAATCCGCTGCCCAACGCTTTTCCGACTTCAGTGCAGCCGCGCATTCAACCTTCCGGCGGTGGATTGGCGCTCATCGAAGCGCTGGCACCGCGGTTTGAGCAAAAAGGCGGCAACGTGTATTACGAGACCACGGCACGTAGTCTTATCCAGGACGAATCAGGTGCGGTGGTGGGCGTTAAGGCGGTGACGCGCGGAAACCACCCCGTTGAGCTTCGTGCTCGCGCCGTGATACTGGGCTGCGGCGGTTTTCAGGGCAACGCGCAGATGTTGACGCGCTATGTCGGTCAGCGCGCGGTGCACTTGCGGCAGATGTCGCTCGGATCGCACTACAACAAGGGTGAAGGGGTGAGCATGGCGCTTGATATCGGCGCTGCTCCCTGCGGTGATTACGGGTTATGGCATGCGTCGCCGATGGACCCGCGCACCCGGCATGCGGGTTCCTCCGTATACATCTATCCGTATGGAATACTGGTCAACAACAAAGGCATGCGCTTCGTCGACGAAGCGCCCGGTTCCACTGACGAGACTTATGAAAGCATTGCGCGCGAGATTTCCTCGCAGCCCAGCGGCATCGCGTATGTGGTGGTCGACGCGACGCTCGATGATGTGCCGAAAGAATGCCGCATTGTGTATTCCGAGCAACCGCCGATAGAGGCGGCGAGCCTGTCGGAGCTTGCAGGCAAGCTAGCAATACCGGGCACGGCGCTCGCGGCGACCGTAGCGGCGTATAACGGCGGCTGCGTGCCGGGCACGTTCGACCCGCGCAAGATCGATCATCTGAGCACGCAGGGTATTCAACCGGCCAAGTCCAACTGGGCGCGCCCGATCGGTGTGCCGCCATTCAAGGCGTACCCCATAGTTTCTTCCATCGTATTTACGTTTGGCGGGCTCAAGGTCAATGCCAGCGCCCAGGTGATCAACAACGATGGCGATGCCATCCCCGGCCTCTATGCTGCCGGTGAAACCATGGGTACCTACTACAGCTCTTATACCGGAGCGACTTCGGTATTGAAGGGCGCCGTGTTCGGACGCATCGCGGGCCTGGATGCCGCACGCCGCGCGGCCGCGGTATGAAGTAACGAATGCAGACGATGAGGAACTTTACATGGGCGTAACGGAACAGCTTGCAGGATTTGCGATTGATACGCCGTCCGGTTTTCTGACGCCCTTGCTAGCAGCATCCGCCAAATCCAAGTTCCTGGATACTTTGGCGGTGATGATCGCGGGCTCGCATTCACCGGCGGGCAGGATTGCGCGCACGACAGCATTGGAAAGCGGCGGCATTCCCGAATCGACGATAGTGGGACACGCGGACAAGACCTCCATGGCGCTTGCCGGTTTTGTCAATGGCGTCAGCGCTCATGCGCTGGAATACGACGATCTTACGCTGGTTGTCGGGCACGCCAGCGTGTGCCTGGTGCCGGCGTGCCTGGCCGTGGCGGAGAGGCTCAATCTTTCCGGCAAGCAAATGGTCGAAGCGTTTGCCATCGGTTTCGAGGTCGCTGCGCGTGTCGGCAAAGGGCTGCAGCCTTACATTCTTGACCGGGGCTGGCATCCAACCGGAATTATCGGTGCGCAGGGCGTAGCCGCCGCGAGTGCGCGTATGCTCGAACTGGATGCCATGGCCACGCGCATGGCAATGGGCATTGCCGCGTCATCGGCCGGTGGCGTGCGCAAGAATATCGGTTCCATGGGTAAGGCGTTTCATATCGGCCATGGAGTGCGGTCGGGAATATTCGCGGCAACCATGGCGAGTCACGGATTCAAGGTTGATCCCGATGTTATAGAACGTGGCGACGCGGGGGCCAATCAGGGGTACGGACTGGCTGATGCCTTTAATGGACCTGGCAACTATCGCATGGACCAGATGGTCGACCATCTCGGGCAGGATCTCGAATTGTCCCGAAATACCACCCTGGTTCGAATGCATCCGGGATCCACTCCGCCGGCGGCTGCCATTGATGGAATTATCGACCTCGCGTTGGCCCACAATATTTCGGCCGTCGACGTTGAATATATTCAGGTTGAATGCCACCCCAGGATGCTCGCGATCGCATCATACCCGCAGCCTACCGATCCTTATCGGGCCAAGTTTTGTCTTCCCTATACTTTTGCCGTCGCGTTCGTCGACCGCAAGGTGGGCGTTGCTCAATATGCTGAAGAAAGAATCCGGGATCCGGGCGTCTTGGACTTTATGCGCCGCGTCCAGGTAAACGTGCGCGGGGATCAACTGCGACAGGTCGGACATGGGGAGGGCAACAGCGTGGATTGGGGAGAAGTGCAGTTAACTGTCAGACTCAAAGATGGCAGGGTTCTGACGAGTCGATGCCGGCAGGCCAGGGGATGGCCTGATACACCTGCCTCCTGGGAAGATCTGTGCGGGAAGTTTGAGGATTGTGCCGGAAATATTTTTCCGAAGTCACAGATCAAGGAGTCGATCGCGATGATAGCCAATTTGTCAGATCTCGCTTCGGTGAGAGATCTGACAAAATTGTTGATGGTGCCGTCTCCATCATGACTGTTGCGTTGCAAAGCTACACGCGCCGTGCTCCGCGTATTGCCGTTGGCGCGGATTCGGCCATTGTCGATGTAGCCTGAATCGGCGGGATAGGGGGGGTAGTGTCAGGGACGCATGCTGTGGCGGCCATTTTGTGGACGGGTATCACGTTGCTTGGGTCAGCGAGTGTCTGCAGTCAAAGTTATCCGAATAAACCCATCCGCATCGTTGCTTCGGCGGCCGCAAGCACCAGCGATATGGCCGCGCGCCTGGTTGCGGAAGGGTTCGCACGCCGCTTTGGGCAACCCGCGGTGGTGGACAATCGGGGCACCGGCATTATCCCGGGCGAGATCGTGTCCAGGGCTGCACCTGATGGTTACACGCTGCTGTTGGGTGGCACGGTCATTTGGCTTACGCCGTTTCTGCAGGCGCATGCACCCTTTGATCCCGTCAAGGATTTCGTGGCGATTTCCCTGCTGGTGACGACACCCAATGTCATGGCCATACATCCGTCCTTGCCCGCCACTACCGTAAAGGAGTTTATTTCGTTGGCCAGGTCCAAGCCTGGTGCATACAATTACGGTTCTACCGGATCAGGATCATCGCTGCATGTTGCAGGAGAACTGTTCAATGCAATGGCCGGCGTCAATATTGTGCGGGTTCCCTACAAGGCTTCGGCGCAGGCGTTTACCGATCTTTTCAGTGGGCGATTGCAACTGATGTTCCCTACAGCACCCGCAGGCATGCAGAACGCAAAATCGGGAAAACTGCGTGCTTTGGCGGTCACCAGCGCTCAACCTTCGGCTCTCGCGCCCGGGTTGATTACCGTGGCGGCATCAGGTTTGCCCGGTTACGAATCGGGATCGATTTTAGGCATGTTCGCGCCTGCGCGTACGCCGGCGAAGATCGTCAATCTGCTCAATCAGGAGGTCGTGAGTTATATCAACACGGCCGACGTGAAGGAGCAATTCTTTAATGCGGGGATGGAAACCGTGGGCAGCTCCACGCGCGAGTTTTCGGGCAAGATCATTTTCGAGATGACCAGAATGGGCAAAGTGCTCAGGGATGCGGGTATCCGCAGCCAACAATAGACGCGTCTTGATCGCGCAATCTACAGCGCGTGTATATTTGGAATTGCCTGCGGGATTGTCGATCGTCTGCATGGCGATGCTTGAACCGGGAGAAACTATGTTGGGACGGGGTTATCTTGCAACACTCTTTGCCGCGGGCACAATGTTCGCAGGTTGTGGCGCAGGGATCTGTCAGGGTTTTCCGGCCAAACCCATCCGTCTGGTGAGTACCGAAATTGGTGGCGGCGCGGATTTTTCGGCGCGCACATTAGGTCAGGCCCTCGCTGCGCGCTTCGGTCAGCAGCTTATCGTCGATAACAGGCCCAGCGGGATAATACCCGGAGAAATCGTGTTCAGGGCGGCGGCTGATGGCTATACGTTGCTCGTCTATGGTGGTGTTCTGGTTGGGGCCGCTATTGCAGGACAAGGTGCCGTATGACGTGATCCGGGACTTTGCGCCGATCACGCTGGTGGCAAGTTCACCGAACGTGCTGGTAGTCAATCCGTCGTTGCCGGCAAAGTCGGTAAAAGATCTAATCGCTCTCGCAAGAGCCCGCCCCGGCGAGCTTAACTATGCATCAACCGCGGCGGGTTCATCGCCGCATCTGGCCGCCGAGCTCTTCAAGGCGCTCGCCGCCGTCGATATCGTGCGGATTCCCTACAAGGGTGTGGGGCAGGCAGTATCCGACTTGATCGCGGGACAAGTTCAATTGATGTTTGGGAATGCTGCCACTGTTGCCCAGCACATGAGTTCCGGCAAGCTGCGGGCGCTGGCGGTCAGCAGCGCCCAGCCGTCGGTTTTTTTTCCGGCCATGCCGACAATTTCCGCTTCCGGCGTCCCAGGCTATGAATCAGGCGCGAATTTTGGTGTCTTCGCGACAGCCAAAACGCCCGGCGCTATCATCAGTCAGTTGCATCAGGAAAGTGCCGTCGTCCTCAATACGCCGGACGTCAAGGAGCGGTTTTTCAAGTCTGGACTCGAGGTTGTCGCAAGTTCGCCGGAGCAATTCGTGGCCAAGGTGAAATCGGAAATGACGCGTATCGGCAAAGTGATCAAGGATGCCGGAATATGCGCCGAATAGCGTGCGCCCTACCGATATTTTTGCGCGTCGTTTATGTCGGACCGGTAACCGGCCAGCGTTGCGTAGTATTCACAGCCGACGTCCAGGGTATGCATAATCCAGTCCGATAGCTGATGGTGCTTCGCGGAAATTTCGATGACGCAGGGGGGCGCATCCGGGTCTGCCGAGACCCTGAACTGATCGAGCGGTATGGACAGTCCATCGCCGAGCGCCTTGACTACCGCTTCCTTGCGCGTCCAGCAGGCCATGAATGCCCGTTTACGCACCGCTTGCGGCAATTCGCGCATATCGGTGTATTCGCGTGGTTCAAAGAAGCGTTTGGCCACATCATCAAACTCTATTTTTCGGTCCAGAAATTCAATGTCCACGCCGATCTGGTATTCGCGGGATACCGCGTAGATTGCGTATTCACCGGAATGCGACATGTTGAAATTTACATGGTGCGATTGTTCCTGAACAAAAGGTTTCCCATGGCTGGAATACCCGAAAACGATATCGCCGGGCTTTACGCTCAAATAGTGGCTGAGCAGCGTGCGCAGTGCGCCTCTCGACACGATAAACCGGCGCCGATGGCGCTCTGCATGAAAACGCCGGCCGCGCGCTATTTCGTCGTCTGATAATAGTTTTTCGAACTGCAGCACCCGCTCCGTTTCCTGATCCAGCCGCATCTGCCACACCTCGATATCGGGCGCAGCTAGTGCTATGCGTACAGGCATGGTCGTGCATTGCCGTTGGTTTTCAGGCTTGCTTGCAGACGCCAAGTCGCTTAGGCTAGGGCAGGTGTGCATCATGGTATTTGTTCATGTTGCTGATTCGGGATGTGCAAACATCATAACCTGCTAAGTGTTTTCGCGTGATTTTCCTCAAATTTTTGTCTTCGTTGCCGCTAGGCGTCCTCTATCTGCTGACCGACGCTCTGTACGTGATTGTCTATCACGTGTGGGGTTTTCGTCGTGAATTGTCGTTGACCAATCTCAGGAATTCCTTTCCCGAGAAGTCTGCCGTGGAGATTGAACGCATTGCGCGCGATTCCTATCGCAATGCCTGCAACCTGCTCGCTGAAGTGCTCAAGGGATCAGCCATGGACGGTGATGATCTGTGCCAGCGTGTTCAAATACGCAATATCGAGGTTGTCGAGCAATTTGCCAAAAGCGGTACATCCGTCGTAATGCTCGCTTCGCACCATTGCAATTGGGAATGGCTGCTGCTGGTGCTCTGCATCAGGCTCGGTATCAGTGTCGATGCGGTATACAAGCCCTTGCGGGTCGGGGCGGTCGATCGCTTCATGCGTATCATGCGCTCGCGTTTCGGCGGAAATCCGATCCCCGTCAAGCAATTCCTGACCGAAGTGTTCAAGCGTCGCGGCTCGACGCGTATCTTTGCATTGGTCGCGGATCAGACGCCGCCGCACGACGAGGACAAACACTGGACACGATTTTTGAACCAGGAAACGGCTTTTTTTGTCGGTGCCGACAAGATTGCGCGCATCACGCGTTCCCCCGTACTGTTTGTCGGCATGCAGCGCACGCGCCGCGGTCACTATGAGGTGAATTTGCAGCTGCTGGCACAGCCGCCGTATGCGGGCGTGGATACGGCCATCATTGAGTGTTACGCGCGTGTCGCGGAGGCGCATATCCGCCAGCATCCGGCGGACTGGCTATGGATGTACCGCAAGTGGAAGTACAAGAAACCTCTGTACGGCTAGTCCTCGGCCAGTCTTTTTTCAAGGTAAACAGCAAGTTCCGCGATGGTCGGATAGTCGAAGAAATCGGTCACTTCGAGCTTGCCCGGGTAAATGGCTTCGATGCGCTGGTATATCTGCGCGAGCATCAACGAACTGGTGCCGACTTCAAAAATGTTGTCGTGCAGGCCGACGGATTGGTTGGTCAGATACGCGTCGCAGATTTCCTTGAGGTGGGTTTCGATCTTGCTGCGTTCCCCGATGTCTTCGCTCGCGCCCTGATAGGTCAGTTGGCGCAGTTGCGTGAGCACCGCGTTGTATTCACCGTGCTGATAGGCATCCGCAAGCATGAAACGCTGGATTTTCCCACTCGTGGTCTTCGGAATCTTGGCGACCGGTATGACATGGTCGATGACTATCCCGGTTTGTTCATTGATGCACTTGCGGGCGCGCAGAGCGATGGGCGGAAAATCGGCCAACTGTCCGCGATGAAGCACGAACGCCAGCACCTCGTCCGCGGCGGTTTGATGTGCGCGCGCGCTACCGAATGCGGATTTCCCCAATTCAATTCCAGCATGCCTGTCGAGCAGCGTTTCCAGGTCCTGCGGATAGTAGTTTTGTCCGTTGACGAAAATAATTTCCTTGCGGCGTCCTGCGATGACCAGCCCATCGGCTCCGATGAATCCAAGGTCACCGGTGTCCAGCCATCCGTCGTGCGAAATGGCACTCTCGGAGGCTTGCGGGTTCTGGTAGTAGCCGCGCGTTACGTTATCGCCGCGGATAAGAACGCGGCCCACGGTCAGTTCGGGAAGCGCGGCGCCACTGTCGTCCGCGATGCGCAAGTCGCAGTGTAGTAAGGCGTGTCCTAAGCAGGCAAGCGTGAGGCTGTTCGGATCGGTGTCCGGGCAGGTTTCTATGCGTTTGCCGAAGTTAATGGCATCGCGTCTGGCTGTGATCGTGCGATAGGCAATTTCTGGTGGAGGAAAAGATACCGCAAGGCTGGCTTCCGCCAATCCGTAAACCGTGAACATGCTGGAGGCCCTGAGCCCTGTGGGTTCCAGGGTTGTCAAAAACTCCCGGCACAGTTCGATGGAGATGGGCTCCGCGCCATTGAACACGAGGCGCACGGCCTTCAAATCGAGTTGCGACAAACTGTTGTGAACGACAGTCTTCAGGTAGTGCTTGTAGCCGAAATTCGGTGAGCACAAAAGGGTCGCATGTTTCTCACTTGCTTTAAGCAACCACAGGGCGGGGCGGCGCACGAACAGCGCGGTGGGCATCAGATAGTGCTCAATGTCCATGACCAACCACGTGAGATGAAAGCCTATCAATCCCATGTCATGGGTGAGTGGCATCCAGCTAAGCGCGATATCCTGTGGCGTGAGTTTCATGCCGAGTGCAATGGCTTCGATATTGGTCAGCAGGTTGCGATGGCTGAGCGTTACCCCTTTGGGTTCGCTGGTGGACCCAGAGGAATACTGTACGAATGCGATGTCGTCGGGGTCGGCGTCATGTGCCTTGCCGGGCACCGAAATGTCGTCCACCCGATCGAGAAAGACGGTGTGCGATTCCAACCTTTCAAGTTCTGGCAGCAATTCGTTGGTCGCGGCAAATTCCTTCAAACGCGAAAACGTCTTGCTGTCGGTGCACAGGTGCGGGCGCTTGAGCTGCTGGCTTACCCGAAAAAATTTCCTGCGGTGTTCGTCATTGATGCCCGGCGCCAGAGGGATCGCGATGATGCCGCCCAGCATGCACGCCCAGAATGCGTCGATAAACTGGTCGTTGCTTTCGAGCAAGAGGAGCATTTCGCTGCCCGCGGTCGCGCCGTGCGCCTGAAAGTGGTGCAGAAGGCCGAGTGCCCGTGGTTGGATTTCAGAAAACGGAAGCGTGCGTTCACTGCTCTCGCCGTCTATGTAGTGCAGTGCGCGGCTGCTCGCGCATCGTGCCGCGAGCGTTATGGCTAGCGTTGGGAAGCTCATTAATGTCGTCTTTTCGGCATCATGTAAATACTGTGTCTGGTGCGCAGGTTGACCTGACAATCGAGTTCGATGGGTTGCCGTGGAAGATAACTCAGATGTATGTGTCGTGCCAGCAGCGCAACGTGCAAGAGCATTTCGGTCAGGGCGAAGTGTTCCCCTATGCAAGCACGCGGTCCCAATGCGAACGGCAGATAACAAAACCGGTTGCGTCTATTGTTTTCGCTGTCGGCAAACCGATCGGGATCGAATTGTTCAGGGTTGACCCAGAATTCAGGGTGACGATGAACAAGATAGGGAGAAATGAAGACGTCTGTTCCTGGGGCGATAGAATAGCCACCGATGTCATCGGACGCAATCGAGCGTCTGGTCAGCAGCCATCCTGGCGGATAAAGCCGTAGCGTTTCATCGATTACCTGGCGTGTATAAGTCAGAAGGGTGATGTCCACCGCCGCTTCGGTATCCGCGGAACACGCGTCGATTTCTCCGTGCAAACGCGATTCAACGGTCGGGTGTTGCGATACCAAATACCAGAACCAGTTCAGCGCACTTGCAGTGGTTTCATGGCCGGCAACAATCAGCGTCATGATTTCATCGAGCAACTGCCGATCGCGCATAGGCTCATCCGATTTGCGGTCTCGGGCAGCAAGCAGCATCGATAGAAAATCGAGTTTTTCGGAACCTTGCACTCTGCGGCGATTTACGCAGTCCATGATCAGTTTAGACAGAGACCGAAACCGATAGGCAAACCTCAGATTGCGTTCGGTTTCCTCGGTGAGTAGCGCGAAAGGATTTGAGCCGTGCGTAGTGATGATGGCGTCGAGATCATCGCTGAATAGGGAACGAAGCACGATGTTCAGCGTTACGTCGCTCATGTCCTGCGTAAGGTTGACTTCTTGTCCTTGCTCCGCGTGTGCGGACCATTTTTCGAGCAAGCGCGAGTTCTCTCGATGTATGTGTGTGATCATCGTGGCCAGGATGTCGCGATGAAATGCGGGCTGTATCATTTTTCGTTGCCGACGCCATTGCTCACCCTCGCTCACCATGATGCCACTGCCCAGAAGTATGGCGACACGTTCAATGCCTATGCCTTTTGTATAGTTCTGGTGGTTGTCGACCAGAACCCGTCGGACATGATCGGGATGATTAAAAACGTGGATATGTCCTTGAGTTAACGGGGAAAATACTCGCAATGCGTCACCGTGCTCGGCGCACAAACGGCACAACCGTGCATGCATATCGCTGGAAAAATTGACATCCAGCGTCTCTGAGGACAGCGGTGGCAGTGCGTGGGTGCGGTTCATGGTTAGGTTTTGGCGAGGAGGCGAAATTAAAGGATAGCCAAGCAAACCCCTCTCATAAGCAGCGATTGTAAGATATATATAAATATATGCTTGCAATATCTGAAAAACCCTCTATAATCTTCAGTCTTTCAGCGCTTGATAATTCAAAACACGAATTGCAGGCGCTACGCTCTTTAAAAATTTACAGCCGATAAGTGTGGGCACTTGGTTTTGGAGCAGCAGATTTCGCCGTTCGCGGCGCAGTGTGCAACTTTAAATACAGAAGTGCTCGCAA
>CANJQI010000092.1 GCA_947476215.1 Betaproteobacteria bacterium
ATTGTTAAAGGACGCGGGTAGGCGCGCTGGGGCAAATATAGCCTGAATCGCGGTTGACTCGTATCCTGGGAGGCCGGATTCCGCCACCGTAGGGATGCCAGGATACAAAGGGGAGGGCAGCGGGCTGGTCACGGCGACGGACCTCAGTCGGCCGGCTTTGATATGCGGTTCCACGGATCCGGGCGTGGCAAATACCATCTGCACTTCACCGCCCAGCAGCGCCGTCAGTGAAGGGGCTGTGCCCTTGTAGTTGACGCGCACGATGTTGACGCCTGCCATGTGCTTGAACAATTCGGCAGCGAGTTGGGGCGGCGAGCCGTTGGACCCGGACGCGTAATTGAGCTCGCCCGGTTTCGCTTTGGCGAGGGCTATCAGTTCCTTGATGGTCTTGGCCGCGACGGATGGATGGAGCACAAGCAACGTCGGGGCGCTCGTTGCGCACGTAATGTTGGAAAAGTCCTTGACCGGATCCCATGACGTTTCCGACTGCATCAGCGGAATCAGCCACAGTGCGCCGCTATAGAGCAATACCGTATATCCATCGGCAGGAGCCTTGGCGGTAATCTCAATGGCGAGCACGCCGCTACGGTTGTCGACGATGACCTGTTGGCCAATATTGGCGGATAGTCCCTGCGCGATCAGGCGCGCCGCGAAGTCGCCGCCACCGCCGACCGGAGAGACCAGAACGCGTATGGGTTTGTTGGGGTAAGCGGGGTCGGCACCCGCAGTCTGTGCGCACGCAAAATTCACGGATAGTGCCAGCAGACTGTCCGCAAGTATCCAAAAACAAACCGCACGTAGCACCTGCATCATGAATTCTCCTTGAGCTGAGCAGTGGATCTATCAGTTACGACTCAGTAGCAATGCTATGACATATTCAAAAGACAGGCAACGGCTTCTCATTGCAATTGCAACGGCGCAGGCGCAGAATTCCCGAGGAATTTCCGAACCTTGGATCACTGGGGGACAGCATGCTGTATGTGATGGTGGTGTCGATCGTCGCGGCGATGCTGATCGCCGGCTCGGCGACGTTATTTGCGCAATCCACGTCCGCAGGCGCCGCGCAAACGTATCCGACGCGGCCGGTGCGCATAGTCACCGCGGAGCCTGGTGGTGGAAACGATTTTTCCGCGCGTGCCATTACGCAAAGCATAGGCATGAATCTGGGCCAGCCCATGATAGTAGATAACCGCGGGACCGGTACTATCCCGTCCGAGGCGGTATCCAAGGCAGCACCTGATGGTTACACGTTGTTATTGCACGGCAGCAGTATCTGGCTCACCCCGTTTCTGCAAGATAACGTGCCCTATGATCCGGTACGGGACTTTGCACCGGTCACGCTGGCAACCAGGGCGCCGCTCATCGCGGTCGTGCATCCTTCCCTGCCGGCAAGATCCATCAGGGAATTGATTGCACTGGCAAAGTCGAGACCGGGGGCGCTCAACTACGGTTCATCGGGCGCCGCCTCGACCAACAGGCTGGGTGTCGAGTTATTCAAGGCCATGGCAGGGCTCAACATTGTGCGGATAAATTTTCGAGGTGCGGGTGCCGCACTGAACTCCGCGATTGCAGGAGAAGTGCAGATGATGTTTGCTTCAGCGGGTGGTTCAGCACCTCACGTCAGATCGCGCAGGCTCAGGGCACTGGGGGTGACCACCGCGGAGCCGACGGCGCTGTTTCCTGACTTGCCGACCGTGGGTGCGGGCCTGCCCGGATTCGAATATGCGCAGATACTCGGCATATTCGCACCCGCGGGAACGCCTGCGGCAGTCATCACCCGGCTCAATCAGGAACTGGTGACTACTCTGCGCAGGCAGGATGTGAAAGAGCGTTTCCTCGCCGGTGGTGTGGAGGCGGCAGGCAGTACTCCGGAGCAGTTGGGCGCTACGGTGAAATCCGAGATGGCCAAGCTCGGGAAAATTATCAAAGATCTTGGAATTCGCGGCGACTGACCTTAGCGCCACAGCGCATCCGCGTTAAGTCTCACTCCTCACTTCTCACTCCATACGCAAGTGACCACGGAAAACCTGATCAACCACATACCCGATCTGGCGCTAGCCGCGGCACTGGCGTGGGGCAGCGGACTGCGCCTTTACCTGGTGCTTTTTTTGCTCGGGATGGCCGGATACCTGGGCTGGGTACCATTGCCCTCGCATCTGTCGGGGCTCGCGCACCCCGCAGCACTGGGCGCGAGTGGCTTGATGTCGCTGATCGAGTTTGGAGCGGACAAACTGCCTTGGCTGGACAGTCTTTGGGACACGGTGCATACATTCATCCGCATCCCTGCCGGCGCGGCGCTCGCCGCCGGTGTGTTTGGTGCAAGCGACACCACCATGGCCGCGGCTGCAGCCATCCTGGGCGGTGGCATCGCGGCCGGCACGCATTTCACGAAGGCTGGAGGTCGAGCGGCGCTTAACGCCTCCCCGGAACCGGTCAGCAACTGGCTGGCATCGTTTTCAGAAGACCTGATGGTGCCCTCCGGCCTGTGGCTGGCGTTTGCGCATCCGGCGGTATTTCTGGTCGCGCTGGTCTTGTTCGCGCTCGTCGCCGTGTTCTTGCTGCGCGCAATTCTGCGCGGATTGAGTGCGTTGCTGCGACGCACACGCGTCGCGGTATAGTTGTGTACGGGTTTTCTCCGGCGGGTGCTGGATGGTTGCGTCGAATATAGCCTGATTCTTCGGGAAATTGTGTGTTTCCCACACCCGGCGTCCAAGCAGGATAAAATCACGTTTCCTTCCCTTCGGCATTGTGAATTTGAATTGCGGGATGCCAATGTCCCGGCGTAAGGGCAGAAGACCGAAGTTGCACTACTAACCAGGCTCGCAGTATCCAGCCTATCAAAAAGGGGAAATCATGAACGACATGTCCGCACCGGTATTGACGACCGCATCAAGCAAGCTGGTTGAATTTCTTTTATCACGCACGCTGGATAATCTGCCGGCCGACGTTGTGCGCATCGCGCGCCTGAGATTGCTCGATACGCTGGGCTGCGGGCTTTATGGCGCGCGCACACCATGGGGCAAGATACTGAGCGAAGTGGTCTATGAGGAGCAATCTCACGGTGGCGCCACCGTGTATTGCGGTAAGGAGCCTGTGGGGCCGGCGCGTGCCGCGTTGGTCAATGGCACGGCGACGCACGGTTTTGAACTCGACGATGCTGGACCCGGCCAGGCGCACCCCGGTGCGGTCGTACTACCGTCGGTGTTGGCGACATCCGAACACAACAATCTTTCGGGCGCAAGATTGCTGCTCGGCATGATCGCTGGCTATGAGGCGACCGCGCGCGTAGGCCTGGCTATCGGCGAGACGGGCTGGGGATTTCACAAGACGGGCATCGCCGGTGTCGTGGGTTCCGCGGTCGCCAGTGGCGTGGCACTCGAATTGACACAGGAAAAGCTGCTGCGCGCGATCGGTATTGCGTGTTCCAGCGCGGCCGGCATCAAGAGTTTCATACAGGGCAGCGGCGGCATGGTTAAACGCATGCACGCCGGCCGCGCATGCGAATCCGGCGTGTTGGCGTGCATGCTGGCGCGCAAGGGGTTTACTGCACCACTCGCCGCGCTGGACGGCAAGTTCGGATTGCTTGAAACCTATGGTACCGACAAACCCGATCCTGCGGTGCTTGAAAAAGGGCTGGGCGAGAGCTATATCGTCAAAGACGGGGTCAAGGTCAAGGCCTATTCGTTCTGTTATGACCTGCACACCACGGCCCAGGCATTCGAACAATTGCGTGCCGAACATGGCATCGATCACAAACAGATCAAGCACGTGCGCGTCGGTACCAATGAGCGCGGCGTTGCACTGCATGCCGATGTCGCGCCCACGGAAACCATGTCGGCGCAATACAGCACGCCGTTTGTATCTGCGGTGGCACTGGTGAAAGACGCACAGGACCCGCGTAACTTCAATCTGGATCAACTTGGCGATCCGGATGTGTGTGCGCTGTCGCGCAAGGTCGAACTGTACGCCGATCCGGCCATGCAGGTTTACTATCCGGTGCGCAATACGGCGCATGTGACAGTGCACATGAACGACGGACGTATCTTCGACAAAACCGTACTCGATGCCAAGGGCACGCCGGCCAATCCATGCACCGACGATGAAATCCGGGCGAAGTTCCGCAAGCTGGCGTCGGTGTCGCATACCGACAGCGCGGTTGCCGAGATCATCGACATCGTGAGCCGCATTGAAACGCTGCCGTCATTGGCGCCGCTTTCGAATCTGCTGCGTGGCGGAATGCGCGGCTGATAGCGGTTGCGCAATTGGTGAATCAGGCCTGACCCGCGGCGAATTTGTCGCGGATCCGGCCTGTAAGGATTATTCCTCGCGTATGCCCGCGTCGCGTATCATTTTTCCGAGGCGTGTCATTTCGCTTTTCATGGTCGTGTCACACTGCTCAGGTGTTCCGCCCACCGTTTCGAGTCCCGCATTGAAATAGCGTTCCCTGACCTCGGTTCTGGCGAGTACGTTTGCCACTTCCTGGTTCAGGCGGACAATAATTGCACGCGGGGTTGTTGCAGGTGCAAACGCCCCACTGAGTGAAAGATACTCATAGCCGGGCAGGCCCGTCGCGGCCACCGTCGGAACGCCGGGCACGAGGGCTGAAGGCTGGGCGCTGGTGATGGCCAGCGCGCGCATGCGTCCTGCCTTGATGTGTCCGGTAACGGTGCCAGCGGCCGGAAACATCAGTGGCACCTGGCCGCCTATCACGTCGGTAATGGCGGTGCCGCTGCCTTTGTAATTGATGCGCATGATGTCTACACCTGCCATCACCTTGAACCATTCGGCGGAAAGATGCGGGCTGGATCCCGGCGAACCGGACGCGTAGTTGATTTCGCCGGGACGCGCCTTGGCCATCGCGATCAGCTCCTTGATGGACTTGGCTGCAAACGTTGGGTGAACCACGACCAGATTGGGTGTGCTTGCCACCATTGCAACCGGCAGAAAATCCTTGACCGGATGCCATGGCAGTTTTTCACGCAGGTAGGGCGCGAGCCAGAATGCGCTGCTGGAGAGCAGCAGCGTGTAACCGTCGGGCGCTGCTTTTGCCACGATTTCTCCGAGTATGACGCCGCTTGGCCGGTTGTCGGTGATCACCTGCTGGCCGAGCGTTGCCGACAGTGCCTGCGCGAGTACCCGCGTGATGACATCACTGTTGCTGCCGACGCCGCCGGTGACGATGCGTATGGGTTTATTGGGATACGGCTGCGCGCTCGTATGTTGAGTCACCGCCGCGAGCGTGGCGAAGGGCAATAGCAAGGAAAGATACGGTGTCACTGTGTTTGATTTCTTATCGGGTCAGCAGCGGTGTCAGCGTCGAGATGTCACGCACATCTTCCAGATTGCGCACCGTGGTCAGAAGTTTTTCGCATTTCTCCGCGCTGATTACGACCGTGGCCAGACGGCGGAATTTTTCGTTCACGTCATCGACCGTCATGGCGCGCAGATTCGGCACGATGTCGGTGTAAGTCTTGCCGGAATTGAGGCGCACCGTGATGCGCGCGCCACGCGGCCTCGTTTTCAACCACTCCTGCTCGATTTCGTCATCCAGCGCGGTGTGTATCGTTTTGCTCAGCGCGATGATCCTGGGATCGTTGAGGCTGTCTTCGGTGTACTCGTGGAACCCGGCGCCGCCCTTGACAAGGAAAAGCGCCAGACTGAAATTGGCGCTGAACTGCGCGCTGGTGAGGTCTTTGGGTTCGCGTATCACGCCCACCACCTGATCGTGTGCATGGTGGCCGCATCCGGCAATGACTTCCGCGACATCGTCAGCGCTGAACTTATATTGTTTCACCATGCGTTCGAGTGCTTCGGTCATGGGCTGTATGTATCCGTCCTGGGCGTAGATCTTGTAGTGCACGCGCAAAATCTGCCATTCCGACCCCAGGCCCGCGGTCAGCGCCGCAAGGTTGGGCGTGTCGCCGAAAGCGTGACAAAAACCCAGTTTGCCTTCAAGCATGGTCGTGGGCCCCGTCAATCCTTCCTTCGCCAGCAGCGCCGCGCGTATGCCGTTGGACGCCGCCATGCCGCCATAGATGCGTTTCAATTCCCCGCGCCCGGTGAGGGGCGCCTCGTGCAGTCCGGCAGAATGTCCACCGGCGATGCTGAACGCGTTAAGCATGGTTTTCTCGTCGAAGCGCAGCAGTCTGCCGGTCGCCGCCGCCGCCGCGAACGGCCCGCACGTGCCGGTGGAATGATGGGGGCCGCTAAACAGCGCGGGGCTGGCCGACAGTGCGATGCGCGTCATGACTTCGTACGCGATCACGATGGCAAGTATGATTTCCTGCCCGGTGCAAAGTTGTGTTTCACCAATTGCCAGAACCGTGGGCGCCACCACGCAGCCGCCCTTGAGGCCGGTCGAGGCATGGTTATCGTCCATTTCAAATCCGTGGCCGAACGTGCCGTTTGCGAACGCGGCGTTCATGGGCGAGGTCTTCACGCCATAATTGAGTATCGTGCTCTTGGGCGATCCGCCCTGATCAAGCACGTGCCGGTACGCGGATTTGCCCCACGGCAGCGTGCTGCCGGCCAATTGCACGCCCCACGCGTGCAGTGCGATTTCTTTTGCTTTCTCGATCACCGCGGCCGGCAGGTCCGAGTATTTCAACTGCACGGCAAACTGCGCCATTAGTCTTGTGTAGTCCATGCTATTGCCTCCGTTGTCTTGAGTGCCTAACATCGTGCAGCAGGCACGCGAGGTTCATGCTGTCAGGCGATGCGGCATGCCCTTGCAGGAATTTAAAAAAGTCAATTGAATCAAAAGGGTATGACAATGCCACTAGACAACGCCAGCGTGCGCCCCAAGCCTGATGATGCGCTCACCAGCATCGCCGATTATACGGGCAAGTACGAGATCATCAACCCTGACGCCTGGCGCATGGCGCGCTATTGCGTCATGGATGCGCTGGGCTGCGCAGTCGAGGCGCTGAATTTTCCGGACTGCACCAAGCTGTTGGGGCCGGTAGTGCCGGGCATGATTTGTCCTGACGGATCGCGTATCCCGGGCACCCGCTACGAACTGGATCCGGTCCGCGCGGCGTTCAATATCGGCACCATGATACGCTGGCTCGATTTCAATGATTGCTTTCCGGCGGCCAACGGCGGCCATCCCTCGGACAATCTCGGCGGCATCCTGGCAGTCGCCGACTACCTGAGCCGCACGCGCGTGCGTGCCGGCAAGCCACCGCTGCTCATGCGCGACGTGCTCGAAGCATTGATCAAGTCCTATGAGATACAGGGGGTGTTGTCGCTCGATAACGACTTCGCGAGATTGGGCTGCGATTACCTGCCGTTCCCCAAAGTTGCCGCGACGGCGGTGATTACCCGCATGCTGGGTGGCAGTCATGAAGAAATCGTCAATGCCGTTTCGAACGCATGGGCTGACGGGATCAGCCTCAACGTGTATCGGCAGGGTAGCAACACCGGTTCGCGCAAGAGTTGGGCCGGGGGCGAAACGACCAGTCGCGCCGTCGCGCTGGGCCTGATGGCGATGAAAGGCGAGATGGGCTACCCGGCGGTACTAAGTGCAAGAAATTGCGGTTTTTATGATGCGCTTTTTGAAGGGAAGCCGTTCCGCTTTCAGCGGCCGTTCGGCAGCTATGTCATGGAGAATATCATGTTCAAGCTGGTGCCATCGGCATCGCTGGCGCAAAGTGCTGTGGAATGCGCGTTCAAATTGCATGCTGCGGTCAAGGACCGCGTGGCGAAAATTGCAAGCATTACCATCCGGTGCCATGACAAGCTGATCGAAAGCATGGATAAGAAAGGTGCGCTCACCAATCCCGCCGACCGCGATCACTGCGCGCAATACGTGGTTGCCATCGGTCTCATCCATGGCAAACTCGGCACCATGGACTTTGACGAGGAATTTGCCGCGGATCCGCGCATAGACCACTTGCGCGCCCTGATGACGGTGACCGAGGAGCCGCGCTACACGGCCGATCGGCGTGATCCCGCCAAACGTTCCAACGCCAACGCGCTTGAAATTCGTTTTCGTGACGGAAGCTGCCTGCCCAAGGTGGAGGTCGAATACCCGTGGGGCCATCCGCGCTGCCGTGCCGAGGGTATCCCCATGCTGGAGGCCAAGTTCAGCAAGCATCTCGCCCGCCGATTTCCGCACAAACAGCAGTCTGCTATTATCGATTCGTTTGCCGATCAGGGGCGCTTCGAAGCGACACCCGTGAATGAATTCCTGAGCAGATTCGTTATTTGATATTGGGGAGTACTCGTGCGTATCGCTGTGTTTTTCTGTTGCGCGCAATTGATCACATGGGCAGCTCACGCCGCGCTTCCTGCGTCCAGCCCGAGCTATCCAACGCGACCCATACGCGTAGTGACTTCCGAACCGGGTGGGACCGGCGATGTGACTACGCGCATGCTTGCGCCCCGCCTTTCCGCCATGCTGGGTCAGCAGGTGGTCGTGGATAATCGGCCCAGTGGTGTGATTCCAGCGCAAATTGTGGCTGCGGCGCCTGCGGACGGCTACACGCTGCTGACTTACACGACGGCTTTGTGGATTACGCCGCTCTTGCAGAAGGCGCCCTATGATCCGGTACGCGACTTTTCACCGATCACCTTGGTCGTGAGTTCGCCGAACGTGCTGGTCGTGCATCCGACCGTGGCGGCAGTTTCGGTGCAGGAATTTATTGCCTTGGCCAAGTCCAGACCCGGCGAGCTGAATTATGGTTCGTCAGGCGTCGGGACCTCGGCGCATATCGCGGCCGAATTATTCAAAGCGATGGCGGGTGTGAGCTTCGTGCACGTCGCTTATAAAGGTAGCGGCGTGGCGATTGTTGCCCTGATGAGCAATGAAATTCAATTGAACTTTGCGCCTGGGGCGGCTGCGGCGCCGCACATCAAGTCGGGAAGGTTGCGTGCACTGGCGGTCACCAGCACGCAGCCGTCGGCGTTGCTACCGACGCTGCCGACGGTGGCTGCATCGGGGCTGCCCGGGTATGAAACCGTGAATACCGGCGGCATCCTGGCGCCTGTCAAAACACCCCGTGCCATCATCGCCAAGTTGAATCAGGACATTGGAAATCTGGTCAGGCAGCCCGATGTGAAAGAGAAATTTTTCGGCATCGGTCTGGAAACCACGACCAGCACACCGGAGGAGTTTGCAGTGTTGATCAAGACCGAAATGACGCGGATCGGCAAGGTCATCAGGGACGCAGGCATACGCGCAAATTAGGTTCCAGTTACGGGAAGGAAGTAAAACATGTACGGTTGGCGGGCAAGAATTGCAATGATAGTTGCGCACAGCAACGCGGTGGTGGAGCCGGAATTCACGCGGCTGGTGCCCAATGGTGTTTCCGTGCACACGGCACGCGTGCGTATCGGCGGCATATCCGTCGAGGGCAATACAATAGCGGATCAGGCGATGCAGGAGGCGGTCAAATCGTTGTCCGACCTGAATGCGCGGGTATTCGCGTGGCCGTGTACTGCGGCGAATATTGCCGTAGGCAACGACGGCGATTTGAAGCAGGCGCGCATGATCAGTGCCATGACAGGCGTGCCCACCGTGGCGGCGACGGCGGCGCTGATCGAATCCCTGGTCGCGCTCAAGGTTAAGCGCATTGCCCTGGCGACGCCGTACTCGCATGACCTGAATGAAAGTCTGGCTGCGTTCTGGCAATCGACGGGCATAGAGGTGGTCAAGACCTCGGGCGTGGATCTTGGCGGCGAACGCAAACCGCTGGAACCGCTATCCTCGAAACCCGTTTCCAATGTCGGGCTGCAGGAGCCGTACGTTGCTTACAATCTCGCGCGTCTGGCTTATGACGCAGGCGCCGAGGCAGTCGTGGTCAGCGGCGCCGGCATGCGCACTATCGAAGCCGCCGCGCCGTTCGAGCGCGATTTCGGAATACCGTTTATCTCATCCAGCCTGGCCACGCTATGGGCTACGCTGCAGGCGGCCGATATTCGTGATCCCATCGCGGGTTATGGACGCTTGTTGCAGGAACAACCCACCTTGCAATGGATGCGTATCCCGCGCGTTTGACGCGGAGACGCCTGCGCGCATCAGGGAAGTGGTGGCAGAGGTAACGGCGCGCCGTCCGGAACCGGCGTGTGGTTGACGTTCAGCGCCATCGAGATCATCCCGTAGTAGCCTGCCGCTCCCATCAGATCGACCACGCCGGTTTCGCCGAAAAATTTGATCGCGGCATCAAAGGCCGCATCGCTGACCTGTTTCTCGCGCTGCAACTCGGTTAAGAACTGGTACGCGGCGGCTTCATCGTCCTGCATGTTTTTCGGATGCTTACCCTGCGCCAGGTCGTTTATGACGCCAGCGTCCAACCCCGCTTTCAGCGCGATCGGATGATGCGCATACCATTCATATTGTGCGGTCCAGTGGCGCGCGACTATGAGTATCGCAAACTCCATGATGCGGTGCGGCAAGGTGTTGCGGAAACGCAGGTATTCGCCGAGCTTCGCGGCATGGCGCGCCAATTCGGGGCAGCGCGTCAGCAGGTCGGTCCCGCGTGTACCCGGAGGGCCTCTGCGGCCGCGTGGCCCGGCACAGATTTCTTCATAGACCGCGCGCTGGGCGGCGGTCATTTCACTTTCGGGCATGACTTTAAATCGCAATTTTATATCCTTGATTTAACTGTAAAATCTCACTATTAGATTGCTGTGGCACGGCACAATTTCAGCATTTCCGCACTGTCCGACAGGGACTCCAGGGTCCGTATCATGGGTGGTAGTGACTTGACCTGCGGTGGCGGCAGCGTGGCCGATGCATTGGCACTGAATTTCACGACCAGTTCGTCCCACGTCATGGGATTGGAATGCTTGCCTTTCTGTACCGGTATGAAATGGCTGTGTGTTTTTGAGTCGCGGGTGGTGAGGGACACGCGCGTTTGGAACGGACCGAGGTCGGGCGCGAACTCCAGCGTAACGCGGCGCGTCAGATCGGCTAGTACTGGGTCGGCCACGCGTTCATCGGAAAACTGCGCGACGCCGCCTGCGTGGTCCATGAGCGCGACTGCGGCGGCATACTGGGCGCTGAACTTGGTCTCCAGCCCGCTGTGCGGTTGCGGATAATTCGGCAGGTGCTGCACGCCCGTGCATGCCTCTATTCTGATGTTTGCAATATCGGCATGTTTGAGGCCATGGGTGTCGACCAGATGAATCGTGGCTTCTATGATGGGATTCCTCCATCCTGCACAGGCGTATATCTTGCGCGTGTTTTGGATAATTTCGAATTTTTGCCCCAGACTTTGAAACAAGTCATCGACGTCCGTTTTTCCGCCGTACATCTCAAATGCGTTGTTCTTGCCGTCGAAAATAGCATCCGGCCCGGTGAACCCCTGGCGCGCGAGCAGCGCGGCGAGCACGCCGTTCTGTGCGGCATTGGCAATGTTCTGCGCTTTGGCCATGGTTCCGAATGAGCGGATGACGCCGGACGCATGTCCGAACGCAATGCCGAGGCAGTTACGCATTTGCATGGCGTCGAGTCCCATGAGCCGGCCCGACGCGGCTGCCGCGCTGATCACGCCCAGAGCGCTGCTGCTGACAAAACCATGTTGCAACAGGTGATGGGAGTAGCCGCCGGCGCGACCCAATACGCAGCCGACTTCAAATCCCGTCACATAAGCCGTCAACAGATCCTTGCCGGGGCTGTGCAGCATTTCGGCCGCGGCCATCGCCGCTGCCAAGACCGGCGCACTCATATGGGTGCCGACATCGTGTTGCGTATCGTCATAGTCGAGCACGTGGGCGGTATATCCATTGAGCAGTGCCGCCAGCGTAGGTGTCGCGCAGGTACGCGTTCCGACCACGGTCGCGGTCCCCGATCCGGTGTCGCTCGTGACTGCCTTCAGCAGCATTTTCGATGATGGTTCGGTGGCGCCGACCAGCGCCACGCCCAGCGTGTCGAGTATGCCGTTCTTGGCTTCAGTGATTACCTTGGGTGGCAGATTTTCATATTTCAGGCCCAGGATGAAATCGGCCAATCGCCCGGTTATGCCGGGTTTTGCTTGTTCGGTCATCAGAAATCTCCGTTCTACAATCAATGGAATGGTGCGTAGGCTGCCTATTTTATGCTGTAATGGAATCGAAACAGCTCTTTCCGAGCGACGATATGAGGAGGTTTTATGCTGCTACCGTGTGTGGAGATCGCAACTGCCATGCTGGTCGCGCTGTTGCTGGCCACCGCTGTACATGGCCAGGAATATCCCCAGCGTCCCATACGCCTGGTGACCTCGGAACCGGGGGGCAGTACCGATTTCGTGGCGCGCATCGTCGCGCAAGGGATCATGACGCCCATGGGCCAGCCGGTGATCGTGGATAACCGCGGCGGCGGCGGCAGCATCTCCGGAGAAATCGTCACGCATGCCGCGCCCGATGGCTATACCGTGCTGGTCACCGGCAGCAGCTTTTGGGGGGCGCCGCTGTTCCGCAAGACGACGTACGATCCGGTCAGGGGCTTTACACCGATTTCGTTTCTGGTGAACTCACCCAATGTGTTGGTGGTGTATCCGGGGCTGCCGGTCAAGACCGTCAAGGATCTGATCGACCTGGCCAAATCCAGGCCGGGTCAACTCAATTACGGTTCCAGTTCGGTCGGCTCGTCGGTGCATCTCGCGGGTGAGCTTTTCAAAGCTATGGCGGGTGTCGATATCGTGCATGTCCCCTACAAGGGCAGCGGACCATCATTTATTGGCTTGATTAGCGGCCAGGTGCAGATGATGTGGGGTACCGCACCGTCTTCAGCGGCCCATATCAAGTCCGGCAAGCTGCGGGCGTTGGCGGTAAGCACCGCAAGGCAATCAGCCGTGTACCCCGAGTTGCCTACGGTAGCGGCAACGGTGCCCGGCTATGAATCGGGCGGGGCGACCGCCATGTTCGCGCCGCCCAAAACGCCCGCTGCCATCGTCGGCCGCATCCATCGTGAAATCGTCCAGATGTTCAATCAGCCCGGCATGAAAGAGAAATTTTTGGGCTTGGGATCGGAAGTGGTGGCAAGTTCACCGGAGCAACTGGGGGCGTCGGTGAAGGCCGATATGGCGCGGCTGGGCAAGGTGATCAAGGATGCCGGCCTCAATGTTGACTGATTGCAAAAAATGAAAACACACCGTGGAAATGGATACTCATCGTTATTATTCGCAGTGATGGTTGGCGCTGGAGTAAGCGGTTCGGCACTGGCGCAGGGTTATCCGCTCAAACCGGTGCATATGCTGGTGGGCTTCGTGCCGGGCGGGGGCGCGGACATCGTGGGGCGCATGATTGCGCAGAAACTCACCGACGAGTTGGGCCGGCCCGTGGTCGTGGAGAATCGCCCGGGCGCGGGGAGCGCGATCGCAACGGAGCGCGTGGCGAAGGCGGCGCCGGATGGTTACACGCTGCTCATGATGTCGGCGTCGGCGGCCATCCTGCCGGCGATGGTGAAGTTGCCATATGACTTGGAGCGCGATCTTGCGCCGATCACTTTGGTGAGCATGGGGCCGCTGGTGCTGGTGGTCCATCCGTCGGTGCCGGCACGCTCGGTCAAGGAACTTATTGCGTTGGCGCGCGCCAGGCCGGGCATGATGCGATACGCTTCCAACGGCGCGGGCAGTCCGCCACACCTCGCGAGTGAGTTGTTCGGTACGATGGCGAAGTTGAAGCTCGTGCACGTTCCATACAAGGGCGGCGGCGATGCGGTGATCGCGACCGCGTCCGGCGAGATAGACATGAGTTTTCCGACGGTGCCGGCGGCGATGCCGCTGCTGGGTACAAACAAGTTCAGACCGTTGGCGGTGACGACACCCAGGCGTTCGTCGGCGCTGGCCTCGGTGCCGACGCTGGACGAGGCGGGGCTGCCGGGCTACCAGTTTTCGAACTGGAATGGCGTGGGGACGACGGCGGGCGTGCCGCGCGACATCATCATGCGTTTGAATGCAGCGATTGCCAAGGTCGTGAACACGCCGGAGATGAAGAAGGCTTTTAACGATCAGGGGATAGAGCCGCAAACGAATACGCCCCAAGAGTATGCAAAGTTTCTGCGCAACGAAATCGCGCGCAACACGATGCTGATCAAGTTGAGCGGCGCCAAAGCAGAGTGATCTGAACATGAAGAAGCAGCTATGACCACATCCGCGCCTGCAGGCACTACAAGGCGGCTGATCGAGTTTGCGCTCGGGCTGAGATATGAGGATCTGCCTGCGGAGGTGGTCGCCAAGGCCAAGGGCGCGATTCTGGACACGCTGGGCGTAACGCTGGTGGGTTCCCGCGAGCCCACCACGCAGATGGTGGCGCTGACCTGCGTGGGCGCGGGACGCGAAGGCGATGCAACGGTGCTGGGGGCGACTGCGAGGACGACGCCTGCGGCGGCTGCACTGCTCAACGGTTACGCCGCGCACACTACCGATTACGACGACTCGCAGCATCCATGCGGTACCCATATGAGTGCGCCGGTGCTGGCGGCAACGCTGGCGACGGCGGAGATACATCACCGCACGGGCACGGAGACGCTCACCGGCTATCTGGCGGGGTTTGAACTGGGTTGCAAGCTGGGGCGTATTGGAGATTTCGGCCGCGTCCTGCAGCGACGCGGCGTGCATCCGACGGGTTTTCTGGGGCGCTTCGGCGCAGCGGCGGCGGCAGGCAGGCTGATGTCACTGAATGCTGGACAGATGAATCACACGATGGGCATAGCGGCGGGGCAGGCGGCGGGTGTGATACGGTCGTTCGGGTCGATGTGCAAGGCGTTCAATGCGGGAAACGCGGCGCACGATGGCGTGCAGGCGGCGTTGCTGGCCGGCGCTGGATTCACCGCACCCGAGGATATGTTCGACGGTGAGCCGAATGTGTTCACCATAGGCGGTGGACAGGCGGATGCAGAGGCTCTTTTCGGCGAGCTGGGCCGGCACTACGAGATCACCGCCAATACAACCAAGATTTACGCATGCACGGGATGGCGCAATCCCGTGGTGGAAGCGATGGTGATGTTCGCCAATGAGCACAACCTGAAGGCTGGGGACATCGCCAAGGTCGCGGTGTTCGTATGCTCGGACGTGATTTTTCTGCCGGACTATCCGGAACCAACATGCGGGCTCGAAGGCAAGTTCAGCGTCGCGCATGCGGCTGCGGTGGGCTTGGTCGATCGCGCCGGCGGCGTGCAGCAGTTCAGTGACGTGCGCGTGGCGGATCTGCTCCTGACTGCCTTGCGCCGCAGGATACGGCTGGAACTCGATCCCAAGCTGGGGCCGTTCCAGACGCGGGTTACGGTCGAGACCAACGACGGACGTACGCTGTCGCATTTCATCGCCGATCAGAAAGGCAATCCGCGCAACCCACTCAACTGGGACGAACTGGTGACGAAATTCAGCGCCAATGCAGCGGTCGTGCTGCCTGCCGGTCGGGTTGATGCGCTGGTGGCGATGGTTAACGATATTGAGGCGGTCGGCGATATCAGGGAACTGACGCGGCTGTGCAGGCCGGGAATGTAACGAAAGTCAAGGATAGCAACCTTTCTGCCGCGCAATTCCTCGTGCTTCCACTTGCGAATAATGGCATTACCAGGCACTGGATAAAATAATGACGATTCGTGGGGGTTCCGTAGGCGGGAGGTTTTTGTGTATGCGATGGGATGGCATGTGGAACAGTCATGGTTTTGTCACTACGTTTTGCGCATTCCTGCTGGTAATGGGA
The DNA here is from genome assembly GCA_947476215.1 of Betaproteobacteria bacterium. Lineage (GTDB taxonomy): Bacteria > Pseudomonadota > Gammaproteobacteria > Burkholderiales > SG8-41 > PALSA-1004. The sequence continues at coordinate 15,634 of CANJQI010000092.1, forward strand.
TGTCAAAACCCGTGCGCCCAGGCGGCTTCGGCTGGCCCGGGATACCCCGCCAAGCCGATACGCATGCTGGTCGGCCTCGCCCCTGGCGGCGGTGTAGATATTACTGCACGCCTGATTGCGCAGAAGCTGTCCGCGAACCTCGGACAGACGGTGATCGTGGAAAATCGTTCCGGAGCTGCCGGTTCCATTGCATTGGAAATCGTTGCCACCTCACCGCCAGATGGTCACACGCTCATGATGCTGGCATCCGGCGGCGTTGCGCAGTCCGCGCTTCGCGCAAGGCTTCCCTACGACATCGAGCGTGATTTTGCGCCGGTCTCGCTGCTGGTGAACGGCATGTTGGTGCTGGTCGTGCATCCGGCGTTGCCCGTGCATAACGTCAAAGAACTGATCGCCCTGGCGCGGGCACAACCCGGGAAATTCAATTATGGCTCCGCGGGTGTTGGCAGCGGCGCGCATTTTGCAGGCGAGCTTTTCAAGTCGATGGCCGGCGTGAATATGGTCCACGTGCCTTACAAGGGCGGCGCGGAGAGCGTGACGGCACTGGCGTCAGGTCAAATCGACCTGAGCTTTCCCAGTATAGCCGCGGCATTGCCTCATATGAATACCGGTACGCTCAGATCCCTTGCTGTTACCAGCGCGACACGAACCCCGTTGCTGCCGTCGTTGCCCACGCTCGACGAATCGGGTTTGTCCGGTTACGATCGTACCGCCTGGTATGGTCTGGTGGCACCCAAAGGTGTGCCGGCGAGCATCATCAGCCGTTTGAATAGCGTGATCGTGAAGGTGGTCAGTACCCCGGCGATTCGGGAGTCGCTCAGTAAGCAGAGCCTGGATGCGCAGACCAGCACACCTTCTGAATTCACCGCACTTATTCGTCGCGAGATCGCGGGAAATCGAGCAGTTATAAAGCTGGCGGGTTTGAAACCCGAGTGACAGTCTGACCTGTCGTAAGAGGTTTACAAGGAAGGAATATTTCATGATGCATGGATGTCTGGATGACATACGAGTTCTGGAACTGGCGCGCTACCAGGCCGGACCGCGTTGCGGAATGATGTTGTCGGACATGGGCGCCGAAGTCATAAAAATCGAGAAGATGGGCGGTGAGGATAACCGCAAGGCAAAGCCGATGGTCAGAGGGCAGAGCATCTATTTCAGTGTCTACAATCGCGGCAAAAAGAGCATTTGCCTTGATCTGCGCAAGGACGCCGGTAAGGCGGTGTTTTTCGATCTGCTCAAGACGGCGGACATGGTTTTGGAAAATTTTCGGCCAGGCACCCTCGAGCAAATGGGGCTGGGATATGAGGAATTGATCAAGGTTAAACCCGACATTATTCTGATCAGGGTGTCGGGTTATGGTCAGTATGGTCCATACCGGGATCGGCCGGCATTCGATTCGATGGGCCAGGCGATGAATGGGCTGATGACCTTGACCGGTGCACAACTTGGGGGCAGGCTCGACGGCGAACCGGTGGGAACGGCATTTTCCCTCGTCGACAGAACGACTTCACTCCATGCGGCGATCGGAGCGGTGGCCGCGCTGCACCATCGCGACCGCACCGGCGAGGGGCAGGTTATCGACGTTTGCCTGATGGATTCCGCTTTTACCATGGTTGAAATCCCGATATCTTATTATCTGACGACAGGAAAAGAAGGCGGCGAGTCGGGACGCAGACCGTATCAGGCGAAAGACGGCTGGATCGTAATCAACATAGGCACGTCGCCGCACCTGACCAAACGTATCCAGGAAATGATAGGTACGGAAGATATTCGGAACAGGCAGCCTGATGGGGGGTCGCTGTTTGGGCCGAAGATTCCCGCCCTGGTGGATTGGTGCAGGCAACGGACGGTCGCGGAGATTTATGAGAAGCTCGTGGCACTGGGCGTCCCCGTGGCGCCGATCAATACGATTCCGCAGGCTGCCGCCGACCCGCACCTCTGGGAACGTGAGATGCTGGTAAAGGTGCAAGACCCTTACGCGGGCGAACTGCATGTGCCGGGATTGGCTATCAAGTTTTCAAAGACGCCGGGCAAGTTGGGCCCTGTCCCCACACCCGGGGAGCATACTCTGGAAGTGCTCGGCAAATTGCCTTCCTATGACACTGACAGGATCAATCATCTCAGGGTTGCGCAAATCGTGCAGTAATTGTTTTGTATGATTCGTGTGCCTTGCCGCCGATCATTATCGGTACGGGGTTTGCGCCGAAGGTAAATGCGAAATCAGCAGTGAAAACCGAGTCAGCGTTGTTGTTCATAAGCGGACCGCGTAATATCATTCCTCGTTCTTGCACCATCACTTTTTTTTCAGGACATCATGGCAATCGTTCGCATAGTCGCACTTGGGATATACGCAGTGCCGCTGTTAATTATTGGCGGGTCAGCATGTGGCCAGACCGCATTGACAGGCACGGTGCAGGCCTATCCGATCAAACCGGTTCGCGTTGTTACCTCGGACGCCGGCGGCGGAAATGATTTTGCCGCGCGCCTCATCGCGCCCGTGCTTGCCGAAGGGCTCGGTCAGCAAATCATCATAGACAATCGCGGCGCTGCGCTGGTCGCGCAACTGGTTGCGAAAGCACCACCTGACGGCTACACCATAGCGTTCGCCGGTACCACGTTGTGGCTGGCGCCCTTCCTGCGCGAGAGTGTGGCGTACGATCCGGTGCGGGACTTTGCTCCGGTGACGCTGGCGCTCAGACAGCCCACCGTGCTGGTGGTGCATCCGTCACTGCCGGTAAAGTCCGTTAAAGATTTGATTACATTGGCAAAATCCAGACCTGGCGAGATCAACTGCGCATCGGGTCCCATTGCCGGGCCGCAGCACCTGACCGGCGAACTGTTCAAGGCGATGGCGGGCATCAAGATCGTCGTCATACCGTATCGCGGCGCGGGACCTGGCATCAACGCGTTGGTCGGAGGGCACGTGCACCTGATGTTTCCGTCGCCGGGTTCGGTGGCGCAGCATGTCAAGTCCGGGAGACTTCGTGCGCTGGGCGTCACCAGTGCGCAGCGTTCCGCACTATTGCCGGATCTGCCGCCGGTGGCGGACGCGGTTCCCGGATATGAGTCTATGTCGCTGGTGGGTGTGTTCGTGCCTGTCGCCACGCCGGCGACCATAGTCGGACGCTTGAATCAGGAAATGCTGAAGGCTCTCAACAGATCCGAAGTAAAAGACGCGTTGCTCAAGACCGGCGTAGAAGCGGTCGGCACTACACCCGAACAACTGGGCGCCATCGTGAAGACCGAGATGACGAAATGGGGCAACTTGATCAAAACTGCAAACATACGCGAATAGGATGACCGCATGGACTATGGAATAAAAGGCAAGGTCGCGCTGATCACGGCGTCGAGCTCCGGGCTCGGCAAAGCGTCGGCGCAAGCGCTCGCGGCGGAAGGCGCCAATGTTGTGCTTTTTTCACGCACGCAGAAGTTGCTGAGCGCGACCGCGGCTGAAATCGAGAAGCAATTTGGAGTGCGCGCGCACGCCATCGCAGGCGACATGCGCGTCGGGGCCGACATAGATAGTCTTGTCGACAAGGTGAAGCAGGAATATGGCGCGCCGGACATACTGGTCGTCAATACCGGGCGACCGCCACTGGACTTGCGCGAAGTGCTTGATGAAACGGAACCACAGCGCTGGGAAGATGCTTATCGCACGCAGCTGTGGGGCGGTATTATGGTCACGCAGAAAGTCGTGCCGCTAATGCTCTCGCGTGGGTGGGGTAGGGTGATCGCCATTACATCGGCGTCGGTCAGGCAACCTACGCCGAAAAAGGGCTTGTCGACGATATTCAAGATCGGCATCAATGCCTATATGAAGCATCTGGCCAACGAGATCGCGGCCACGGGGGTTACCGTGAATGTCGTATGCCCGGCGAATATCGACACGCCGACATTTCGTAATGATTACGAACTCAAGGCACGCAAGACGCGTATACCCATGAAGCGGCTGGGCAGCGTTCAGGATCTGGCGGCTGCGGTGGCGTTTTACGCCTCAAACGGCGCAGGGTTTATCACCGGTACCAGTCTGGTTGTCGATGGCGGGATGAACGCGACGACGTTCTAACGCTGCATAATAGTGACGGCGCAATTGCCGCCGGCGCCGAGCACATGCGCAAGTCCCACCTTTGCATTGGCGACCTGCCGTGGCCCTGCCTGACCGCGTAACTGCGTAACGATTTCCACCACCTGGCCGAGGTGCGATGCGCCGACCGGCTCGCCCTTGCTGATCAGGCCGCCGCTCATGTTGACGGGCATGTCGCCGCCGATGTCGGTTTTTCCTTCGTCTATCAGTTTTCCGCCTTCACCCAGCGGACACAGGCCCAGCGCTTCGTAGATCTCGATTTCGCAGAAAGCATCGGTATCCTGCACTTCAAAGCAGTCGATGTCCTTGGGACCCAGGCCGGCGCGCTCGTATGCTTGTTTGCCCGTTACCTCTGTTGGGCCGGGGTTGTTCGCAGTGGCGCTCATGCTGTCGGCCGGACAGCGAAAATCGGCGGAGTATCGCGCGATGGTATGGCAGCATGCGGCGATATTGATGGCCTTGCCGCTCGCGCCGAGTTCGCGTGCGCGTTTAGCCGACGCAATCACGACCGCGGCGGCGCCGTCATCGGGCGCGCAGATCTCCAGACGCCGTATCGGATCGCACACGGGCGGGGAGTTGAGTATTTCCTCGAGGCTGAATTCCTTGCGGTACATCGCGTACGGATTGTGCACGCTGTTTTTGTGGTTCTTGTAAGCGACCTTGGCGATTTGCAGTTCGGTCGTGCCGTACTCGTAGATGTGGCGCTGTGCACGCATAGACCAGTAGGCCGGGTTGAGCGACATGCCGAGTTCGATCTGCCACGGGCTGTAGATCATCGACGGGTCCATAAATCCGCGCGGCATTTTCTCGCAACCCAGCACCATCACCAGATCGACTTCGCCGGAGCGTATCGCCAGCACGCCTTGACGCAGCGCGGCGCCGCCGCTCGCGCATGCCGCTTCAATATCGGTAATCGACATATCGGTGCTGCCGAGTCGGCGCAGTATGCGTGCACCGGACGTTGCGGGCAGGTACATGCGCGACAAATACGCCGCCTGTATCTGCGACCATTCGATTCCCGCGTCGCGCAACGCCGCGGACGCCGCGTCGGCGCCGATTTCCTCATACGTCTTGTCTATGCGTCCGAACGGATGCATGCCTGCGCCTATGATCACTACATCTGACATGGTCGTTATCCCTGAGTTGGTTCGAAGCCGAATGCCACCACATCACGGTCGTCGTCGTGGCGAACATAAGGTTTGAACTGCAGCGCCAGCCCGATCTTGAGTTTGTCGATATCGCATTGGATGGGAGAGAGCACGCGCAGCCCCTCGGGTAGTTCGACCAGACCCATCCCGAACGGTACGAACGGATCCGGACCCTTGTAGTTGCCGGGAGGGCGATGGCGAACGATGGTAAAGCTCCACAGCACGCCGCGATTGCCGAGCGCGATGTTTTGCACGCTGTCGCGACCGCAGTTCGGACATATTTTCACGGTGCCGAGCGAGGTCTCGCCGCAATTCGTGCATTTGCTGCCGGCCAGCCGCACCTGGGCAAGCTGCGAGAGCGGTCCGCACAGCAGGCCATCGCGTATGGCTACGGGGTCTCGTGCCGCATTCTGTGTCACAGTGCTCACGGATTACTCCTGATTGATAAGATATTTCTTGACGAATTCGGCGTTGCGCTTGGCGGCGCGAACCTGGAAATCGAGTTTTGCATACATGCCGATATGGGTAGCCTTGGTCATAACGGCGAGTTCCTTGCGCACCGAACCGATCTGGTTGTACGCATTCACCTGCAGATCCCACGGCGTATGCTCGTCGCCTTCGACGATCAGCATCTGCACCGGCGTGAAGTAAATCCGCTTCAGGTAGTCGTAGACCGAATACTGCATCAGCATTTCCGTCGATTCTATGGTGCTGCGTCCCTGATAATTCGGCGCAAAGGTCTTGCTCGCATTTGAAAAATACGCGTATGACGTGGTGAACGGCCAGGTGCAGATTTCCGTGTTCGGGTCCGACGAGTTGTGGGGGATGAAGCCGCCGGACTCGCCGCGGGCCCGTTTCTCGCGGTCATCGGCGATCAACTTGGTCAGCGCGGCAAAGCGTCCCAGTCCGTAGCCGTGAACGAGGCGCATCGATTCGTAGCCATCTATAACGGGTATATTGCAAACCGCGCATTTGACGCGCGGATCGATTGCGGCAAGTATCAAGCCGTGCCCGCCGGAATAAGAGATGCCCCACACGCCGAGACGTTCCTTGTCGATGCCCGGTAGGCTCGCGACGAAGCTCAGCGCATTGCGATAATCCTCGATTTGCCCCCATGGGTCCAGATGCTGGCGCGGCTCGCCGTCGCTGTCGCCGAGTCCGCGGTAATCGAAACGCAGCGATGCGCATCCGATCGCCGCCAGCTCTTCGGCGTATGTCGGCATGACGATTTCCTTGACGTAACACCAGCCGCCGGCCATGACCAGCAACGGGTGCGGGCCCGTACCCTCGGGCATGTTCAACACGCCGCGAATTTTCACACCCTTGCTGAAGAATTCAATTTTCTTTTCCACGTTGTTTTCTCCTGTTTTTTTCTGTTCGGTTCAGATTTACGTTGTGTATGTCGCAAATGAGGCGGTGGTCGCCTGCGCACTGAAGTCGGTCTTGACGTTAATCAGCGCCGGTAGGCCTGACTTGAATGATCGCTCAAGCGCGGGGCGGATCTCGTCTGGCTTTTCCACGTATTCGCCATGGCAGCCGAGCGCTTCGGCCATCTTGTCAAAGCGTGTGTAACCGAGTTCGCGACCGGGCTTGTCGCGCTTCGCATCGCCGGTCCAGCCGCCGTTCAGGCTGACCACGGTCACCACCGGAATCTTGAAGCGCGCTGCGGTATCGAGTTCCATGGCATTCAGGCCGAATGAACCGTCACCGTGCAGCACCAGCACCTGCTTGTCCGGGCGCGCAACCTTGGCGCCTATGCCGAATGGCAAGCCCACGCCCATGGTGCCGAATACGCCGGAGTTGAGGCGATGGCCGGGCATGAAGGTCGGTATCGACTGGCGACCATAGTTGAGGATGTCCTGACCGTCGACCACCAGTATCGCGTCGCGATCGAGGAAGTCGCGGATTTCCTTGCACAAGCGCAGTGGATGTATGGGCACCTGATCGGTGTTCATCTTCTTCTCGGCCTTGGCTGTCTTGTCGCGGTCCAGATCGGCCAGATGCCGGACCCAGGCACCATAACGCTTGGGATCGAGGCGGCCCTGCGCCTCGGTCGCCAACTGCGCCAGAACTGCTTTGGCATCGCCGACGATGCCGCAATCGCAGGCGCGTGTTAAGCCGATTTCGCCGGGATTGATGTTTATCTGTATGAGTTTGGCGCTGCCGTTGAAGCGCGGCGGCGCAAGGTTGCCGCTGATGTAGTTCGAGCGCGTGCCTACAACTAGCAGCAGGTCGGCTTCGCGAAACGCATTGGAGCGGGCGGTGAGAAAGGAGAGTGCATGGTCATCGGGCACCACGCCACGGCCCTGCGGCGTGGTGTAGAACGGTATGCCCGCGAGTTCCACGAAACGCCGCAGCTCTTCCCATGCTTCCGACCACAGAATGCCGCTGCCGCTGAGCAGTATGGGACGCTCAGAGTTCTGGAGCAGGCGTATCGCTTCCTGCACGGCGGCGGTCTCGCCCGACGGCCGCGCGCGCACCAGCGCGCGCTTGGCATCTGGGTACACGAGCTTGGCCTCGTCGACTTCCTGGTACAGCACGTCGCCGGGCATGTCGAGATAGACCGGGCCCGGTGTGCCGGTGATCGCCTGGCGCATCGCCGTGGCAACCATGTCCGGGACGCGCCGTGCATCGAGCACGCGCTCCGCCCATTTGGTGATCGGTTTGAACA
>CANJQI010000093.1 GCA_947476215.1 Betaproteobacteria bacterium
GAAACCTCCTCCTATGAATACGGACACTTCCACCGCAGATCAAGTCATAGCCGCCCTTGAATCCAGCTCGGATCTGCGCAAGACGCGATGCGGCGATGGCAGCATGGCCTGGCGGTTATGGGGCAAGGGGCCCAATCTGGTGCTGCTGCACGGCAATCTGGGATCTTGGAAACACTGGATACGCAATATCGAGTTTCTTGCACAGCGGTATCGCGTCATTGCCGGTGACATTCCCGGATTTGGCGACTCGGATCTGCCTCCCAAGCCATACTCGGCCGAAAGCGTCGCGCGTATCGTCGCGGACGGCCTGATCGAAATTACCGGGGACGCCGAGCCTCTGATATTGGCGGGATTTTCATTCGGTAGCGGCGTTGCTGCGGAAGTTGCGAGGATCCTCGGTCCGCGTGTCGCCAAGGTCGTTCTGGTTTCGGCGGGAAAAAGCATGGTTGGCGTAACCCGCAACGACATCGCGCCTTTCGTGAAATGGCGCGACTTGCCGACGAGGGCGGAGCGCGATGCCGCGCACCGGCGCAATATCGAGATCATCATGCTTGCGGACCCCGCGAACATCGACGACCTTGCGCTGCGCATACACTCTGAGAACGCCGCGCAGTCAAGATTGAACATCAACGTCATCAACAAGAGCGCCACACACAAGAACTGTACCCCGGGCCTCGCGTGCGAACTGGCCGCGATCTGGGGTGAACTCGATTCGACCATAGGTCCCTATATGCACGAGCGCCCGCGATGGCTGCATAGTCACCACTCCGATGCCATGTACACGGTAATTTCGGCAGCCGGCCATTGGTGTGCCTACGAGAAACCGCGGGAATTCAATCGAACATTGCTGGATATTCTCGAAGCGAAGGGCAGGTAACGCCATTGAAAAAAGTCTCAGCGGGTCCCTTGACCGGCATCAAGGTGGTCGACTTCTCGCGTGTGCTCGCGGGTCCCTATGCATCGCAGATACTCGGTGACCTCGGCGCGGAAGTGATCAAGGTTGAAGAGCCGGACAAGGGCGATGCCAGCCGCAATAATCCGCCCTTCGTCGGTGGAGAAAGCCACTATTTTGTATCGATCAACCGCAACAAGCAGAGTATCGCGGTCGATCTCAAATGTCCCGACGGCAAACAGGTTGCGCTGGATCTCATGCGGCGCTGCGATATTGTCATCGAAAACTTCCGTCCTGGTGTCATGACCCGGCTGGGCCTCGACTACGACAGCGTAAAAACCGCCAACCCCGGCGTTATTTACTGTTCCATATCGGGATTTGGTCCCACCGGTCCCATGGCGGGCGCACCGGCGTACAACGAAGTCATGCAGGCGCTTACCGGGTTGATGAGCATGAACGGCGAGGAGGATGGTCCGCCGATGAAGTTGGGCGTGCCGGTGGGTGATATGGGCGGTGGCCTGTTTGCCGTCATCGGCGCCGTTTCCGCGCTTAACGAGCGTAACCGTACCGGCCAGGGGCAACTGGTGGACGTGGCTCTCTATGACAGCATGGTGAGTTTTCTGGGCTACTTCGCGGGGCTGTATTTCGCGACCGGCAAGAGCCCTGCGCGCGTAGGTTCCGGTCATCATTCGATTGCGCCATTGGGCGTATTCGCCGCCAGCGACGGTTACATGGCGCTCAGCATATTTACCACCAAGTTCTGGCGCAACTTCTGCAAGGCGCTAGGACAGCCCGAGCTTGCGACCGATGCGCGTTTTGCGCGCGCCGGTGCGCGCGTCGAGAACAAGCAGGTGCTGGAAAAAATCATACGGGACATCTTTGCCAGGCGCAGCCTCGCGGAATGGGACGAACTGCTGGCGAGCGCCGATGTGCCGCATGCACGCGTGCGCAGTGTCGGGGAAGCGCTCGATGATGTGCACAGCCATGAGCGCGACATGGTGCTTGAGACCGATCACCCGACTGCCGGGAAAATCCGCAATGTGGGGCGGGCCATCAAGTTCTCGCACCATGACGCCGCCGCACCCCTGCTGCCCGCGCCTCTGCTAGGCGGGGATACGGTGGACATACTCGCCGGCCTGCTAGGCTACGATCGTGCCCGTATCGATAGTTTGCTGGCGGGCAAGGCGGTCGCCCAATGGACGCCGGAGTGGGCCGCGCAGAAAAAGAAAGACCGCCATGGTTGAGAGCAAACGTCCGGCGCCACCGTCGCGCGGGGTGGTGGACGGTATCCGCATCGTCGACTTCAGCCAGTTTGCAGCCGGACCGTGGTGCACGTCGTTTCTCGGCGATCTGGGCGCAGACGTGATCAAGATCGAACGCCCGGGCCGCGGCGATCCGTCGCGTGCCTTCGATACTTTGTTCGGACCGGGCAACAGTTCGTATTTCGCCGGCATGAACCGCAACAAGCGGAGCATCGCCTTGGACCTGTCCTCGGACGCAGGCAAGGGCGTGGCGCGCAAGTTACTGTCGACTGCGGACATTGTCATCGAGAATTTCCGCCCGGGCGTGATGGATAAACTAGGGCTGGGCTATGACATGCTGCATCGGGAATTCCCGCGCCTCATCTATTGCGCCATCAGCGCCTACGGCGAAAGCGGCCCCTATGTGCGGAAACCGGGCATGGACGGTGTCGTGCAGGCGATGGGTGGTGTCATGGGGCATACCGGTGAACCGGGCGGAACCCCGACGCGCATAGGCGTGCCGATCGCCGACTTCACGGCGGCATTTTTGTCGTTGTCCGCAATCTCGCTGGCCCTCTATGACCGCGAGCACACCGGTCAAGGGCAGAAAGTCAGCATTGCGCTGCTCGACGGGCAGTTGGCGTTGTTCGCCAATCACATGCCCGGCTTTGCCGTCACCGGCAAACCCGACCAACCGGCCGGCACCGCGCATCCCCAGATCGAGCCCTCGCGCGTCTACCGTACGCAAAACGGCCACATGGTCGTGACCTGCTTTACTCAGGAATTCTGGCAGCGTTTCGCACGCACCATAGAACTCCCCGAGCTCATAGCCGACGAGCGATTCCGGGACAATCCGGCGCGGGTTAAAAACCGCACTGTCCTGACCGAACTCGTCGAAGCCAAGCTTGTAAAGCGTCCGACCACGGAGTGGATAGACATACTCGAGCGCAATGACGTGCCGTGCACGCAGGTCAACATGCTGCGCGATCTTGCGACCAACCCCCAGGTACTACTGAACAAAATGATCGTAGATGCCCCGCATCCGACCGCGGGTACGGTCAAAGTCATAGGAAATCCGCTCAAGTTCAGCAATGCCGAAGCGCGTATACGCAGCGGCGCACCCGAACTCGGGGCACAGTCCATTGAAATACTGAAGGAGTGCGGTTACGCCGATGCCGAGGTGCAGGCGCTGGTGGATGGTGGAGTCGTGGCATTGCCGGCGCAAACCAGCGAGTAGTTGTTCGGGGTGCCCTCGGGTGGAGCTACAGTCGTGACAAGGTCGTGCCTTTCCCAGGCGCGCCTATCAGTTTTAAGATGAGTTCTAATTTTGTATCCCCACAGTCGCCGTAAGCCCGCTGGTGGGTTGAACGCTGTGCGTGTGTTGCACGATCAGTCCGGTGACGATGCGGAAGCAATCCGTGGCAACGAAGCCGTGGGAGACGTCACCCGCGCGTTCGACGAACATCTGTTCACTAGACATCCGTGATTCCGTTCCTGCATGACGCTGATCGTCCCACCTGTCGAGCAGTGGCATCGTAGGCTGACACTGTGAGAGATACACGGCAGATATGAAGATGACGGGCCCTGCGTTGAGTGCACGGAAGGATGGAATCTCTGGAAAGCGGTGGGTGAATACCAGTATTTTGTTTCGCGTGGCCAGTGTCTGTCGCAAAAACGCGATACGCCAGCCACATTCAGTCCGATACACGTGAAATAGGCCACATGCGCCTCCACATGGATCAAGCCATGCTCGCTTCCGAGAACCAGCTTGCGGCGCAGTCTCGAAACAGACAGAAGAACGTCGGCTCGCCGGCAAAGTTCTGCCTGCAGGCAAGGTGAAACGTATCGAAAGCATCATGAACACTCTCGAACTCGCGACCACGCTGGAACCTTTGCTGGACGCGTTGCGGGTATGATAAGGAAAAAGTGGTTAGCGGACCGCGCGCGCGACTGCACACAGGTTGGCGCGGTGAATTTTCGGGCGAACTGAATGTCAGGAGTATTCATGCTGAAACTGCGCTTTGCATCCTGTATTGCGGTGGTGGCGGTGTTGAGCACCGGCACGGCGGCACAGAATTTTCCATCCAAGCCAATACGCATACTGACTTCCGAAACCGGTGGCGGCAGCGACATGGTGGCGCGCCTGATCGCGCAGGATCTCAGCAACTCACTGCGCCAGCCGGGCATAGTAGACAATCGAAACGGCATGATTGCGGCGGGCCTGCTGGCCAAGGCGCAGCCCGATGGGCATACGCTGTTGTTTTTCAGCAGCAGTGTGTGGATCGCGCCTTTTCTGCAGGACGATCTGCCGTACGATCCGGTGAAGGACTTTGCTCCGATTTCGCTTGCGATGGGTTCGCCCAACATACTCGTAGTGCATCCGGCGGTGCCGGCGGGTTCGGTCAAGGAACTGATCGCGCTCGCCAAATCCAAGCCGGGTGCGTTGAACTATGCGCGGACCGTACTCGGCGGCTCGCCACAACTCGCGGCGGAGCTGTTCAAGTCCATGGCGGGCGTCAATATTGTCAGTATTCCATATAAAGGATCAGGCCCAGGCGTTCTCGGCCTGATCGGTGGCGAAGTTCAACTGATGTTTCCGAGTGCAGGGGCGGCGGTCGCGCATGTCAACTCGGGCAAGTTAAGAGCCCTGGCGGTCACCAGCGCGCAGCCGTCGGCGCTGGTTCCGGGTATGCCCCTTTTGGCCGCAACGGTGCCGGGTTATGAATCAGCGTCCATCATTGCGGTTTTCGCGCCCGCAAGGACGCCCGCAGGCGTGATCAATCTCCTGCATGCCAAAATCGTGCGTTTCCTGAACACGCAGGAGATCAAGGAAAAACTTTTTGGTGCCGGTCTTGAAGTCTACGGTACCGCGCCGCGGGAAACCGCGGTCAGAATCAAGGATGACATGGCACGCATAGGCAAGGTTATCAAGGATGCCGGCATACGTGCCGAGTAGCTCACGCGTGCACCGTGTACAGGTTGCGGAAAGTGCAGATCCCGTCGACGAACATCACGCTCGCTCCATGTTGTTTCAGCACGTCTGGCGCGAGACTTGCCGAGGCCTTCGCAAGTCCGCGTTCGTCGGCGCATTCAACGGCAATCAGGCCGTAAACATAGCGGTCGCCGGCACGAGTATAGCTTGCGGCGGCTATCTCCTGTATCGTCCGGTTGCGCCGCGCGTACGTGGCCGCTATGACGCCGGTGGAGCTTACGATATCGGGCAACATCGAGTCGCGGGCCCATGCGGCGAATTCGTCCTCGCGGTCCATGGTGACGCTCACGGGCAGCAACGCAAGCATGGCCCCTTCACCTTGGCCAACGCGCGCAATAATGTCGCAGATGCCCTTGATCGTGTTCCTGAATAGTGGGATGAAACGCCGGCTGGTCGGGTCGGGCGTCTTGTTGATCGCGATGTAGGGAGCTGATCGGAAGATGTCGGCGCTGCGCGTCTCGTAGAGCGCAAGGTAGCGGGGCGCACCCGAAAGCGAGATAAACCGTCGTGCGCGCGTAAAGCCGGGCACTTTGTTGATACGGTCCGGCATATGCTCGCGGTTGTACCATTCATTGAATTCAGGTTCGACTTCGGCAGGTATGTCGGTCCACACCATCAGCAGGCCGGGTGTGTCGTTTGTCATCGGGGTTGTCGTCATGGAGTCAGAGCACGTGTTCAAGGTTGATCATCATGTCTTCAAAATCCGCAAGGAAATTGAAGCGCGGCTGAGCTGCGATGTGCGGCGTGACGATGACGTTGCGCAGGCCGAGCAGCGGGTCGTCGTCGCGGCCGGGTTCCTCGAATGGCAGGTCGGTGGCATAGCCGCCCAGGCGACCGGTGGCGAGCGCATTCATTAATGCGTCCCGATCCACGAGTTCGGCGCGTGAGGTGTTGATCAGCATCGCGCCCGGTTTGATGAGTGTCAGTTCGCGTGCGCCCAGTATGCCCTTTGTCGCCGGATTTCCGGGAAGGTGCAGGCAAATAAAGTCGGATTCCGCAAGCAGCGTATCCAGCGTAGCGTAGCTCGCCTGGTAGCGAGCTTCGTCGTCAGCCGCAAGCCGATGGCGCTGCGTGTAGGCAATCTTCATGCCGCAGGACGCCGCGCGTAGCGCGACTTCACGTCCGATTTCGCCCAAACCGAAAATTCCAAGCTTCGCGCCAAACAGCGTGCGTATGCCGCCTATGCGCGCCCAGTTGGAGTTTGCCGTATGCGCGCGATTCAGAGGCTTGGGCGCGTAGCCGGCGGCACGCAGTCGGGCGTAGTTGGTCAGGCCGTTGGTGTCGCAGATCTTGCGCGCCAGTGCCAGCATCAAGGCCAGCGCATGTTCGGCGCACGCTACGTTAGCGCGTCGGCGCAGGGTAAGCAGGCGGATATTGCGCGCGGCACAGGCATGCTGATCGATGTCGGTGATTATGGTACCGAACTTCTGCACGGCTCTGAGCCTGGGTGCGGCCGCGATTTCAGCTGCGCCAACCGGACAGCTTTCGACCACCAGTGCGTCGGCATGCGGTAGCGCGGCCTTAAGTCCTGCATCGTCAGCCACGAATTGAATGTCGGCGGGATAAAGCGCGGGCAGGCGTTTGCGCAATGCGCTCAGCCAGCCCTCGAAATCCGGCAAATCATGCGCAAAAAAGTCCTGAAACGCCGCGATACGTTCGGGATCGACGTCGGTTGAGAGTATGACCCCGATGAAGCGCAATGCGCTGTCGTCTTCAACGACCAGCGTTGGACGCCGCGCAGCCATCAGGATTGCGTCGGTGCAGGCTCAAGCTCTATGCGCAGCGCTTTGCATACGCGGCTGTGCATGTTGTAGGCGCCTACCATGGCGGTAAGCTCAACGATCTGCTGTTCGCTGTAATGCGCGCGCACCGCCGCGAAAACATCGTCGGACACATCAAGATCAATGGTCATGGCGTCCACATACGCGAGCAAGGCGCGTTCGCGTTCGCTGAACAGCGTCGACTTTTCCCAGTCTGCTATCGCTGCGACCTGTTCCTTGGTCAGACCCGCCTGCAGCGCGTAGCCGGTGGCGTGCTGTCGCACGATGTACTCAGCCCGGTTGACATAGCCGACGCGCAGGATGGCGATCTCCTGCGTTTGCTTGTCCATCTGGGTTTTTGATCTCAGTGTGGAAAGAAAATTGAGCCACGCATCGGTAAGGGCGGGGCTGTTGAGCAGCGTTCTGTAGATGTTGATCAGGCGGCCACCGCGCGCGCCGGATATTTTCGCAACGAGTTCGGTCAGGTCAGGACGGTCTTTGGGGTCTACCAGGGTTATGCGTGGCAAAGGTGCTCTCCCTTAAATTGATCAACGAAATTATGTGCTTACAAATGATGACGGGCATCGAACTTCAGGATCAATAGAGCGAAGCCACCATACCGCCATCGACGTGCAGGCTGGCGCCGGTAATGAATCCCGCCTGTTCGGAAGCCAGAAAGGTCACTGTCGCCGCCAGTTCTTCCGGACGACCTACGCGGCGCAGCGGTATGCGCTTGGCGCGTTCCGTCATGTCGTAACTGCTGGTCAAGTTGGCGGTAGCTATCGAAGCAGGGCACACCGTGTTGACCGTAATGCCTCTGGCTGCGACTTCGTTCGCGAGATGCTTCATATAAGCGGTAACACCGGCGCGGAATACGGTGGACAATCCATGCTTGATCATCGGTTGTTTGACGGTCGCGGAGGTGATTGATATTACTCGACCCCAGCCGCGGGGCAGCATCAGCGGCACAATATTGCGGGTTACCAATACCGCGCCCCAAAGCTGGACGCGATACGCCTCTTCCCAGCGTGCCGCGTCGGTTTCGTCCAGCACTTCGCGCATCGGGATGGGCGGACGCCCGGTGCTCAGCACCAGGATGTCGGGTGCGCCGAATTTCTCCTGCATGGCCGCGACCATGCGTTTCACATCGGCTTCGGAGCGCATGTCGCCGGCGACCGCAAGCGCCTGTACGTGGTGCCTGCTTTCAATGTCGGCGGCCGTCTTGCGCAGCACATCTTCCGAGCGCGCGAACAACACCAATTTGGCGCCTTCAGCGGCAAGCGCGTGCGCAACGGCATTTCCCAAGCCCGAGCTGCATGCAGTGACGACCGCGATTTTGCCTTTTATGCCAAGATCCATGGAGGTTGTTCCGCAACGAATTGCTATTCGTAAATCGAAACGATTGTATCAGGGATGCAACGGGCGATTGCATCCGCGCCGTGTTCGCACAGTGCCAGTCGCTTGCAATATAATGACCCTGCATGTTTTTACAACAACGGGAAACTCACGACTATGGCTATTCAATTGACACGGGTCGAGGAGTTCGCCTTGATCACGCTGAACCGGCCGGAGGCGCTCAACGCGCTCAGCCTGGGACTGTTGCGCGATCTCGGGCGCGCCTTCGATGAAGTGGCAGGCAGCGACGCACGGGCATTGTTGATCACCGGCGCCGGACCGAAATCATTCTGCGCGGGCGCCGACATCAAGGAGCTGCTCGGATTGTCGCTATCGCAGAATAAGCGCAACGCCGAATTTGGGCAGGCAACGTTCGCACGCCTCGACCGTTTCCCCATCCCGTCGATCGCCATCATTAACGGCTATGCGTTCGGCGGTGGTCTCGAGCTCGCAACGGCCTGTACTTTCCGCATTGCGACACGCAACGCTAAAATGGGTACGCCGGAGATCAAGTTGGGCCTTATTCCCGGTTATGGCGGCACGCAGCGCCTGCCGCGGCTTATTGGGGAGGGGCGTGCGCTCGAACTCGTTATGTCGGGGCGCACGGTCGATGCCGACGAGGCGTTGCGTATCGGACTCGTGAATCGCCTGATCGAAGGAGATCCGGTGGCGCAGGGCGTGGCTTACGCGCGTGAGTTCAGCGCATATAGTTTGCCGGTGCTGGGTTTTGCACGTGATGCCGTCAAGCGCGCACTCGACACCCCGCTTAACGAAGGCCTGAGAATCGAAGCTGACCTGTCCACGCTCGCGTATCAGACACGTGACGCAGCCGAAGGCATGACTGCTTTTTCGGAGAAGCGCAAACCGAAGTTTATCGATGGCTGATCGAGTATGAGCGACAGCCATTACCTGGACTGGCCGTTTTTCGACGCTGCTCACCGAGACCTCGCGCAGCGCGCCTCGGCGTGGGCCGCCGATGCGCATGGCTTGGAGAATGATGCCGATCTGGATGGCACCTGTAGACGGCTGGTTGCCGAACTGGGCAAGGGCGGATGGCTGCGCTATTGTGTGCTGGGTGCCCACGGCGGCGCGCTCGCCACCATGGAATCCCGCTCGCTGTGTCTGCTGCGCGAAACATTCGCCCGGTATTCGGGCCTGCTGGATTTCGCGTTTGCGATGCAGGGCCTGGGCAGCGGTGCCATCAGTCTGTTCGGATCGGATGCGCAACAGCAGCGTTATCTGCCTGGTGTCGCGGCAGGTACTGCAATTGCCGCATTTGCATTGTCCGAGCCCGACGCGGGATCGGACGTGGGCGCAATGGCCACACAGGCGCGGCTGGACGGCGATCATTATGTGCTTGACGGCACGAAGACCTGGATATCCAATGGCGGGATTGCGGATTTCTACGTGGTGTTTGCACGCACCGGCGAGGCACCGGGCAGCCGCGGGCTGAGTGCATTCGTGGTCGATGCTGATGCCCCCGGTTTGCGGATCGCAAAACGGATTGAGGTTATCGCGCCGCACCCGTTGGCGACATTGCAATTTGAAGGCTGCCGGATACCCGCGTCGCAGCGCCTCGGCACTGCCGGCGACGGTTTTCGTATCGCGATGCAGACGCTGGACGTATTTCGCGCCAGCGTTGCCGCCGCGTCGCTTGGGTTCGCGCGCCGGGCATTCGACGAGGCGCTTGCGCATGCCGCCAGCCGCCAGATGTTCGGGCAACACCTGGCGGACTTTCAAATGACGCAAAGCATACTGGCGGACATGGCGACCGACATCGACAGCGCCGCGTTGCTGACATTTCGAGCGGCGTGGGTGCGTGACTGCCAGGGCCGCAGGACCACGCGCGAGGCGGCGATGGCGAAGATGGTCGCCACCGAAAACGCGCAGCGTGTCATAGACCGCGCGGTGCAAATGTTCGGCGGCCGCGGCGTGACGCGCGGCGAGATTGTGGAACGCCTCTATCGAGAGATACGTGCGTTGCGTATCTACGAAGGTGCGACGGAAGTACAAAAAATTATCATCGGCCGTGACCTATTGAAGCAAGCGGGCAAGTAAACAGGAGACTGCAATGAAGCAATGGATAGAGGCGAATGGCGTAAGCCTGCGCTATGAACTGGGTGGGCAGGGCAGCCAGACGGTGGTGCTGGTGCACGAGATGGGCGGCACGCTGGACAGTTGGGATGGTGTTCTGCCGGCGTTTCAGCAGCACTTTCGCACCTTGCGTTACGACCAGCGCGGCGCCGGATTTTCCGAGAAGTTTCGCGGCAAACTATCATTCGATGACATGGTCGGCGATGCCCAGGGACTGCTGGACGCGCTAGGCATCACCACGCCGTGCCATGTGGTCGGGTTTGCTCTGGGCTCCGCATTCGCAATGGGCCTGGCGGCGCGCCATCCGGCGCGTGTGTCGCGTCTAGCGGTGTGCAGTCCGGTGACCGGTGCGACCGCCGCCCGCCGGCCCCTGCAGACCTTGCGCGCCGACACGGTCGAACGCGAAGGGATGCGCTCGTATGTCGTGCCGAGCATGGATACCGCTTATCCGGAAGTGTTGCGCGGCAATCGCGAACGCTACGAGTCGTACCGTGCCCTATGGTTGGCCAGCGACCCCTATTGCTATGCCGCGATGAACCGCATGATAGGCGACATGGAACTTGAGAAAGAACTGGGGAATATAAGTTGCCCGACGCTCGTCATGGGCGCAAAACACGATACGCAGCGTCCACCGGCCCTGGCCAAGTCCGTTGCAGAGCAAATCAAAGGTTCGCGGTTCGTCGAGATCGAATCAGGCCATTTCTCGGCGGTGCAAACACCGGAGATATTCGCCGGACAAGTCGTGCCGTTTCTGCGCGGGTAGACGCTGCAGATACACTAGTGTCCTGAGTCAGAAATTCGCAGCAGAATTTCTTTGCCTGCGCGCCGCGGCTTTGTCGGGCTCCTCGCCGGGTGCCCAGCCCTGTCTCGTCGCCCTTCTGTTAGACGGTGCATAACTGGCGCGCCCGTAGCCCGTAAGGAGCGCAGCGTATTACGGGATTTAGGAATCCCGGCCGTCATCCAAGAACCGCGTGTGCTCAGTCCAGTTTAATAGTGGTCGATTTGGACAGCTTACGGACGCGCTCGATTTCCGCCTGTAGAAATGCGGCAAATGCTGCCGGCGAATTGGCAACGACTTCGCCGGTGCCTTCGAAACGATCGCGAATTTCCTGCGACTTCAACACGCGCACTATCTCGGTATTGAGCGCGCCTATGGTGGCGGCAGGCGTGCCCGCACGCGCGAGTATGCCCCACCATGTCATGGCTTCATAGCCGGCGAGTGCGCTTTCCGCGATCGTCGGCAGTTCGGGCATCGAGGTTGTACGCTGGCTGCTGGTGACGGCGAGCGGGCGCAGTCTTCCCGATTTTACGAACGGCAGCACGGTCACCATGCTGTTAAATCCGATCTGTATCTGCCCGCCCACCAGATCGGTGGTGGCCGGCGCGCCGCCCTTGTAGGGCACGTGCACCATGTCGACGCCGGCCATGCTCTTGAACAATTCGCCCGCCAGGTGCTGCGGCCCGCCATTTCCCGAGGTGCCATAGCTCAGTTGTCCAGGGCGGGTTTTGGCGATGGCGATCAGTTCCTTGATGGAACGGGCGGGCAGGGAGGGGTGCACAACCACGATCAGAGGCGCGGATGCAACCATCGTGATCGGCGCAAAATCGCGCAGCGAGTCGTAGGGTAGATTGGCGAGCAGCGCGGCATTGGTGCTGAAAGGATTCGCGGCGTAGAGCAGGGTATAGCCATCGGGTGCGCTGCGCGCGACGATCTCGGTGCCGACGACAGAGCCACCGCCGGCGCGTACGTCCACAATGACCTGTTGCCCCCACGCATCAGTGAGTTTTTGCGCCATGACACGCGCAATGATGTCGGCTCCACCGCCGGCTGCGAACGGCACGACTACGCGCACAGGTTTGGATGGAAAGGTTTGTGCCTGTGCCGCGGTCATTGCCGGCAGCAGAACAGCAACGAAAACGAGATTCCTGCTAGTCATAGCCGTGATAAGTCCCTTGCGTAACACCCGTTCTCCCGCCGTCGACGACGATGTTCGCGCCGTTGACGAACGACGACAGGTCGCTCGCCAGGAACAACGCAACCTTGGCGACCTCGTCGGGACTGCCTTTGCGCTGCAGCGGCGTGACTACGATGCGCGAGTGTCCGGGCGGGCCCGAACCCTTGGCAACGGCATTGCGAGCGGCAACTATGCCGCCGGATGAAATGCAGTTGACGCGGATGTTGTACTTGCCGAGATTGTGCGCCATGACATGGGTCAGGGGGATCAGTCCGCCCTTGGCCGCGGAATACGCCACGATGTAGGGGTTGCCGAGCACGCCGTCTATCGAGGCATGATTGATGATAGAGCCCGCGCCAGATTCCTTGAGCAGGGGCAGGAAATACTTCGCGCACAGAAATTCCCCGGTCAGATTGACACCTATCATTTCCGCCCAATCTTCCTCCGTGGTTTCCTCGAATGTCTTGTGCCTTACGCTACCCGCATTGTTGAACAGTATGTCTACTTTGCCGACGGTTTTTTCGCATTCTCGCGCCACGGCCTGAACCTGTGCGGATTTCGAGACATCGGCATCGTAATGCACGGCGTCCAGGTTCTCGGCGCGGATCAGTTTAAGTGTTTCATCGCCGGGTTTGGTATCCATGCAGATGACACGCGCGCCTTCGCGCGCGAACAAAAGCGCGGTGGCCTGGCCTATGCCCATGCTGGTCCCTGTGATGACCGCAACCTTGCCTTTAAGCATCATGATGCGTAGTCTCCTAATCCAGTTTGATGGTTGTCGTTTTTGACAGCTTGCGCACCTTGTCGATTTCGGTCTGCACAAACGCGCCAAATGCCGCAGGGGAATTGGCAATGACCTCGGCGCCTTCCTGCGCAAGTTTGTCTCGGATATCGGGCGATTTCAGCGCGCGTGCCATGTCGGCATTTAATGTCGAAATTATCGCGGGCGAAGTGCCGGTGCGCCCGAGGACGCCATACCACGTCGTTGTTTCATAACCAGAATATCCAGATTCGGCGATTGTGGGCAGATCCCGCATGATGGCGGATCGTTGCGCGCCGGTGACCGCGATCGCGCGCAGGCGGCCTGATTTTACAAAGCTCAGCACCGTCAGCATGCTGCTGAACCCGATCTGAACGTGGCCGCCGACGAGGTCTACCGTGGCGGGAGCGCCGCCCTTGTAAGGGATGTGCGCCATGTCGATGCCAGCCATGCTCTTGAACAACTCGCCGGCCAGGTGTTGCGGGCCGCCATTGCCGGAACTGCCGTAACTCAACTGGCCGGGGCGGGCTTTCGCAACAGCGACCAGCTCCTTGATGGAACTCACCGGCAGCGAAGGATGTATGACGACGATCAGCGGCGCCAGCGCCACCAGTGTAACGGGGGCAAAATCCTGCAATGAGTCGTAGGGGAGCTTGGGCAGCAGCGCGGCATTGGTCGTGAACGGCGGTGCGGCCAGCAGCAGCGTGTAACCGTCAGGCGCGCTGCGTGCGACGACTTCGGTTCCGATCACCGACCCGCCCCCGGCGCGATTATCCACGACCATCTGCTGACCCCAGGCATCGGTGAGTTTTTGCGCAAGCAGCCGGCCGATAACGTCGGTACCGCCGCCGGCGGCAAAGGGCACCAACAGTCTGACAGTCTTGGCCGGATAGGTCTGTGCGGTCGCGCTGCCTGTCCATAACAGCAGAATTGTCGCCGTGAGAATGCAAGGAAGTCTAATAGAGTGAGTCATGAGGCGCGTTCCAGTTAATTGTCTTCCTGTGATCAATTCCGTGTCCTGGGCAAAATGTATTCTGGCTAGTCAAGTTTTATCTCGGTGAATTTCGACAGCTTGCGCACCCTTTCGATTTCTTCCTGGAGAAACGTGGCAAACGCGGACGGGGAACTCACCACCGCTTCCGCTCCTTCCGCGGCCAGCCGTTCCTTGATGTCAGACGAATTCAAGGTGCGCGCCAGTTCGGCGTTTAATGTGGAGATGACTGCGGGTGGCGTGCCGGCACGCACGAGTATTCCCCACCAGGTTGTCGTTTCATAACCAGGATAGCCGCTTTCAGCGATGGTCGGCAGATTCGGCATGATGGCGGAGCGTTGCACGCTGGTCACTGCAATGGGGCGCAGTCGTCCGGACTTCACGAATGACAGTGACGACAGCAGGCTGCTGAATCCGACCTGCACCTGGCCGCCGACGATATCGACCACGGCAGGGGCTCCCCCCTTATAAGGTATATGCAGCATGTCGATGCGGGCCATGCTCTTGAATAACTCGCCGGCCAGATGCTGCGGTCCGCCGTTGCCCGACGTGGCAAAGCTTAACTGTCCTGGCCGGGCGCGGGCAACAGCAACGAGGTCCTTGACCGATCGCACCGGCAACGACGGATGCACGACGACGATCAAAGGCGCCGACACCACCAGCGATACAGGCGCAAAGTCCTGCAGCGAATCGTAGGGAAGTTTTGGAAGCAATGCGGCATTGGTGGTAAAAGGGGTGGTCGCGAGCAGCAGGTAGTATCCGTCAGGCGCGCTGCGTGCCACCACCTCCGTGCCTATGACCGAGCCGCCGCCTGCGCGATTTTCGACGACCACCTGTTGTCCCCACGCGGCACTGAGTTTTTGCGCCAGCATGCGTCCAATCAGATCAGTGCCGCCCCCAGCGGCGAATGCGACCATGATGCGCACGGGTTTAGTGGGGTAGGTCTGCGCGTACGCGCACGGGATACACAACAACAGCGCAGGAGCTGCAATCGCTGACAGAGGTTTAATTGTATTTGTCATTTGGCATCTCCATGTGATGTCAGTTTGCTCGGCGCACGTGATCGTTAAAATGCTTCTGAAACGCAAGTTCATTCTGACACAGATTTCGGCAATCCACGCGCGGAAATCAAGTTGCGTTGCCGGTCGGTGGATGGTATTCTTTTTTCGGACGCGATTTCCGTGATCCTTCCATGCGTTTCAACCGCAATTTCAGACCTGCTGCAACAAGGAGATTAGACCAATGGCATCGGACAAGAAAGACGAACTGCTGATCATGGCGGTAGGTGACGTATTCGTGAACCGGGCTGATCCGCCCACTGTATTTGCCGATGTCGCGCCGGTGCTGCGGCAGGGCGACATCGTGGTTGGCACGCTTGAAGGCGTGGTGTGCGATACGGGCAGGCCCATCGACGGCAAGATTGAGGTCGGAAGCGTGCACTTGAGATGCGCGCCGGACAATTTGCGCGCGCTGGAAAGCGCCGGATTCAACGCCATGATCCTTGCCAATAATCACAACATGGATTTCGGCGCGGAAGGGTTGGTGCAGTGCCTGGATTTGCTGGACAAAAAGAACATTGCTCATGCGGGCGGGGGACGCAACTACGAGGATGCGCATAAGCCCGCAATCGTCGAGCGCAACGGCGTCAAAGTTGCGATTCTGTCGTATACGTCCATCTATATCGCAGGTTACGCAGCGGAGAAAGACAAGCCGGGTTTGGCCACCATCAAGGTGCACACCAGTTATCAGGCGCCGGAAAACCTGGACTACCAGCCGGGCTATCCGCCGATCATGGTCACTATTCCGGCCACGGTAGACCAAGATCGGATGATCAGGGATGTGCAGAATGCGAAGAAGGTAGCAGACCTGGTGTTGGTCGCATTTCACTGGGGCGTTTCGTGGGGCTTTAACCGCGTGGTGGGATATCAGAAAGAACTGGGAAGAGCGGCCATTGATGCCGGCGCCGATCTTATACTGGGCTCTCACCCGCATGCATTGCATGCCATGGAAATGTACAAGGACAAGCTGATTTGTTACTGCATGGGCAATTTTGTGATGGACGGCATGAGCAACGCGCATTTTGGCGCTGACACCATGATTCTGAAATGCCGGGTCAAGGACAAGAAGATCAGCAAGTACAGTTTCGTCCCGGTGCGTATTTCGGAAAAATGGCAACCCTATCCGCTTGACGGCAATGACGGCAAGAACGTCATGAAAAAGATGGAGAGCATGTCGGTTGAGTTCGGAACCACGTTTTCCATGGTCGATGGGGAAATCATCATCGGCGGTCCCAAGCCCGGAACGCCGCAGGCTCGCCGTGGGCTCAGCATAGAACCGCATCGTGGCTTGCCGGTGCTCTATGACGCGCTTCTGCCGTTGCCCTATATCATGGCGAAAATCAAAGCCGGAGAGTTTGAGCAGAAATAGCGTCAGGAGGGCTGGCGCTTTACTGCGGTTCGATACCCGCGGCTTTGACAACCTTGGCCCATTTCGCGGTCTCTGCTTTGATGTGAGTTTCGAATTCCTCAGGTGAACCTGCGACCACTACACCGCCGTCGCTGGCAAGTATTTCCCTGTTTTTCGGAACGTTGAGGGTGGCGACGGCTTCCTTGTGCAGCCTGGCAATGATTTCTCGCGGCGTTTTCGTGGCTGTCAGTAGACCATACCACTGCACCGACTCCCATCCCGGCAACCCGCCTTCGGCGATGGTGGGGATTTCAGGGGCAGCCGCAACACGCACCGCGCTGGTTACCCCGAGGCCGCGCAGTCTGCCGGACCGGACGTGCGGAATCGCGCCTATCATATTCGGCATCATGAACGCGATGCGACCTGCCATCAGATCGGGCAGACCCAGGGAGCCGCTCTTATAGGGAACGTGAACTATCCTGATCTGTGCCGCCATGGCGAACAACTCGGCGGACAGGTGTGAGTTGGTGCCGTGACCCGCGGATCCAAACAGGATCTCCGCCGGATGCAATTTCGCGAGCGCGATCAACGCCTTGGTCGATTTTGCCGGCAACGACGGATGCACCACGAGCAGGCTGGGGAGGAACACCGCCTGTGTGATGGGCGCAAGGTCGCGCAATGCGTCGTGACTCATTTTCTTGTACATGGAAGGATTGATGGTTAGTGCACTGCCACCAAGCAACAGCATGTAGCCGTCGGGAGCCGCTTTCGCGACCATCTCATTGGCGATGAGGTTGCCTGCGCCGGGGCGATTCTCCGCGACCACGGCCTGGCCCAACCGCTCGGACAGTCCTTGCGCCAGCATGCGCGCGACCACGTCGGTACCGGTGCCGGGCGCGGCGGGGGCAATCAGGCGTATTGGGTGATCGGGATAGCTGGTCTGAGCCAGTGCCGCCGGCGCAACCAGCACAAGGGCACATGTTACGTTCCACAGGATATCGGTGCGCGTATGCGAGCGTTTCATCGTGTGTCCTCCTTGACTAAACGACATGCGCCGGCCGGCGCGCGATCCTGCCTTGGCAGTGGGTTACATTATCGCGAACTTTTTGCCGTAATGAGAGCCCGCCGAATTTCCTCGTCGTTCAGACCGAAGTCGGCCAGCACCTGTGCCGAATCCTGACCTAGCGTAGGCGAGTGATGGCGCAGTTTGAATGGCGCGCTCGCGTACTTGACAGGGCTGCGCACCACCCGGTACTTGCCTTCGGTCGGGTGATCGTAAACCTTGTACAATTCGACCGCCTGAACGTGCGGATCGTCGGGCATGTCGTCCAGGCTGATCACAGGCATGCACGGTATGCTGGCTTTGTCGCAGAACTCGACCCATACCGCGTTGGGACGCTTGACCGCTTCCGTGCCTATCAAGCCGTAAAGTATGTCGACATGCTGAACGCGCGCATCGTAACTCAAAAAGCGCGGATCGGTTTTGTGTTCCGGTATGCCGATGTAATCGAAGAAATCATGCCAGTTCTTCTCCGAATACGGCATGATGCAAATGTAACCGTCCATGGTCTTGAACGGCTTGCGCGAGGGGTCGAGTATGCGCATGTAGCCGACCTTGCCTAGTGGCGGTTCGAACGAACCGCCACAGATATGTTCGCTCAGCATGAATTCGATGCAGGTTTCAAACATCGGAACCTCGATTTCCTGCCCGCCGCCACCGCTTGCACGCTGAAACAGCGCACCCAGTATGGCATAGGCTATGGTTTGGCCGGTGAGTTTGTCGCATACCGCGGTCGGCATATAGGCCGGCTCCCCATGCACACGCGCGCTGAGCGCGGCGGCACCGCTGCCGGCCTGTATCATGTCGTCATAGGCCGCCTTGTCTTCGTAGGGGCCGCCCGATCCGAAACCATACGCACCGCAATAGATCAGATTGGGGTTGAGCGACTTCACGTCTTCATAGCTGAAGCCCAGACGTTTGATGGCCTTGCGGCGCATGTTGTGCACCAGCACGTCGCTTTTCTCTATCATGCGCCGCAACGCGGCGGCGCTTTCAGGACGCTTGAGATCGAGCACCAGGCTGCGCTTGTTGCGGTTCAGATGCATCACCTGTCCGGACATGCCGGAATGCCGGTACGGGCGGTAGTAACGCATCAGGTCGCCGTCCGGACTCTCCAGCTTGACTACGTCCGCGCCCATGTCGGCGAGGATATGCGTCGCGTACGGACCCATGACGACGTTGGTGAGGTCGATGACCTTGATGCCGGTCAGCGGGCCATTTTCAAATTTACCGCTCATGCCTGCTACTCCCTGTATTCGTGTGCGTCCTTAGCTCGGGCATCGAAGCGGCCTTTGTACATGGGACACCACTATTAAGTGTACTCCAAAGGCGTGGCCCGATTCCATGCAAATCCACTGCAACGCAAAGATGGAGCATAGCTGGTAAGGTTGCGTGCTGTTTCCTGTTGATGCGGCTGCCAAAGCCGCGTAGCCTATGAAACTAAATTGATGACCGGTGGCGCTGGCATCACCGCTGATGGTTCATCGGATAGTCCGCATTAAATTGGAGGTGGTATGGTTATGAAGGACGTACTGAGATTGATTATCAGCCTCGTTATGCTCACGAGCGTGCAGATGACCACCGTTTGGGCACAGAATTACCCGAACAAGCCCATACGCATGCTGGTCGGCTTCGCCACCGGCGGATCAACCGATATCGTGGCGCGGCTGGTTGGGCAGAAAATCTCGGAACAGTTGGGGCAGCCCATCATAGTCGAGAACAGGTCCGGCGCGGCAGGTTCCATTGCGATCGAAAAAGTTACCGCCTCGTCTCCGGATGGTTACACATTGCTGATGCTCGCAGGTTCTCAGGTTGTACAGGCGTCCATGGTCAGGAAACTTCCGTATGATCTTGTGCGCGACCTGGCGCCGGTATCGCTGGTGGTCACGGGGCCGGTCGTTATGGTGGTGCATCCGTCCGTACCGGCGGATACGGTGGAGAAATTGATCGCCTATGCGCGTTCGCAGCCGGGCAAACTGAGCTACGCGTCGGACGGCGTTGCCGGGGTTCAGCATCTGGCGGGTGAGTTGTTCAAAATGATGGCCAAGGTGGACATCGTTCACGTGCCCTTTAAAGGCGGTTCGGAAGGCCCGGTCGCGGTTGCCGCCGGGCAGGTGCAAATCGGCGTTCCCAGCATCACCGGCGCATTGCCGCTGATGGCGTCCGGCAAGCTGAGGGCGCTCGCCGTATCCAGCATGAAGCGCGCATCATCATTGCCATCGGTTCCCACGCTGCATGAATCCGGTTTGTCGGGATACGATTTTTCGTCGTGGCAGGGTCTCGCCGCGCCGGCCGGATTACCCAAGGCGCTGGTTGCGCGTCTGAATGCCGCCGTCAGCAAGGCGGTTAACACGTCGGACGTGAGGGAAACGCTGAGCAAGCAGGGGCGCGAAGTGGACACGGGAACACCGGAACAATTCGCGACGTTTATTCGCAACGAGATGGCGAAAAATGACCGCCTGATCAAGTTTGTCGGTTTGAAAGTCGAATAGAACACGGAGTCGGAAAAATGACATTTCAGAGAGACCTTGCCTGGCAACAGATAGAACTGACGTACCGTGCGAGCGTCGCACACCAGTTCGCGCGTTATGCGCTGGCGCTCAATTACGATCTTTTGCCCGAGCAGGTCGTGCATCAGGCCAAGCGCTGTGTGCTTGATGCGCTCGGCTGCGCGATCGGAGCATACGACGCGCCGGGACGGCTAATCTGTGAAAACACTGTCAAAGCGATAGGCGGACCGCCGGAGGCCACGGTGTTCTGTTCGGGTCTGCGTACCAATGCGCTCAACGCTTCGCTGGTCAACAGTTTTCTGGTGCGTTTTCTCGACTATAACGACTGGGGCGGCGGCGGCCACAACTCGGACGCGCTGGCGAGCATACTCGCGATGGCGGAGCGCGAAAAATCCAGCGGCAAGGATTTTCTGACCTCGCTCGTCATCTCATATGAACTTGGCGCCAGATTTCAAAAGTCGCACACGGACCGGTTCACGCTTGAAAAACTCGGGTGGGCATCCGACGTTCGCGGCGGACTCAATCAACCTCCGGCGATCGGAAAATTAATGGGGCTGAACGAGGAACAGATCGCCAATGCAATCGGCATTTGTCTCAGTCACGCATTGCCGCTCGGCATACTCGATGCGAACCGCGAAGAAAACGTGATGGCGAAAAACTTGCGCTTCGGCTGGGTGGCGCACGACGCGATGCTGGCGTGCATGCTGGCGCAGAACGGATTTACCGGCCCGGTGCGTATCGTCGAATCCGATCACGGCATAGGCAAGGTTTTGCTGCACGGCGAAATTGACTTCGAACGACTGACCGATTTCAGCGGCTGGCGCATCATGGATGTGAAGTTCAAGGCCATGCCGGCGAATGCAACGACACATGGACACGTCTTTGCCACGCTGGCGCTGGTGGAAGAGCACGATCTGAAACCGGAAGACATAGCTGCCGTGAACATACGAGCACCGTTGCGTGAATCGCTGCACACGACGACGCCGGCCAAGAAGTACCCGAGAACCGCTGAGAACGCCGATCACAGCGCGTTTTACGCCAATGCCTTGGCGATCAAGGAGCGCGCATTCGGTCCGGATTCCATCAATCCCGAGAAGTTTACGGATCCAGTAGTCCTTGATTTAATTGAGAAAATCACCGTAACTGGAGACCCCAGTATGGGATTTATTCAGGGCGCGTCGGAAATCATCACCAAAGACGGCCGCCATTTTGAAAAGTTTATCGATGTTCCGCGTGGCTTGGGCGAAGGCTCGCAATCCGATAAGGAGCTTGAAGAAAAGTTTGCCGAGATGGCGAGCGTCCATCTGAGCGACGCGCACATCGGAAAAATATTCGACGCGTGCTGGAATATCGAGAAGCTGGGTGATCTCGCCGAGTTGGCAAGATTAATGGTATTTCCAGAAAAGAAATCGTAACGGCTGCGCAGTTCTTCGCATTATCTTGAGGGCATCAATGAAGTCGGTCCAGGCACTGACCACAATATTCGTACTGCCGATTTTGGGTGCGGCCGGATCACAGTCGTGCGCGCAGTCTTATCCTGCCAAGCCCGTGCGTATCATCGTAGGTTCGGCGGCAGGGGGCAATACCGACCTCGCGGCGCGCCTCTATGCGCAGAAGCTCACCGACGCCCTCGGTCAACCGACTGTTGTTGATATCCGTGTCGGCGCGAGCGGCGCCATCGCTTCGGCGTACGTGGCGAAATCCACCGCCGATGGATATACGTTGCTGCTTGCCTCTACCCAATTCCTGATTACGCCGATACTTTCCAAAAGCGCCAACTACCATCCGCTCAAGGATTTTTCACCGATCATATTGGTGAGTCAGGCGCCGGCCGTGCTGCTGGTTCATCCATCTCTGCCGGTACGATCCGTGGCGCAACTGATCGATTTGGCCAAGGCCAAACCTGCGGCGCTCAGTTACGGTTCCGGAGGCATAGGCACATCGAACTATCTTGCGGCGGAACTGTTCAAGGCAATGGCCCAAGTCGACATCCTGCACATTCCATACAAAGGGGCTGCACCCGCGGTAACGGGGCTCCTGGGAGGTGAGATACACGTCGCATTTCCGGTGTTGAATTCCGCGCTGGGTCATCTGAAATCCGGGCGGCTGCGTGCGCTGGGCGTAAGCAGCGTCAAGCGCGCAGCGGCTGCTCCCGATATACCCACGATCACGGACAGTGGATTGCGCGGTTACGAAACCAGTCCGTGGGCGGGGTTGGTGGCGCCAGCGGGCACACCCAGAGGCGTGGTGGAGCGACTCAATGCCGTACTCGAAAAGGTATTCAGTAGTTCTGCCGGGCGCGACCAACTGATGGCCGAGGGCGCGGAATTCGTGGGCGGAACGCCCGAGCAGTTCGGTGCCGCGATGCAGTCCGAATTTGATAAATGGACAAGAATACTTAAAGCAATTGGTATCAGCGCTGAAAGCGGGAATTAGACGGCGCGGGTGATTGCGAAGTCTACAGCCTGCCTCGCTTGGACGAGCAGGCGTTTAGGCGGTGGAGGTCGCGCGCGTGTCGGACTTGCCTCCGGGCTTGCGGCGGTTGCCGGTGCGTAGCTCACGCGACAGGTCTTCCAGAGTAGGCGCGGATTGCACTTCGCGCACCGCCTGGACGATACGATCCACCGACCTGGGTGTTTTGACAGCGCCCGCCAGCAGACGAAATTTCTTTTCGATTTCTGCCGCTGTGCAAGGATCGGCAGGGGTGCCATGCGCGTCTATGACCGTCTTTTGTACGACGCGTCCATCAATGAGCTCGACTTCGACGCGCGCCGCGAAGTGCGCGGGGAAAAGATCATCCATCTGTTTGTCGACCCCAAGCACGGTGCGCGCCGCGAGCGCGCGAACCGTCGGATCCTGAAGATTTTCTTCGGCGTAGGCGCTGGGATCGCGTGCGTCTTTCGCCAGAGCCACGCCTGCCGAAAACTGGATGCTGTATTGAGCGGCCATGGTTTCCCGCGGATCGGGGTCGCCGTTTTGTTCGACTGCCCGTCGTCCTGAATAGACTCGTATCTGTTTTACCTGTCCGGGGGTGATGCGGTGGTCGCTCTTAAGTGCTTCGAGCGCATGCGCAGTGGAGTGCAGCAGGCCGCAACACGAGTACACTTTTACCCATACGCGATTAATTGCAAATGATGCGCCAAGCTCGCGGTCCAGCTGGCCGGGATTTGTATCGGAGCCACCGAAAACCTCCAGCAAACCGAAACGGCCGTCTATGGCCTGAGTCGGGCCCGTGAAGCCGCGCCGCGCCAGCTCGCATGCCAGCACCCCGGCTTCGGCGCCACGCCCGGCATGCATGCGTTTTACCATGCCGCCGGTACCCTGAGTAAATGCCTTGATGCCCGCGGC
>CANJQI010000094.1 GCA_947476215.1 Betaproteobacteria bacterium
CAGGTCCGCCCTCTTGATCAAGCGGCAGCACGAACCCCAGCCATGTGCACCAGTAACGGCGTGCGCCGGAAATCCTTGAATGTGGGTGCGTGGATAGAATTGGACAGCGAGGCCTGCGTGCGCTTACGTTACTTCCAGAACCGCAACCGCTCAACGCAGAAGACATGGAGGACGCAGAGGAGCGCAGGAGAAAAGATCGGACAGAAATATGGGTTTCCTCTGCGCCCCTCCGCGTCCCCAGCGTCCTCCGCGTTGCGCGTTTGAACTGACCCAGACTCGAAAAAGCTGAGCCTTGGGCCTCAGGCCACCTGATCCAGAAGTTCCGGCTGTAACGCGCTCAGCACGGCGCCAAGCAGTGATTCGATGCGCAGCACCAGCCAACGCTCGATTTGCGGATCACTTTCAGGCTGGCGGATGGCTTGCTCGAGCCGCGTGCAACATCCGGCGAGTTCCGTCGCCCCTATATTCGTGCTGGTCCACATCAACGTTCTGGCAGCCTGCGACATCCCCTCTGCATCACCGGCTTGCAGGGCGCGCTTCATGGCCGCAGCGCGCGACGGTGCTTCGCGACGGTAACTCTGCACCATCGAATCAACCATTTCCCGGCGCCCACGACTGGCAAGCTGCCGCAAACTTGCGACCGCCTTGGGATTGAGCACGCTGACATTGCCTGCATACGTAGTGCCGGCCTCGGCGACCCGTTCAAGCGCCAGTGCAGGTAATGCGAACTCAACCGTCACTTCTTCTTTGCTTTCCACCTTGCTGCCATGCAGCCGTCGCTTGAGCGTGGCCGGCAACGTATCAGGAGTCATCGGCAGATCCTCGCGGAAAATCTCGCTGCAGACATAAATATTGTTATAAATCACATGGTTGTTCAACTTTCGCCCCATGCCGTTTCACCGCTTTCAGCGGTCGGCCGGGATGCTGCAATCTTGGCGTACCAAGCAATTCGTCAAGTCGCGGAATGGCGCCGAAAACAGGGGCTAATTCAACGTTTGCCGAAAAAGCGCCGCCGTAGGCGCCTGACCCCATTGGCAAGCGATTCTTCCGTAATCACTAAGGTTTATCCGCGGCGTGCCGAAAACCCAAGGAGAAATATTAAAAGGCCGTCACCGTGCCACTTGCACCCACGAGAATCTCAGAGCTACGCTCACTGCTTGTCGACGACATGCGCGACATGCGGGCGAATCTGCGCAACCAGCTCCAGCAGCTGGGAATAGACAATGTCGATCAGGCACAAAATGCGGCCGAAGCGCTGAAATTGCTGAGCACTAACAAGTACGACCTCGTGATGTGCGACTACAACCTTGGCGGCAGCACCAGCGGACAGCAGTTGCTGGAGTTTCTCAAGGGAAAAAAGTTGCTCCCGCCATCGACCATATACTTCATGGTGACCGCGGAAACGAGTTACCAGAAAGTCGCCGCTGTCGGTGAATTCGCGCCCGACGATTACCTGATCAAACCGTTTACGGCCAGCAGCCTGGAATCACGCGTACTGCGCCAACTTGAAAAGCAGGATGCGCTGGCGCCGGTCATGAAGCACTTGTCGACATCGGACCACCGCAGCGTGATTGCTGAATGCGACCGCTTGATTGCCGCCATGCCCAAGTATTCGCTGGAACTGCTCAAGCTCAAGGCGCAGGCGTTCCAGGATCTGGGGCGCCCGCCGGATGCCCGGGAGGTCTACGTGCAGGTTCTGGCGATACGCGCCGACGTACCATGGGCGCAGCTTGGTGCCGCGCGCGCGTTGAAAGCGTCGGGCGAGGTGGAAAAAGCCAAGGCTGCCATCGAGTCGCTGATTGAAGCCAATCCGCAGTTTATCGGCGCCTACGACCTGCTGGCCGAAGTGCACACCGAGACAAATAACGAAGATGCGGCGTTTGCGACACTACGCCAGGCTGAAGCCATCGCCCCGTCTGCGCATCGGGCACGACTGGTCGGCAAGATGGCCTATCAGGTTGGCGATCTCGAAGTCGCAAGCACGGCACTGGAAAAAGTCGTCGCTGAAACCAGGAACTCGGTCACCAAGAGTTTCACGGATACTTCAACCCTTTCACAGGTTTATGTGGAATCCGGCGAACCGAAGAAGGCACTCGAACTGCTTAAAGCCGTACAAAAGGAATTTGCCGGCGAACCGGCCTTTCTCGCGATCGCCGCGGCCGTTGAGTCGCGCGCGCAACGCGACCTCGGCAATAACGAGGCGGCCGACGCCGCCATCAAGAAAGCCATCGAGCTGGCGCCGCATGCAGGTGCCGAGGCGGCGCTCGCCGTATCCGGCGCCTGTCTCGCCGCGGGACGCGAAGAGGAAGGCGCGAAACTGCTCGAGAATGCAGTGCGCTCGAATCACGAAAATCCGCGACTCGTCGCGCTTGCAAAACGCGTCCTCAAGCAAACCGGTCACGCAGCCATGACTCACAGCCTGATCGACGGTCAGATCAAGGAACTCGCGGACATGACGGCAACGGCGCTTTCGTTCGCCAAGAAAGCGAAACTCGACGAAGCGGTCACCATGATCTCGGAGGCCCTTGCAAAACTGCCGGACAATGCGGGCGTATTGCTGGCGGCGGCGCAGATCAACCTCCTGTGGCTGTCGCAAAAAGGTCTGAACGTGGAGTTTGTCAATCGTGTCAAGGCGTACATGGCCAAGCTGGAATCCCTCATGCCGGGACACGAGCGTGTCCTGAAGCTGAATCATTTTTTCCGCGAAACGCTGACCCGCGTCAGTGCCGCCAAGACCCTGGATCGCGCAGCCGCATAATCAGCCATGCAGGATCTCCTGGTCGCAACCGTCATCCACGATCTCAAAAACGAACTGGCGGTGCTGACCGGCAGCCTTGCCACGATGACGCGAAATGCGTCCGGTACCGCACTTGAATCCGAAGTCCGCCGCTCCCGCGCAATCGCCGACAGGCTCTCGAAAAATCTGGTGTCGTTTCTGACGATATACCGCGCGGAACAGCACGGTTTGCCGGTATGTTGCAGCGATCACAATCCCGGAGACTTTCTGCACGATCTTGTAAAAGGACAGCCGCTGCCCGCCAATTCGCCGAGTGTCCGTGTCGCGACGAATGAATCCGTCGCACCATTCTGGTTTTTCGATGCGTACCTGGTCCAACTCGCCATGGAAGCGGCCCTGCACAACGCGCTGCGCTTCGCAAGGTCAGCGATCGACATGTCAGCCCGTACACGCGACGGCTTTCTGGTAATGGTCGTCGAGGACGATGGCCCCGGACCGGGCGCTGCGGGCGCTCCTTCCACGGGTCTGGGAACAGCACTGTGTTCTGCCATCGCCGAAGCGCACCGAAACGGCGATCGCCGCGGAAAAGTGACACTCGGAACCCGACCCGCGGGCGGCGCGATATTTGAAATGTGGCTGCCTTGAAGCAGGCGCGTCCGCTGAACCTGATAGGCGCAGGCGAGTGCTTCGGTGAAATGAGCTATATACACGATGGTGCGCCGCGCCAGGCGACTGTGGAGTCGCTGACGGAAGTGGTATTTGCGAAATTTGACGGCTCAGAAATTGAACGCATGAGCCCTGGCTGCCAGCTGCATTTCACCCGCGCCATCGTGCGTACATTGGTGGAACGTCTGGAACTCGCGAACTTGCGGTTGTCACAGGTACAAAAAAACTGAACGAGGGCTGCGCCAATGCCGGCATGGTCATTCTGGTCAAAGCGCTCATCGTCGTGAAACCAGCGCTATTGACGAGAGCCCCGGGCGAGAATCGCGCCATTTAGACCATGGTCATGCCCAATACTGGAGTATGCTGCGTCAGCTGGGGCATTCTCAGCACAACTAAAAAGGATTACGTTATGGACGCAGCGGCCAAGGCAAACATGATACATGGACTTGGGGGCATCGTATTCGGAGCCGCCCTTACCGCCACAATTGGATTTTCACCCCTGTCGGGCTGGAAAACGCGCATGGATTCCAATCGCATGGTGGAATCAGCCGTGATAACCACGCAGGCCGCGATATGCGCAGCACAGTTCACCAAGGCACCCAAATATCCGGAACGCCTTAAGGAATTGAAGGCGCTGGCGTATGGTGAAAAAGGACCATACGTTACCAAGGGCGGCTGGAACCACCTGCTCGGCGATGAAAAAATCAGCGACAGCATGACCCAGGCATGCATCGATAGACTCGAAGCCGTGCCAGAAAAGTAGATTTCAATATCGAGGAGGCACACGATGGCGTTGGCGCTTAATCATCTGCATCTGAAGACGCGTGATCCGGATAAGACGGCCAAGTTTTACGTCGAGATGCTGGGCGCGAAGATCGTCAGCCAGTCCGCGAAAGGAGGCTATCGCCTGGATCTACATGGACTTTCGCTCAACGTCACGAAACTCAACGACGACCAGAAGCGCGAGCAGATGTACGGCATGGAGCATCTCGCCATAGACACGGACGAACTCGACGCACTGGTGGACAAACTGCAAGGCCAGGGCATCCGGATACTGGAGCAGACCACGGTTGGCGGCGGACGGCGCGTGTGCTTCTTTGAAGGACCGGACGGCGTGCAACTCGAGTTCATCGAGAAGAAAGCCCTCTGACAGTTAGTTGAATATTGTCACAGTAGTAATCATGTCGTCATGCCGGTGAAAACCGGAATCCATTAAGGTATTGATTCGATTGACTTTCGCTCTCTGGACACCGGCCTCCGCCGGTGTGACGAATCGAAATTCTACAGACCGCTAATTGCAGCCTTTGAATTTGCGTGCCTTGCAGTCGGCCGCCATTTTCCTGGCCTGCGCAAGCTGCTCGGGTGTCAGGATTTTGCCTACGCTGTCCCTATACTCGCCGGACTTGGAGTCGCCGCTGGCAGCGGCCAGACTCCACCACATGTACGCGCGAACATAGTCTAGCGGCACGCCGGCTTCATACATATACATGAAGCCCAGAATACGCTGCCCGCCGCGGTCGCCGCGCTGCGCAATCGGTGTCACGAGCCGGCGTGCCTTTGCGTAGTCCTTGCTTTCGAGCGCCGCTGCCGCATCCTCCAAGTCCCCCGCCTGCGCGGCACCCGTGACTAAAACAATAACGGCTGCGAGCGACCACATCGTTTGTCTGCAATTCACTTTCCACCTCTCATTCCATCTTGATACCGGCCATCTTGACGATGCGCGCCACTGTTTCCAACTCATTGCGTAGATGCGTCGCGTACTGCTCGGGCGTGCCTGGTGCAGGCTCCAGACCCTGTGCCAGCAGGCGTTCCTTCACGTCGGGGCTGGTAAGCGCCTTGACGATATCGGCGTTCAGCCGCGCGACGATTTCCCGCGGCGTGCGCGCCGGCACCAGCACACCAAACGCCGTGCTCGCTTCATAGCCGGGCACACCGGCCTGCTCCATGGTGGGCAGCTCGGGAATGAACGTTGAACGTTGCCGCGTACCGACCGCGAGAGCGCGCACCCTGCCCGCCTTGATGTACGCCTGTACCACCGGCAGGTTTTCGAAGTGTAACTGCAGTTGCCCCGCCAGCAGATCTATCACCGCCGGCGCGCTGCCTTTGTAAGGAATGTGGACGAGATTGATGCCGGCCAGACTCTTGAACTGTTCGGCCGCCAGATGCGCGACCGAGCCGTTCCCCGCCGAACCAAAATTAAGTTGCGCGGGCCGCGCTTTCGCCAGCGCGATGAGGTCCTTCACCGATTTGGCCGGCATCGAAGGATGCACCAACAACACAAAAGGACTGATGGTGCCGAGCGAAACAGGTGCGAAGTCTTTCAACGAGTCGTACGGCGTTTTTGATTGCAGATTGGGATTGATGGTGAGCGGGCCAGGCGATCCCAACAGCAGGGTATAGCCGTCCGGCGCAGCCTTGGCGACCATCTCCGCGCCTATCACCCCTCCCGCGCCGCCGCGGTTCTCCACGACCACCGGTTGCCCTAGCGTCTCGGTCAGCCGTTGCGCAATTATGCGTCCAAGCAGATCGGTACCGCCGCCGGGGGCGAAAGGCACAATAAAGCGTATGGCCTTGGTCGGATAAACCTGCGCCCAGACGCCTGGCGCAAGCAGCGCGCTGATTGCGACCACAACTGCCCGCAATACGGCGTGTGACAAGAATTTCATGGATACTCCTTGCTGTTCGATGTGCACTGCAACGGACATTCTACAGTGCCGCAGCGATCAAGATTCAGTTTAAGTCCGATCAGCCGCGTGATGTGCCGCATGCTCGCCCGCCAGTCGCCCGAACACAGCGCCATTCATCAGTCCTGAGCCACCGGGGTAGTTGAAATAGAAGATGCCACCCACGAGTTCTCCGGCGGCGTACAAGCCGGAAATCGGCTGATCAGCGATGTCCACAACCTGCCCTTGGGTCGTGATCTTGAGCCCGCCAAACGTAAACGTGACACCGGTGCCCACGGCATAGGCATCGAACGGCGGCTCCTCGATGGGGTTGGCCCAGTTCGACTTGTTGATAGTCAGACCGACGGTGCAGCGTCCGTCCTTGATGGCAGCATCGAATGGCACCTCGCGCCGGATCGCGGCATTGTACTCACGTATCGTGTTCAAAAACGCCTGTTGATCGACGTCTGCCATGCGGCTAGCCAGTTCTTCCAGCGTATTGGCCTCTACGCGCGTGGCGCCCTTCACTTTGTAGTCTTCGCCGCGCAGCTCGCGCATGCGCGCGTCAAACACCTGCCACGCAAAGTGGCCGGGTTGTTGCAGCACCATGCGTCCATACTTGGCATACGTGTAATTTCGGAAATCCGCGCCTTCGTCGAGAAAACGCTTGCCGTCCGCATTGATCATGACACTGAGGTGAAAACCGTCGCGATGCCCGTTCATCGGCGCCTCCAGCGTGCCGAAATCAGGCGCATAGCGTTCCCACGAAACCGCGTGGCATCCCGACCATTGTCCGTAAGGCTGGGCGCCGATATCGATCGCCATGCGTATGCCGTCACCGGTGTTGTAACGCGTACCTCGCACCTTGGCCAAATCCCAGCCTGGCCCCAGGTAGCGGGCGCGCCATTCGCGGTTGGATTCGAATCCACCGCATGCGAGGACCACGGCGCCGGCACGGATTTCTTCCTCTACACCCTGCGCGCGCACGCGCAGTCCATTGACGCCGCCGGGTCCATGCAACAATGACACCGCCTGGGTTTCGTAACGCACGGTGATGCCCAGTTTCCCGGCAGCCTTGAATTCACCATCGACCAGCCCTCGTCCGCCTCCGACCACCCAGATCACCGACCCGCCGGCGAATTTCCAGCGGCCATTCTGCTTGACCGCTGAAACACCATACTTGGGCACAAACCGTACGCCCGCGGCCCTGCATAACCAGCGTACCGTATCGGTGCTGCGGTTGACGAGAATTTCGGCCAGATCCGGATCGATGTGATACTGGGTGACGCGCCCGAGATCATCGAGATAGTGCTCCGCCGTGTATTGGCCGTAGTCGCTAATGGCCATTTCCTCGTCGGTGAGATCAGTCACTATCGATTTTATGTCATCGATACCGTGATACACGAAGCGAAAACCCGCTCCGGTAAATGCGCTGTTGCCACCGCGAAATTCGCGCGGTGCGCGTTCGAGCACCAGCACTTTTGCACCGTGTTCCTGAGCGGACAACGCGGCGCATAGCGCCGCATTGCCACCACCGACCACAACGACATCGTACATTTCCTGACTCATAAGTACATTCAACCTTGAATTAGAGATTTGAACCCTGCTCAAAAAGGTCCAAGCGCAGCCAGGACGAGGCGCCCGCGATGCTGCGTTGAGACATTACACTGAGTAAGGCGAGGAGCAAAGTAGCGGGCAACGAAGTAATGGCAAGCTCGGGCATTTTTGAGCAGGGTTCTAGTCGGCGCGCAAACCGATGTCTTTGATCACCCTGCCCAAGCGCGCGATCTCGGCTTTGATCGCGGCGCCCAATTCGTCCGGCGTGCTCGCGACCGTTTCGATTCCGGCTTTGGCGAACTTGTCCTTCGCCTCGGCGGTCCTCAGATAACGCACCATTTCCTGATTGAGCAGGCTGATGATGGCCGCGGGCGTTTTCGCCGGCACGTACGCACCCACATTCGATGCCGCGACAAACCCTGGCAGTCCCGAGGCCGAAACCGTGGGTAATTCCGGTGCCAGTGCAGACGGCTGCGCGGAACCAACCGCCAGCGCCCTCAACCGGCCTGTCTTCAGATGCGCGGTGGCCTCGCTTGCGGTCGCGAACATCAACTGCACATGACCCGCGATCAAATCGTTGAATGCCGGTCCGCCACCCTTGTACGGAATATGCACCATGCTGATGCCGGCCATGGACTTGAACAGCTCCGCTGCAAGATGGTTGGTGGAACCGGTTCCCGGCGAACTGAAATTGAGTTCCCCTGGCCTCGCCTTGGCGAGTGCAATCAAGCCTTTGACGGACGTCGCCGGCACCGACGGATGCACGACCAGATAAACCGGCGAGATCACCGCCAGCGTTACCGGCGAAAAATCCCTGACCATATCGTAGGTGGTCTTATACAGCAGTGGCCGGGTGATCGGTCCCCCGCCCGCCAGCAGCAGGGTATGGCCATCCGGCGCCGCGCGCAGCGCGACTTCGACATAAGTCTGCGTCGACTGATTGTCGACCACGACCTGTTGGCCCAGATTACCAGCAATGCCCTGTGCAATCAGGCGCGCGGCGAAATCGACACCGCCGCCCACCGGCGTCGTAATCATGCGTATGGGTTTGGCCGGATACGCCGGCGTCTGTCCTGCCGTGGTCGCCTGCCCGCGGACGTCAGCCACCATGATAGCGGCGGCTATTCCCGGTAACATCCACATCATGAACCGCGTCATCCCCATGTCTGCTCCTCGGAGTGGATTATAACTGCACGCAAAATGTGCTGACGAGATGAGCCAACGCGAGGAATGGTTCACCGCACTGGGCGGCGAACTGGTGGGGAGCAGCCCGGATGAATTTTCAAAACTGATACGCAGCGAACTGCAGCGTTGGGCGGGGATCATCAAGACCGCGGGCATTACGTCCGAATAACCAGCGGCGCGTAATACGAAACAGCGTAATCTACGCCTGCAATAAAGGCCGCAGTTTGCGCATGTCCGCCAGTTTTTCGATATTCCAGATCGAGTCGCACAGCCGGCGTGCGCGGGCCTTGCCGAGTACCGGCGCCATCAAGTCGTAGCTCTTGGCGTCGATTTCCGCGCGCGTCATCGGATTAGCGCGTGTGCCCCGCACCGCCAGCGTGTGGTGCCGCAACTGCCGCCCGTCGCGCATCTTGATTTCGACGATACCCTGGCGTTTCTGCACGATTTTCTGCAGCGCGTCGTCACCGAGCAACTCGACACGGCTGCGCATCGCCAGCACCTTGCGCTCGCGCATGCGTTTGACGTCGTGGGATGACTGAAAGGTCGCGGTGCCGTCAAGCAGCATCACCGCGCACATGTGCTGCATGCAGATGTCGGGCATGCTGCGATTATTGACCGTATTGGCGCTGTGGTGTGAGACGCGCACCACCACTTTCTCGACCTGTTCGCCCTTGATATCGTGCGCGCGTATCAGCTCGAACAACGCGTCCAGCGGCGCCTGTATCGGCGAGCCGACTGACCAACGCTTGATGTTGGTGTTCATAATCTCGTAGGTTATGCCAAGTTCTCGCGCGAGTTCTGCGGGTTTGGGCGCGCGTCCGTAGGCGACGAAGAAATTGCGTTCGCCCGAAAAAACGTCGTCGACGCCGGTGAATCCATGCGCGACCATGGACGCCGCGGTAACGCCATGGTGCGCCGGCATGCCGCCAAAGTCGAAGGCCTTCTCGATATGGTCTTCATCGCGCACCCAGCAAGAGATACCCGCAGCCTGTTGCGCCGCGAACGAGAGCAGGTGCCGCGCCTGGCGCTCGTTCACGCCGCACAATGCGCCGGCTGCGGCAGCCGCTCCAAACATCGGGCCGAAACCGTGCGTCGAGTGCCCGTCCGCCAGAAACTCATAAGGCGCCAGCGCCATCGTCAGCCGGCAACCGACGTCGTAGCCCAGCGCGACTGCACGCAACAGCGCCACGCCGTTGCACCCCTCGCGCTCGCCGACCGCCAGCGCCGCCGGCACGATGCCGCAGCCCGGATGCGTCAGCGACGGCGCGTGCGAGTCATCGGTCTCGTCGGCGTGCGCCAGCATGCCATTGGCGAGCGCGGCATTTGCCGCCGAAGTGACGATGCGGCTGCCGATGACGCACGACTGGCGGGCGCCGCCCAGGGTTTTCACGTACGAAATCGCGCTTCTGCCGGGCAACAATCGTGATCCGGACACCATCGCCGCTATCGTATCCAGCACGTGATGCTTGGTTTTTTCGACAACTGCCGACGGCAGAGCTTTGCGCCGTGCGGCCACGATATAAGCACTGAGTTTTTGCATCACGGGAGAAATTTTGGTTGCTGTTTTTTTGCTCATGGCGATTTCGCTCAATAGTTTTGGAAGATTCATACGCTTAACTCAGGGGACGCTGAGGACGCGGTGGTGCGCAGGGGACTAGTAGCCTACTGATCTTTCGATAATTCATGACGC
The DNA here is from genome assembly GCA_947476215.1 of Betaproteobacteria bacterium. GTDB lineage: Bacteria > Pseudomonadota > Gammaproteobacteria > Burkholderiales > SG8-41 > PALSA-1004. The sequence continues at coordinate 10,499 of CANJQI010000094.1, forward strand.
ACATCCGTCATTCCGGTGAAAACCGGAATCCAGAACTGTTATTGAGGCTCCCATCAGTGTTTCCGGGTCTCGACGTTCCGCCGGGTTGGGGATGGCATTATGCGGGCGTGTCTTGAAATATGGAAAGCACAATAGGTACGCACCGTAGACTTTACTCTCGAATCCCCGCATCTCTGATCACCTTGCCGAGACGCACCATGTCCGCCTTCACGATCGCTCCCAGATGCTCGGACGTACTGGCGACGACTTCAACGCTTGCGCTCAAAAACCGCTCGCGTACGTCGGGCCGACTCAACGCCTTTACGATCTCCTGATTCAGCTGATTAATGAGCGTTGCAGGGGTTCCCGCCGGCGCGAATACGCCGTAGAGCGCCGCAGCCTGGTAGCCGGGCAGACCGGACGACGCAGCCGTAGGCAGCCCCGGCGCAAGCACCGATGGCTGCGCGGAGGTGATCGCCAGCCCCCTGAGTCTGCCGGTCTTGATATGCGGGCCGGCGGCCGCCGTATTCGAAAACAGCAGCGAAATCTGGCCGCCCAGCGTGTCGTTCAACGACTGCGCGGCACCTCGATAAGAAATATGCACGATGTTGATACCGGCCATCATCTTGAACAACTCGCCGGAAAGATGCGACGACGAACCCGTGCTGCCGGCGGCAAAATTGAGCTGCCCCGGGTTCGCCTTGGCGAAGGCTATCAACTCCTTGACGGATTTCACCGGCAATGACGGATGAACGACGATCACGTTGGGCGCGGTTACCGACAAGGTGATCGGCACATAGTCGCGGATCGGGTCGTACGATACTTTCTGGATAAACGGCAGCAGCCAGAAATTGTTGGGCTGGGACAGCAGCGTGTATCCATCCGGCGCCGCCCGGGCCACGGTTTCCGCAGAGATGACGCCGCCGCGGTTGTCGACGATGACCTGCTGCCCGATGGCGCCGGAAATCGACTGCGCGATGATGCGTGTCACGACGTCGCCGCCGCCGCCGGCCGCCGATGTCACCATGCGTATCGGTTTGGAGGGAAAATCCTGTGCGCAGGCGGCACCGGCCGCCGCCATCAGACAAAGACGCGCGATCAGCATGATGTACAGGCCGGGTGCCGGATCACTTTTTCGACGATTGCTTCGCCACACGCGCCCGGCGCGCCGGCACATACGCCGTTTCGCCGTAAGCATCGAACATGGCCTGCGTGACGTCGAAGTGATGCGCCAATCCGGTGCGCTCGAGCAGCGCGATCGGGCCCTCGGGATAGCCCAGTCCCAATCTGAGCGTGGTATCGAGATCGTCAGCGCTCGCCAGTTGTTCGTCGAGGCGGCGCAGCGCGGCGTTGTAATAAGGACGAACCAGCCGGTCTATGATGCGCCCGGCAAAGTCTCCGCATACCGCGACCTTGAGGCCCGCGCCTTCGAATACCTGCGTCGCCGCGCTGATCGCGGCCTCGCTACTGCGCGGCTGGCGCACGAGTTCCACGAGATTCGATGGATCGCCCTCACCAAGCCGGAAGCGCGCGAAACCGAGCACGTTGGAACCCTCCACACCACGACTCTCACCGGCATATACGCCCAGGCATTCGGTGCCCAGTTCCAGCAGCACCGCAGTCTTGTCTTTCCACTGCGATAACGACGCGGCGTGTTTGCCGACATCAGCCCCGGTCACGATAATGACATCCGCCGCATTGAGATCAGCGCCGGCTTTCTCGTGCAGCGCATGAGCACCGGGAAACGAGCGGCTGTTGCCGGTGTGCAGAATATGATAAGTCATCGCTCAGCCTCCAAACATCGCGTTGCCGCTGTAATTGAAAAATCCCTGTCCCGATTTGCGGCCCAGATGTCCGGCCGCGATCATGCGTTTGACCAGTGGCGGACACGCCGCGCGCGGGTCATGGGTAATGCCGTACAAGGCCTCGCACAGCAGGAGTTGCGTATCGAGTCCCACCATGTCGAGCAACTCCAATGGCCCCAGCGGATAGCCGAGACCGGTCTTGATCGCACGGTCGACATCGGCGGGCGCTGCCACGCCCGACTCGACGAGGCGGATCGCGTCGTTGTTGAACGGCACCAGAAAATAATTGAGTATGAATCCAGGGTTATCCTTGGTCTTGACGGGCGTCTGTCCCATGGCTTTGCTGAAAGCCCATGCGCGCTGAAACGTCGCATCGGTGGTTCTGATGCCCGGTGACATTTCAACGAGTTTCATCAGTTGCGCGGGCAGACAGAAATGCATGCCGACAAAGCGATCGTCGCGCCCCGAGCCACCGGCGATTTCGGTGATCGACAGGGTCGAGGTATTGGACGCAAACAACGTGGTCTGCGGACAAACCTTGTTCAGTTCCGAGAACAACTCGTGCTTGACCTTGAGGCTTTCAAACACCGCTTCGATGACGATATCGCACGCCGCCATGTCGGCAAGACTGGTAGTGCCGCTGAGGTCGCCCATGATCTTGTCGACCTGATCCTGCGTCAGCTTTTTTCTTTCGACTGATTTCGCGAAGAATCCGGCGGTCTGTTTGCGCGCGCTGTCGAGTGCTGCCTGGCGCGTGTCGAAGACGATGGTCTTGTAACCGGCGCGCGCCGCGACGATGGCGATGCCGGCGCCCATGGTGCCGCTGCCGGCCACCCCTACTGTCTTGATTTCACTCATATTTTCCTCATTTACAAAGTCGTCGGCTGGGTACCGACGATAACGGTGGGTGCTAGGACTTCTTCATGAAACTGCGCCCGATCAACTGGCGGTGAATCTGATTCGTGCCTTCCCAGATCTGCGTAATCTTCGCATCACGCATCAGCCGCTCGACACGATAGTCTTTGCAAAAGCCATAGCCGCCATGCAGTTGTACCGCGTCGGTGGTAATGCGCATGGCGAGATCGGAGGCGCGCATCTTCAGCATCGATGCATCTATGCCGAAATCGCCGACACCGCCATCGACCATGCGCGCGACATGCCACAGCCACTCTTCGCACATCGCAAGATCGGTCGCCATATCGGCGAGCATGAATTGTATGCCCTGAAACTCTATGATCTTGCGTCCCGACTGCCGGCGCTCATTGATGTACCCGACCGCATCCTCGAATGCGGCGCGCGCGATACCGAGCGCGTGCGCGGCCACGCTAGGCCGCGAGCGATTGAGCGAGGCAAGCAATATTCCCAGGCCATCGCCCGGATTGCGGATCAGGTTGGCGCGCGGCACGCGACAGTTGTCGAACGCCAGCGCCGCCGTGCTCGATGCACGCAGGCCCATTTTGTCTTCCTCGCGCACCACCTTGAGGCCGGGCGTGCCTTTTTCCAAGATCAGCACGGATATCGATTTCTTGCTGTCGGCGATCTCGCTCCATTTGCCGAACAGCAGGTAGAGGTCGGCGTGCGCGCCATTAGTGATGAAGGTCTTGGAACCATTGACGACGATATGGTCGCCGTCGGGCCGGAACTCGGTTTTCATGCCCGTGGCATCGGAGCCCGCCGACGGTTCGGTAATCGTCAGCGAAGCAAGGCCGCCATTAACCATCACCGGCAGAAGGCGCTGTTTCTGCTCGTCACTGCCGAATTCGATCAACGGCTTGATGGCGTGGAAGTTCGTGGCCCAGATGATTCCTGTCGAGGCGCAGGCTTTGGAGACTTCGCGCACGCACTCGAGATAAGTGGCATACGACATTTGCGCGCCGCCATAAGCCTCGGGAATGAACACCGCATTCAGGCCAAGATCGTTGATGGCTTTGACGTTGTCATGGGGAAACTCGCCGCTGCGATCGTAATGGTCGGCGCGCGGCATGATTTCATCGCGCGCCAGTGCGCGCACGCTGTCGACGAGCATCTTCTCGTCGTCATTCAGCTTGAGGGTTGCATCGATGCGGTCAAGTACGTTCATTCCCTGTATCTCCTTAAAGCGCTATGCCCTGCGCGCCGTCTATATAGATGGTCTCGCCGGTCAGAAAGCGGATGTCCTCGCTGAATATCGCGCCGATCAGCTTGGCCACGTCCGCGGTGCTGCCGACGCTACCGGATGGAATGCGCTTTTTCAGATGTTCGGCCAGCGCGCCCTGCGCCAGAGTCTCGCGATTCATGTCGGTCATGATATAACCGGGCGCCACGTCCAGCACGCGTATGCCGCGGTTTGCCCACTCGACCGCGAGACAACGCGTGATCGCCCCGACTGCCGCCTTGGATGCGCAATACGCGACATTACGTTTGACCCCCATCTTGTCGAAGAATGAACCGAGATTGACGATGGTGCCGCCGCCGCTTTTCAGCAGATGCGGATAGGCCTCGCGGCACGCGGAGAAGACCGCGGTGGCATTCGTCGCCATGACCTTCTCATAGTCCGCCAGTGGAATCTGATGGCTGGGACCATCCATATGTATGCCGGCATTGTTGACCAGGCCGTGCAAGCCACCCGCCTGCGCGGCAACTTTCGCCATAGCATCGCGCAAACTGAGTTCATCGTTCACATCACAGGACGCGGTCAGGAAACGCTCCGCATGCTGATTCGCACCGCTCACCTGCGGCAGCTGCCCATTACGTGTCAGACAACCCACCGTGAACCCGCGCCGCGCCAATTCGACCGCGATCGCCGCGCCTATGCCACGGCTGGCGCCGGTGACGGCGATGACTTTTGCAGGATTCATGCTATGTGCCCCTGCTTTCAACGACGCGCGTCAATTCAATTGCCACGATTCATACCTTTCAAAGAAATGTCCACACTACCAAGAGCAAGATAGCCCGTCTATCGGATCTTGCTTTTCCTTGGCGGCCTTGGCGTCTTGGCGGTAAATTCTTTGCCGTTCTGTCCCTAACGCTTCTGCGGATCCACCCACCGCACCGGCGCTGGCTTGATCTTGCCCGCCTTCGCCATTTCCACGAGTTCGCGCTTGAGTATCTTGCCGCTCGCCGTCTGCGGAAATACCTCGAGACAGATATAGAACTCGGGCATGTCGTATTTCGACAGGCCGTGCTCGGCCAGATGCTCAAGCATGGCATTGGCGACCACCGCGGTACCGTCACGCGTCGTGATCGAAAGGCAGACACGCTCGCCCAGTCGCTCGTCGGGCACCGGAAACGCCGCGGCCTTGAGTACCGCCGGATGCTTGACGGCCAGGTTCTCTATGTTCGCGGGATATATGTTGTGGCCGCCGCGTATGATCAGGTCCTTCTTGCGGCCGACGACCTGCAGATTTCCGTTGGCATCGAAACAACCCAGATCACCACTCAAAAACCAGCCGCCGGCATTGAACGAATTCTCGGTCGCGGACTGATTATTGAAATAACCCAGCATCAACAGCGCGCCGCGTGTGCCGATCTCGCCGATTTCGCCCGCCTTGACTTCGATATCCGGATTCTCCTGATTCCACAGCCGCGTCTCGTAACCATGACAGGCACGACCACAGGTCGAGGTGATGGTTTCGACATCATCGCTGGGAAAGGTGTATTGATGCGAGCCGTTTTCCGTCATGCCGTAGATGTTCTGCGGCTTGATGCCCATATCCAGAAACGCCTTTGCGGTCTGGGGTGGAATCGCCGAGCCCGCCATGTAGAAAAGATTAACGTCCCCCATTTTGCTCATGCCGCGCTGCTTCATGTCGGCAAGAATATCCATGGCATGCGTAGGCACGCCCATCACGTAGGTTGCTTTGCTCTCAACGATGCCATCGAGCGGCTTCTTGCCGGGCGCGAGGTCATTGACCACAACTTCAAACCCTGCGACCAGACTTTGCTCGATGGCGACCGTCGCGATGTGATGCGACAGCGGACTGTGGCTGAACAGTATGGTGCGGTCGTCGTGATTCCAGTCCTTGACCATGGCGCGGCCATTGGCCAACAGCGTGTTATCCGAATGCAACACGCCTTTGGGCAACCCGGTCGTTCCGGAGGTAAACGCGAGATAGGTGATCTTGTCCGGATTCAGATCGGGTTCCGGCAGATCCTTTACGACTTTGCCGAGCGGAGGAAACACAGCGTATTTGCCGTCGTCGCCGGAACTTCCCAGCGGCGGCAGCTTGTACACGCTTTTCATGGCCGGCAATGCCTTGGCTGCGGCAAACACATCCGCCTTGTCTGCATCGGCGCCGTATCCGGGCTGCGCAAACAGCGCGGCGGTCTGGATGCGATCGAGCAAGGTGACAATTTCCGCAACCGTGTAATTCTGATGCAACGACGGATTGCAGATATAGCCATTGCGCGCGCACGCCAGCATCACGACCACCGCCTCGACGCGGTTCGGCAGGCACACCGAAACGCGCTGACCGCGTTTCAGTCCGGCCGCGTGCAATTCAGCGCCGAGCGCATCCACCCACGTCAGAAACTGCGCCCACGTGATGCGCCGCGTGCTGTCGCGCAGCGCAAATGCATTCGGCCGCGTGCATGCGTGCCCGGCCAGCAGCATATACATCGTGTCGGCCTGCCACACGCCGCGGTCATAATATGACCGCGCAGTCTGCGGATCGTGCAATGTCAATATCGTGCTCATATCAATGCCCAAATTGATCCGTATCGGGTTTGCGCCGCTCGCGCATGGCCGCTCCGAGTTCCTTGGATTCATCGGTATCAAGATAGAGCCGCAACAGCAGATCGTGCGAGATGCGTCCCAGACCGCCCACGCCACCGTGACGCGCTGTAAACGCGGCTTTCAGCGACGCCAGGGCAAACGACCCGCGCTCGGCGATCTCCAGCGCCATCTTCCGTGTTTCTTCGATGAGTTTGTCATCGGGCACAACCTTGTTGATGAGCCCGATTTCCAGCGCTTCGCGTGCCGAAATCTTGGGGTTCGCGAACCACATCTCCTTGGCTTTTTTCTTTCCGACCAGATCTTCCAGATACCAGGTGCCGTAGCCGGCGTCGAAGCTGCCCATCATGGGCCCGACCTGGCGAAATACGGCGCTCTCCTTGGCGATCGTGATATCGCACATGACCTGCATCACCTGACCGCCGCCGACCGCGAATCCGTTCACGGCCGCGATGACCGGCTTTTGCAGGCGATCTATGCTTTCGTAGATCTCCAGCGTCGGCAGCATGCCCGCGTACAGCGTGCTGTCATCGAGACCGTCCTTGCGTCCGCCGATGCAAAAAAACTTGTCGCCGGCACCGGTCAGCACGATCACGCGGGTGCGCGTTTCACGCCGGATATCGTTGATGCAATCGCGGATTTCATGGCACATCTGCGGCGTAAACATATTGCCGTCGTCCGGGCGGTTGAGCGTCAGCCAGCCAATCGGCCCTTCTTCCTTGTACAAGATTGTTTCGTATGTCATTGTTTTACCTGTTTGCGAGGGTGTTAGATGTTGCGGATTCCGCGGATTCCGGGCGGCATGCCATGCCCGTCCTGTATCAATTGCGGGGCGTGGGTTTCCCGGGTGATTATTTTATTCCATTTCAATCCCGCCGTCCCTTACTCGGGCGGCATGGTGTGCGATGCAAACTGATGTCCAAGCACGAATCTATGCATCTCCGCTATGCGGCTCCTTCCCCTGCGCGGGGGAAGGCGGGGATGGGGGTAAGTCTAGTTGCCAGTGTTACCCCCCCCCCTCACCCGCGTCGACGGAGACCCCCGGACGGGGGCAAACTGCGCGCAAGGGAGGGAGCGGTACACCATTATGCTTTGAACATCACTTTTAATCGCACCCGCCGGCATGCCTAATACGGCAATGAATCTTGGGCACAATCTCCGTTTCATCCGGACGTAAGCATGACTTGCGCAAGCAGGCGCTAAGACTCGCCGCGTATGCCAGCGGCCTTGATGACCTTGCCCATGCGCTCGAGTTCGGACTTTATTTTGGCCGCAAGTTCCGCCGGCGAACCGCCCACCGCCTCCACGCCAGTCTCGAAGAATTTCTGTTTGATGTCCGGTTGATTGACCACACGCGCAATCTCCTTGCTCAATAGATTGACTATGGACACCGGCGTCTTGGCCGGGGCATAGACCCCCGACATGCCGACCGACTCATAACCCGGCAGCCCGGTCGCCGATACGGTCGGCAGACCGGGAACCAGCGCCGACGGTTGAGCGCTGGTCACCGCCAGCGGCCGCAGCTTGCCCGATTTGACGTGCGCCGCGACCGCGCCCGGCGTCGCGAATTCCATTTGCACCTGGCCGCCGATCAGATCGGTCATGCGCGTCGCGCCGCTCTTATAGTGGATGCCGACTATGTTGACGTTCGCCATGTATTTGAAAAGTTCCGCCGCCAGATGCGACGACGAGCCGCTCTGCCCCGACGAGTAATTCAACGCGCCGGGTTTTGCTTTTGCCAAATCGATCAATTCCCTGGCCGACTTCACCGCCACCGACGGGTGCACAACCAGCACGTTGGGTTGCTGGTTGGGGAGCGAAACCGGCGCGAAATCGCGCACCGGATCGTACGGCGTTTTCAGCAACAGCGAACCTATCGTGAACGTGCCGCCCACCAGCAGCAGCGTGTACCCGTCGGGCGCGGCCTGTGACACGATCTGTCCGGGTATGACGCCACTGGCACGGTTGTCAACGATCACCTGCTGACCCAGCTGAGCGGTTAATCCTTGCGCGATGATGCGCGACGTGAAATCGCTTTGCCCGCCGACGCCGCCGGTGACGATGCGCACCGGTCTGGACGGAAAATTCTGGGCGTTGGCCGCAACGCTGGCCACCGCCAGTTCGAGCACGAATATCAATTTCAAACAGGTTCGCTTCTTCAATTCAGATTCCTCCGGAAAAACCGCCGAATCGGGCAATCGGCATCTTGGCCGACAGTATAATCCGTCCATCCACACTGCAAGCTAACGACATGAACTCAGCAGCGCATCAAACCACGGACAAGGCCATCGACAGCGTACAGCAGCGCTTTGCCGATTACGCGGCAGGACTGCGTTATGAAGATCTGTCGGCCGACGCCGTGCACGCAGCCACCTCGCGCGTCATCGACACACTGGGCACGCTCATCGGCGGTTACTTCGGCGCGCCATGCGCACTCGCGCGCAACCTTGCCGCACAGATGCCGTGTTCCGGCGGCGCCACCATCGTCGGCACGCGCATGAAAACCACGCCGGACATGGCCGCGTTCGTGAACGCCACCGCCGCGCGTTACGTGGACATGCTAGACGCTTACCACTGGCCGGGCAGCTATCAAGGGCATCCGAGCGACGTTGTATTACCGCTGCTCGGCGTCGCCGAACACGCGCAAAGTTCCGGCCGCGATCTCATCCTCGCCATCGTGCTCGCCTACGAAGTGTTCTGCCGCCTGTGCGACGTGTTCAAGAACGAAGACTTTGACAATACGAATTTCTGCTGCCTGGGCACGGCGATCGCCGCGGGCAAACTGCTGCATCTTACGCGCGAGCAGCTTGCGCACTGTATTGCGATGGCCATAGTCCCCAACAACATGCTGAGACAGGTACGACTCGGACACTTGTCGATGTGGAAGGCCGTGGCGTCAGGACAGGCGGGGCGCAGCGGCGTGTTTGCCGCGATGCTGGCACGTGCCGGCATGGAAGGTCCGCATCTGCCGTTCGAGGGCAAAGCAGGCTGGATGGCACATGTCGCCAAGAGTCGATTTGCCATCACCACGTTGGGCGGCAACGGCGTGCCGTTCAAGATACTCGACACGCGCATCAAGAACCGCGCCGCAAACGGCAACACCATCGCATCCATACTCGCCGCCGAAAAAGTCGCTCCGCTGGATGCCGGCAAAGTGCGACAGGTCACGGTCGAAGTCTACAAACATGCCAAAGTCGGCGTCGGCACCGGCGCCCACCACTGGAACCCGGACTCACGCGAAACGGCGAATCACAGCGCGCCGTTTAACATAGCCGCCACCCTCATGGATGGCACCATTACGCCGCGTTCATTCGACGATGCACACTTGTGGAACGCCGATCTGCGTGCATTGATGCAGAAAATTGAATTTGTCGAAAACGAAGAATTCAGCAAGGCTTACGAGCGCACGCCGGTCGAACATCGCGCGCGCGTCACCGTTATTACCGGGAACGGCGAGCGGCTGGTCGGCGAAACGGGCGCGGACGAAGATGATCTTTCGTGGCCCAAAAGCGATGCACAGTTCGAACAGAAGTTTCACGGCCTGACCGCGGACACCCTGGGTGACGAGCGCGCCTCCACGCTGCTGGCGCGACTATGGCGCCTGGACGAATGGCAGAATTGCGCGCGCATTCCGCCACTGTTCGTGCTGACCTGAAGCGGCGCCGATCTCAGGCGTATTCGCGCCCCTCCCACGTCGGACCTTACACCACGCGCATGACAAAAAGTTCTATATCTATTTTATTTAAAATGTTTTTTCTCAATTTCACCGTGCGCCCGCCCTCATGAGACGACTATGAACAAGCTGAACTCGAAAGCGCTCGACGTATCCGACGACATCCGGTCCGCGTTCGATGAAATGTACGAGCGTGGCTGGACCGACGGCCTGCCGGTGATCCCTCCGCGCGAGGAGTATGTGATGGAAATGGTCGACTCCAACCACCTGCAAGGCGACCAGATCATCGCCGAACTCGCACCGGACGGCGCGCCTGCGACGGTTGAGAAGATCGCCATTAACGCCGTGATGGCGGGTTGCCGTAACGAATACCTGCCGGTGTTGATCGCCGCAGTCAAGGCGATGGCGCAACCGCAATACAATCAACTGTGGGTGCAGGCCACCACCAACGCCGTGGCGCCGTTCGTGGTGATTAATGGCCCCATACGCAAAACGCTGGACATCAACTGCGGACGCGGCGCACTGGGGCCGGGACGACGCGCGAACGCCACCATAGGCCGCGCCATCCGTCTGATCATGCTCAACATCGGTGGCGGCAAAGCGGGCGAAGTCGACAAATCGGAACTCGGCCAGCCGGGAAAGTACACGTTCTGCCTGGGTGAAATGGAAGAAGAAAGTCCGTGGGATCCGCTGCACGTCGACCTCGGCTACAAGCCCGATGACAGCACGATTTCACTGATAGGCGTGCAGGGTTCGGTGGCGTTCAGAACGCCGTTTCTGCAGCCGGAAAGCATATTGATGATGGTCGCCAAGACCATGGCAACCTCATGGGCTGGTTGCTACAACAACGGCACCGGACAACCGGTGGTAATTTTTTCACCGGGCTACGCCCAACTGTTTCACAACGCCGGCTGGTCAAAAACCCGCGTCAAGGAATGGCTATACGAGCAAACCAAAGTGCCGACCGCATTGATGCCCACCGAACCAACGATGTCACGACATCGCAAACCCCGCGTGCTCGAAGGCGATGACCGGATATGTATCTGCGCAAAACCGGACGACATCACCATCGTCGTGGCCGGAAGCTCGGATCCGTATCACGTGACGCACCTGCCGAATGCCGGCTCGACCGAAATGGCTACGCAGTTGATAGAAGCAAAACCAAATTAAGGCACGCCACTCAGCCGGAATGCGCCAGGCTGCGATTGACAAGCGGCACATTGTAAAGCGGGTGCTTGAGACTGCGAACCTCATGCTCTATCGTAAATAACGCCTTGCCGCCATCCGGATCCACTATGTCTTGAAAGCGGTACTGGTGTTGGTTACTTTCCTCGGTCACCAGATTGCGCTCACGCAGAAAACGATGCGGGGCCGAGTGGTTGGCGATGAATATAGCAATGTGGTGGCCATCATACTGTGGCTGCGGCGCGTCGGTCTCCCGAAACAAGAGCTTTTGGAGACCCACCGTCACGCATGCGACCGCGTCCTTGCCCTGCTGTCCCACCTTCGCGACCGCCAGAAATCCGTCGCGATAAAACTTCGCAATCCCCGCCGCGGTGCCGCGTGGTACGTCGAACGCTACATAGGCAATCGCCACAGCCACATTGCCAAATTCGGGTGCGGGCGCATGACAGCGAACCCGGTTGCCCCACGGGCAGGTGGCGTCGACATGATCGGCGTGCACCGTATATCCAAATTGCGTGCCAGCGAGTAGCGGCGCAACGTTCTTAAGCCGATCGGCAAGTTTCGCGAGGTCAGGCACGACATAGCCGACCGTTCCGCGCAAACGCTGTGGCGGCACCGTATGCCCCCTGACCTCGCGCCCCACCGTCGGCAGATGCAGTTGGCTGCACCCGATGTTCACGCCCATGTTCGATACACCGACGCGCGCGTGGGGATCGCGCGTGTATCCCAGCCCCATGATGTAAAAAATGATCGCAAGCTGCTGGTCGGGTATACCCAGATTGATGTGGTCGAGTAGCAGAATGTTGCCGATATCGTCGGCGGTGCGATCGTAGGTCGGGATGGCAGCCATGGTGTTCTCCTATTTTCGCGTTAAAAACCATTGTAATCCTTAGATCCGGCACCGTGCAGGTAGCGATGCAACCTGCGGATAGAGGAACAAGGCTACCCGCAGACCGCCGCTACGTTGTCCCCGATTAAGGTGGGCTTCTGTCTCGCCCCCATACGGCTCAGGAGAAAAAATGGCAGACAAAACAGCACTTAAGAGTGAGGCTCTGCGCGACGCTCGCTACCCCCGCAACCGGTCGCGCAGACAGTTTCTGCTTGCTTCTGGCGCGGGCGTGGCAAGCGCGCTGGGGGCAGCCTCGGGCCACGCGGCCGAATCGCTGAGCTTAACACCCGCAGCATTTGACGCCACCTCCGATTCAGTACTGATCTGGGTATGCGGTCAGAATGAGTCCCAGGTTCGGATAGATTACAGCGCCGAAAACCCCGGCGCGCTGCAACCTGGTCCTCTCGTACCCCTGAACAGCAACAACGACTTTACAAACCACGTGGC
>CANJQI010000095.1 GCA_947476215.1 Betaproteobacteria bacterium
TCCGGGGAACAGTTAATCGGTGATCTTGGCATCCAAATGTTACGCGGTGCCCGCATTAGTCGTTGGGTGGCGCGAAAACTTTCGGTCAATTCACGTGCTCTAAGGCGGTCCCTAATGCATCAGTCACCAATTAAAGCGTAACACTCTCGTAGGGTGGGTAGGCGTAGCGTAACCCACCGGCATCGTATCGCCGGCGCAATACGCTACGCAGTTGCGCGTTGCCACGGATCTCGTCGCTTGCGCGTAGACCAAAATATGGCGGAAGGCGCTACGCTTTTCCGCCCTACGTCGACATCTTTTCAAGCTGAGTCATACAAAAACAGGTCGTTGCCTTGGGGCAGCGGCCTGCTGAGCTATTCAAGGTCCGACCTTAGGCGGCTGCCAGCAATTCCCTCAGCACGTACGGCAATATTCCGCCATGCGCGTAGTAGTCGATCTCGATCGGCGTGTCTATGCGCAACTTGAGCGGTATCTGTTCACTTTTGCCGTCCTTGCGGCGTATAGTCATGGTCACGTCCTGCATAGGCGTAATTCCCTTCTCGATGCCGCTGATATCTATGGTTTCCGATCCGTCCAGCTTCAGCGATTGTGCGGTCACACCATCCTTGAACTCCAGCGGCAACACGCCCATGAATACGAGGTTTGCACGGTGTATGCGTTCGAAATTGGTGCAGATGACGGCCTTGACGCCCTGCAACTGAGGGCCCTTGGCGGCCCAGTCGCGCGACGAGCCCTGGCCGTATTCGTCACCGCCGAAAACCACTGACGGCACGCCTTCCTTGATGTAGCGCATCGCCGCGTCATAAATGCTGACTTTGTCGCCGCTCGGATTGTGTATTGTGATGCCGCCCTCGGTGCCCGGGACGATCAGGTTTTTGATGCGAACGTTGGCAAACGTGCCGCGCATCATGACTTCATGGTTGCCGCGGCGCGCGCCGTAGGTGTTGAAATCCTCCGCCTTGACGCCGTGCTCGATCAGATATTTGCCGGCAGGGCTGGTGCTGCGCAGGTTGCCGGCAGGACTGATGTGGTCGGTGGTGATGTAATCGCCGAAGATCGCGAGCACTTTCGCGCCCTTGATGTCGGAAATTTTGCCGGGCTGCATCTTGAAGCCCTCGAAATAGGGCGGATGGCGCACATAGGTCGATTTATCGTCCCATTGATAAGTGGCGCCGACCGACGTGGGTATCTCATCCCACATCGGGTTGCCTTCGCCGAACGACGAGAACAGTTTGCGGTACATTTCGGGGTCGGTCGCGTATTTCATGACGGCACTGATTTCAGCCGTCGACGGCCAGATATCCTTAAGATAAACCGGCTTGCCATCCTTGCCGTTGCCGATGGGATCCTTGGTCATGTCGATGTTGACGGTACCGGCCAATCCGAAAGCGACCACCAGCGGCGGACTCATCAGGAAGTTTGCTTTGACGTTCTGGTGTATGCGCGCCTCGAAATTGCGGTTGCCTGACAGCACGGCAGCCGCCACGACGTCGTTTTTCGCGACGGCGTCATCAATATGCGCGTCCAGTGGCCCTGAGTTGCCGATGCATGTCGTGCAGCCGTAGCCCGCGACGTAGTAGCCCAGTTGTTCGAGGTAGGTCAGCAGGCCTGCGCTCTTCAGATATTCGGTCACTGCGAGCGATCCCGGTCCGAGCGACGTCTTGACACGCGGGTGAGGCTTGAGACCTAACTCGACGGCTTTCTTGGCGAGTAGTCCGGCGCCCAGCAAAACCCCGGGATTGGACGTATTGGTGCACGAGGTTATGGCGGAGATCACCACATCACCGTGGCCTACGTCTATGCCGGCCTTGTCGGTCGGCACGCGCTTGCTTGCTTCCGCTCCCTTGCCGTAACCGCCGGAAGCAAATGGCTTGGCCATCAGTTCCTGAAACCTGTCCTTTATACCGGGCAGGTCGATGCGCTCGTGCGGACGGGACGGGCCGGAAACCGCCGGTTTGATCGTCGACAAGTCGAGTTCGACCACTTGCGAGTAGTCGATGTCGCCAAGCTTGGGCATGCCGTACATGCCCTGCGCCTTGTAGTAGGCCTTGACCGCCGGGACGACGTCACCGCGCCCGGTCATGCGCAGGAAGTCGCACGCCACGTCATCGACCGGGAAAAAGCCGCAGGTCGCGCCGGTTTCAGGCGACATATTGCCTATCGTCGCGCGATCGGGAATCGTTAGCGACGCAGCGCCGTCGCCGAAGAACTCGACGAACTTGCCCACGACCTTGGTTTCGCGCAACATCTGCACGATGCGCAGCACGAGGTCGGTGGCGGTCACGCCGTCCGACAATTTCCCCGTCAGGTGAACACCGACGACGTCGGGCTCCAGGAAGTACATCGGCTGGCCCAGCATCGCCGCTTCAGCCTCGATGCCGCCGACACCCCAGCCGAGCACGCCCAGTCCGTTGACCATGGGCGTGTGGGAATCGATGCCGACCAGACTGTCGGGGTAGTACATATCGTCCTTGTGCCACACGACCTGGGAAATGTATTCGAGATTGATCTGATGGCATATACCGTTGCCGGGTGGAATGATTTCGAAAGTCTTGAACGCCTGCGCGCTCCACTTCAGGAACTGGTAGCGCTCGCGATTGCGCGAGAATTCGGTTTCCATGTTCTTCTTGAGCGAATCGGGTCCGCCGTAATGATCGATTTGAACGGAGTGGTCGACGATCAGATGCGCAGGGCACAGCGGCTCGATGATGTCCGGGTTCTTGCCTTGCGCCCGCGCCGCATCGCGCATGGCGGCAAAGTCCACCACCAGCGGCACGCCGGTCATGTCCTGCATCAGAACGCGCGCCACAATGATAGGTACTTCCTCCGTGCGCTGCGCTTTGGTTTTCCAGTTGATCAGGCTTTTCAGGTGCGCTTCGGTGATTTTCTTGCCATCGCAACCGCGCAGTGCAGATTCGAGCACGACGCGCAGGCTCACCGGCAGGCGCGATATCTTGCCGAGGCCGGCCTTTTCGAGTGCAGGCAACGAGTAGTATTTGCCGGTCTTGTCACCGAATTTGAATTCCTGCAGGGTATTGAAAAGATTGTGGCTCATACCTGGACTCCTCATGTGGCTCGAACGAGCCGGTTTTCGATTATCGACCGTGTTGCTAACTAACTGGAACCTCGGCCTCGATGGAATGTCGCCAAGTGCTTGAAAACGAGGCGGCAAACGCTGCCGTGTGAATTGCGATACAGCGTTGAATTTTAACCGCCCGCCACATTTCCTGTAAAGGATAGTCGGGGACAGCAGACAAGGTCTCGGACATTCGGTAAGATTCGCGCTTGTCGCTGGCGGCGGCATCTTAAGGGATGGGGGAAGTGACCGACCGTATCGTATTTGTATTCACGCTTACACTGGCTGCAGTCTACTTCTATGCGACTGCCCAGATACATACCTATGAATTTGGCGATCCTCTGGGACCCAAAACGTTTCCGCGGTTGCTGGGTATTGGCTTGTTGGTGACGGCGGCCATGCTGTTTGTCGAGATGTGGCGCGCACGCAAAGCGCAATCAGGCAAGGAACCGCAGAATCCGGGATCCGACCGGCGGCACTTTTTTGTTGTCGGCGCGGTCGTGATCTGGACCGCTGTCTATTTTGCGTTGTTTACCACCACAGGCTATATGCTAGGCACGGCGGTGTATCTCGTGGCCTTGATGTGGTATTTCAACGCCGGCAAGCCGGTAGCCAATGTGGCCACGGCAGTGCTGTACAGCGTGATCAGTTACCTGGCCTTCACCAAGGCGCTGGGTGTTGCGCTGCCGCGCGGTTTCCTGCCGTTCTGAGCCCGATATGGATACCCTGACCCACATTATCAATGGCTTCAGTGTTTGTCTGCAGCCGATCAACCTTTGGTACACGTTTCTCGGTGTCTTCATGGGCACCATCATCGGCATATTGCCGGGCATAGGACCCGCGGCCGGCATAGCATTGCTGATTCCGGTCACGTACGGCATGAATCCGACGTCGGCGCTGATCATGATGTGCGGTATCTATTACGGTTCCAAGTATGGCGGTTCGACCACTGCGATACTGATACGCACGCCGGGCGAAGCGGCGTCGGTCATGACCACGCTGGACGGCTACGAGATGGCGAAAAAGGGCCGCGCCGGCGCCGCGCTGGCGGTATCGGCCATAGGCTCATTTATTGCCGGCACTATCGGTGTGGTGGCATTGACATTGTTTGCTTTGCCGCTGGCATCGCTGGCGCTCAAGTTCGGCCCCGCGGAGTATTTTTGCCTGATGCTGTTTGCCATGACCGCCGTGTCGTCGCTGACGGGCAAGTCGCCGGCGAAAGGACTGTTATCGACGATACTCGGGTTGATGATAGCGACGATAGGCATAGATCTGCAAAGCGGCCAGCCTCGTTATACGATGGCAGTGCCGGAGTTCCAGGACGGCGTTGGATTCGTGGTCGCGGTGGTTGGCCTGTTCGCGGTCGCCGAGGTGTTGCGTGGGCTGGAAGATATCTATAGAGGTGTGTCCGCGCCCATGGTCAGAATTTCGGGCAAACTTTGGTTGACCCGAGACGAGTGGCGGCGATCCATAGGGCCGATCTGGCGCGGGGGCATCATTGGATTCATTATCGGCGTATTGCCGGGGGCCGGCGGCACGATCTCGTCGATCATGTCTTACACCACCGAGAAACGCCTTTCCAAGCATCCCGAAGAGTTCGGACACGGTGCGATTGAAGGCGTGGCGGGGCCGGAAGCAGCCAACAACGCGGATACCGCGGGCGCACTGGTGCCATTGCTGTCGCTGGGCGTGCCGGGTGGCGGATCGACCGCGGTGCTGATGGGGGCATTCATCATGTACGGAATACAGCCCGGCCCCCTATTGTTCGAGAAGCGTCCCGATCTGTTGTGGGGATTGATCGACAGCATGTATATCGGAAACATCATGCTGCTGATCCTGAATCTTCCGCTCATCGGGCTGTTTGTGCGGTTACTTTATATTCCGAGCGGAATTCTGTATCCGCTGGTCGTCGCGATATCCGTGATCGGTGCTTATGCAATAAACGGTAGCCCCCTGGATCTTTACCTGATACTGTTCTTCGGCGTGCTCGGTTACCTGTTCGAAAAGGCGGATATTCCCGTCGCGCCGCTGGTGTTGTCACTCGTGCTGGGCGGCATCATGGAGCAGTCTTTCAGACAGGCGATGACAATTTCAGGCGCGGACCCGGCGATTTTCGTCAAGAGCGGCATTTCGATTACCTTGCTCTTGCTGTCGCTGAGCTCGGTGGTGTTTCCCATCCTGCTGCCCAAACTCAAGGAGTGGAAAAAGGGAGCGGAGGAGGGCGCTTGAGCATGTGACCTTCGTGCTGCGTTCCGGTTACAAAGGTGTTCGCACGACGTCCAAAATGAGTCATAAGCCGATAAACGAAAACAACACAGAGACTTGAATCATGAAATTGATGCGTTACAGCCGCAAAGGGGAAAAATCCTCACGCGCTCGACTCGGAGTGCTGGTGGGCAAGGATCTGGTCGCGGATCTGCGGGCCGCTTACGCGCGTTATCTGATCGAGGAAATCGGCAATTCCAAGGGGCGCGAGCTTGCGGGCATATTTCTACCACCCTACATCGCACAGTTTCTGCATGTAGGCACCGTTGCGACAGAAGCGTTATCGGAAACATATGGCTGGCTGTCCGATCTCGTCAAGGCGGAACCACAGGGTCTGGGTTTGAACGGTGAAGAGCTGTTTGTTCCACTCGCGGAATGCAGGCTGTATGCGCCAGTGCGGGGCAGTAAAATTATCTCGGTGACCAGGAACTATCCGCGCACCGGCAGAGGCGAGGAAAAACCGAACGGGA
Organism: Betaproteobacteria bacterium; assembly: GCA_947476215.1. Taxonomy (GTDB): domain Bacteria; phylum Pseudomonadota; class Gammaproteobacteria; order Burkholderiales; family SG8-41; genus PALSA-1004. The sequence continues at coordinate 5,812 of CANJQI010000095.1, forward strand.
AAGTGCCGACCGGATTTCTGAAAGTGCCGTCGTGTGTCACCGGGCCCGGTCGCGATATCCTGAAACCGTCGGTGACCCGCCAACTCGGGTGTGGCGCCGAACTGGCAGTCGTGATTGGAAAACGCTGCAAATACGTGCCGGAAGACAGAGCCTACGATGTGATCGCGGGCTACACCATACTCAACGGAATTACCGCACGCGACATCGAAAACATCGAGCGTCAGGCAGGGCGTGCCATGCTTTCGCGCACGTTCGACACGTTTGCGCCCATCGGGCCGTGGCTAGCCACCAAGGTGGAAATCCCCGACCCGATGAACTTGCGCATCCGCACCCGCGTCAACGGCGAAGTGGTTCAGGACGGGAACACCAGCGAAATGTTTCACGACATCCCCAAGCTTGTTTCCTATATGTCACAGATGACCTTGATGCCGGGCGACATCATTTCGACCGGAGCGCCGGCCAGTATCCATGCGCGGCCGGACTGGTCGCTGAACTCCGGCGATGTCATCGAAGCCGAAATCGAGAAAATCGGTACGCTGCTCAATGCGGTGGTGGATGAGCCGGGGGTAACATCGCGCCCTTAGTGGAAGAATAATTCGTTTTAAAGCAGATGCTTGTGATCAGCGTGCAGAGGGATTGAGCGCAAGCGGCGCGTTGTTCTGGATTCTGTTTCATCCTTCCTTGATATCCTTGAATTTGACGCCGTTACGCCTGCCCGCGAATCGGAAAGAGCGAATTTTCGCTCTGGGGTATTCCGAAACGTCAAACGGCTTGCGTGTTCCACTCATCAGATAGACCAGATCCTCCTTGTAGGGATTGGACATCGTGTGCGGTAACGATTCGGTGACGAATCCCATGAAATCGCCTGGACCCACCGTGACCTTGCGCTTGCCGATCTCCGCAATTCCCCGCCCCGAGAGAATATACAGGAACTCCTCCTCGAAGTAGTGCGTATGGTACTCGGTGGTTTGATCACCCGGGCTGATGCGCACGAGATGGATGCCCATGTCTTTCATGCCGACCGCGTCGCCCAGGGATTTGCCGCTGCGTATGGCGCGCGGATTGAGCCGGTGTGCGCGTCGTAATTCTTTCATGGATTCGATAGCGCTGGCTTTCAGCAGCGGGAATGGTTTCTTGGAAATGGGCATGGGTATCTCCTTTCGAGTTGGTTAGGTGTGTGGCCGGGCGATTTCGAGCAGTGATTCCGGCGCATTTCGTGCACGCAGTCCAAGGCATTTCGGACCGGTTGCTGGAGCGTAGCGACGCGAGGTGTGATTAGCTTACTCCGCGCGCTTGGCGGCGGTCAATTTTCCCTTGGGTTGCGCATGGAGTTTCCCTGCGGGTTGATTTTGTAGGCGTTATGCACAAGCTTGGTCGAGGATGGCATCGACGAAGGGCGGATAACCGATGCCATTGCGCCAATCCGTTACCATGCGATTGACCGCTTGTCGGGCCGGCGATATAGTTGCAGACAGTCAAAAGGGGTGTGTCGGGTAGCCGGATGCGGTTGCCCGCACCCGGCCCCCCTCAGAACCGTGCATGGGTCTTTCGATCCACACGGCTCAAGCCTCTATCGAGGCATCTTTCGACACCCGGTTACACCACTGCGTTTTCGGCGTAATACTGATTTCTACGGCAATTCAGATGGTGCATTTGAAGTTTGCTTGCCGCATCCGGCCCGAGAATCAGATTAAGGAGCTCATTGCTGCCGCAAAGTTCTCTGTATTCTTTCTAGGCGAAGATCAGAGAGTCACGTTTAAGGATATCGGAAGAAAGGGCGAAATAATTCGATGGGCAAAGGCATCCGGCGCCAATATCACAAAGCTTGAATTGGCGTCGCAGTTCCGTTGCAACGGATCGGACGGGTATTTGGCGTGGTTGGATAACACTTTCCAGATCCGCGACACCGCAAATGAAAAACTGGATTCCAATGAGTTTGATTTCCGAGTGATTGACTCTCCACACAGACTCCGCGAGATGGTTGTCGAGAAAAACAAAGTCACCAATAAGGCGCGGATGGTGGCGGGTTATTGCTGGGATTGGGTCAGCAGGAGAAACGCGAAACAGGGCGACGTAGTTCTGCCCGGGTATGGATTCTCCATGCAATGGAATCTTTCTATGGATGGCGGTCTCTGGATTATGGCGGCAGAGTCGGTCAACGAAATTGGATGTATACACACATGTCAGGGTCTGGAGGTCGATTACATTGGAGTGATCGTCGGCCCCGATATGATTGTGCGGGATGGCAAAGTGATCACCTGCCCAGAGAAGAGGTCTCGGCACGACAGATCACTTTTTGGATTCAAGAGTTTCCTAAAATTCAATGAAAAGAAAGCTAGAGATCGCGCAGATTCGATCATTATGAATACGTATAGAACCTTGATGACGAGAGGAATGAAGGGGTGCTATGTTTATTTTACGGGCAAGGAAACGGCTGAATTCTTCCGTAGCCGATTGACTGAAAGCGATCAAAGGCGGATAGATGCCTCGCAATCTGCGACGACTACGGCTCTCAATAAGGAATTGCTCAGTGTCGTCCTTCCATTTGAACGACTGAAGCGTCATGCCGTTAAGCCATATGTAAATTCTGTCTCACTGGTCGATTTGAAATTCGCGGCAGGAACGTTTGGTGATGTTTAAGTGATGGAAGACAATGACGCAGTCTGGCTAACACTGCCAGATATTTTTAGGCCGCAGCGCGGATTGTTTGTAGCTCAGGTGATGGGTGAGTCAATGAACCGCAGAATTCGGAACGGGGCGTGGTGTCTGTTCCGAGTTGCCCCCACCGGGACACGGCAAGGAAAAGTGGTGGTTGCCCAGCACAGAAGTATTCACGATCCGGATCTCGGCGGCTCGTACACCATCAAGGTATATCAGAGTGAGGAAAGGGCCGCAGATGATGGCGAGTGGACGCATGCCCGGATTTTGCTGAAGCCGGATAGTACAGATTCGAGTTACGTCGATCTTGAGTTCGGTTCCGAGGCTGCGGAAAGTTTGTCGATTGTGGCAGAGCTAATAGCGGTGCTATAGCTGAAACCATTGAGGAGAACTACACATGACGAAGACGACAGACCATTTGCAGTTGCTGCGCACCCGACTGGCGCAGTTCGCGGCTGAACGTGACTGGGACCAGTTTCACAATCCTAAGAACCTGGCGATGGCACTCGCTGGCGAAGCGGGTGAGGTCCTTGAGCATTTTCAGTGGTTGACGTTTGAGCAGGCGTCCTCCTTACCTAAGGAAACGCGTGCAGAAGTGGCACTAGAATGCGCCGACGTGTTGATGTTCCTGCTGCGACTATGCGACAAGCTCGATATCGATCTGGCGAAGGCGGCCGACAAAAAGCTGCGGCTTAATGCGAAGAGGTATCCGATAGGTAAATCTCGCGGTAAGGCAACCAAATACAACAAGCTCTAGGCGCATAGAATAAGAAGTTTGGGGCGAGTCGTTTGGATTACAACGGTTCGTCAACATTGCTATAATTCGCGCCTTCGTGCCGCCCGCCACAGTTCGGCTGGCGGCTTTTCATTTGATGCGTCCGAAACCAATGACCGAACCCGATTTATCTTCCGATTTGCAGCGCGACGTGGCGCGCCGGCGCACGTTTGCGATCATTTCGCACCCCGACGCAGGCAAGACGACACTGACCGAGAAGCTGCTGTTGTTTGGCGGGGCTATTCTGCTCGCGGGCACCGTGAAGGCGCGCAAAAGCGCACGGCATGCGACATCGGACTGGATGGAGGTCGAGAAACAACGCGGCATTTCGGTGACCAGCTCGGTTATGCAGTTCGACTATGCCGGACACACGATCAATCTGCTTGACACGCCAGGCCACGAGGATTTTTCGGAAGACACGTACCGCGTGCTGACCGCGGTCGATGCCGCGGTGATGGTCATAGACGCAGCCAAGGGCGTGGAAACGCAGACCATCAAGTTGCTCGAAGTATGCCGCTTGCGCTCCACGCCCATCATTACCTTCGTCAACAAGATGGATCGCGAAGTCCGCGAGCCGGTTGAACTGCTGGAAGAAATTGAGTCGGTCCTGAAGATCGATTGCGCGCCGGTGAGTTGGCCGGTCGGCATGGGCAAGGCATTTCGTGGGGTATTCGATCTGCGGCACGACCGGCTGGTGCGATTCACGCCGGGCGAGGAACGTCGCAGCGAAGAAAGCGAAAGCATTGCCGGCATAGACAACCCGCGGCTTGATGAACTGTTTCCCGATGAAACCGCGGCACTGCGACGTGACGTGGAGCTGATACGCAGTGCCAGTTCACCGTTTGATTTGAAGGAATTTCTCGCCGGCCGCCAATCACCGGTGTTTTTCGGGTCCGGTATCAATAATTTCGGTGTGCAGGAGATACTGCAGGCGTTGGTGGAATGGGCTCCGCCACCGCAACCGCGCGACGGCGGCAACCGTGTGGTGCGGCCGGAGGAAAGTCCGTTCAGCGGATTCGTGTTCAAGATACAGGCCAACATGGACCCCAAGCACCGCGACCGGATTGCTTTTTTCCGCGTGTGCTCGGGGCGCTATCAGCCGGCGATGAAAGTGTGGCACGTCCGTAACGGGCGCGAGATGAAGCTCGGCAACGTGCACACCTTCATGGCCAACGAACGCGTGCGCAGCGAGGATGCCGTGGGCGGCGATATCATCGGCATACATAATCACGGCCTGCTGCAGATCGGGGATACGCTGACGGAAGGCGAGGCACTGGCCTATAAGGGAATACCGTATTTCTCACCCGAGATGTTTCGTCTCGCGCGCGCGCGCGATCCATTCAAGTCCAAACAGTTGCAAAAGGGATTGCAGGAACTGGGCGAGGAGGGCGCGATCCAGGTTTTCGATACCGGCACGGGCAATCCGCTGCTCGGCGCGGTGGGGCCGCTGCAGTTCGAAATCGTGGTACAACGTCTGCAAAGCGAATACAAGGTCGACGCGCTATACGATGCGGCCAGCATACACACCGCGCGCTGGCTGACGTTCCCGGATGACCCCACACGCAAGCGTTTTGAAGCTGAAAACGCAATGAATCTCGGCCGTGATGTCGATGAAAATCCGGTCTATCTCGCGCCCAACATCTACAATCTGCAACTGGCGATGGAACGCTGGCCGCAGGTCGGTTTTCATGCCACGCGTGAACACGGGCAGCGGCTGTCGCACGATTGATGCGCATGGTAAGACCTAAACGCTTAACGCGGGGGCGCGGAGGGCGCAGGGTAGGGCGGGGTAGAATCGGCGAGGCCGGTTTGTGCTTGTCTTCGAATGAATCATGGAATGTGTCTTTGCCCTGGCTTTCCACTGCGATCCTCTGCGTCACCAGCGACCTCTGCGTTAAGCGTTTGACGGCGGTGGTTGATTGAGGAACTGTTCAAGGCGTTGATGACGGGGAACGCGTAGCGGTTTGACGCCTACTGGGAGCTGTCGATGAAACTTGGCTTTTTTACCATGCCCCTGCATCCGGCGGGCCGCAATTACACGCAGACGCTGAAGGAAGACCGTGCAACGATACTGCTGGCCGATGAGCTTGGGTTCTGCGAAGCATTCATAGGCGAACACGCGACCGACGTATGCGAGTCCATCCCGTCGTGCCTGGCCTTCATTGCCAGCGTTGCTTTCAACACCAAACAGATCAAACTCGGCAGCGGCACGCTCAATCTGCCCAACGCTCACCCGGCGCAGGTGGCTGCCAATGTGGCGATGCTGGATCACATGCTGGAGGGGCGTTTTCTGTTCGGCATTGGACCCGGCGGACTGCGTTCGGATATGGAGGTGTTCGGCAATCTGGACCGCGATCGCAACGCCATGTTTGTCGAGTCCATCGATCAGATACTGGCGATATGGGCAGGCGATGCGCCGTACAACATTAGGGGCAAATTCTGGGACATCAGCACTGAGCGCACGCTGATACGCGAAGCCGGGCAGGGCGTCATGCTCAAACCGTATCAGCAACCGCATCCGCCCATCGTGGTGACGGTAGTTGTGCCGCATTCGAAGGGGCTGGTGGCGGCCGCGCAACGCGGCTGGAAGCCAATCACGGCGAATTTCCTACAGCCGGTCTGGGCGGCGACGCACTGGGCGATGTATGAGCAAGGTTGTACGCTCGGCGGCCATGTTGCGCACCGGCGCGACTGGCGCGTCTGCAAGAGCATATTCGTAGGCGACGATGACAGCGCGGCGCGGCGTTATGGGAATGACGTGGCCGGCCCCTATGGAAGCTACTATGGCAATCTGCTTGCCAAACGCAAGGCGCGCGGCGCGGCCGACGTCTACAAACACGACCTTACAATGCCGGATGCGGCGGTCACGATCGAATATGTGCTGGACTCACTTGTCATCTGTGGCGGCGTTAATCGCGTCGTCGATCAACTGCTGGCATTTCGCGAGACCATCGGAGACTTTGGTACTCTGCTCTATGCAGGTCATGACTGGGCCGAGGCAGGGCTGGCGCGGCGTTCGATGGAATTGATGGCTGAGCGCGTGATGCCGGCGGTGAATGCGGCGATTTCGGGGTCGTAGGTCAGACCCGTTTTCACCGCCAAGACGCCAAGGCCGCCAAGAAGTTCAAAACCCCAACTTCACTATAAACTCGTTGTAGAGCTTCCAGCGGTGCTGTCATGCGGCGGCGATGATTTCTCTTAACACGTAGGGCAATATGCCGCCGTGTCGCAGGTAATCAACTTCTATTGGCGTATCCAGGCGTAGCAGCAGAGAAACTCGGTCGGCGTCGCCGTTCTTGCGATGGATGATGAGCGTGACTTCCTGCCGGGGTTTAAGGTCGACGGCGATACCGAGTAAATCGAAGGATTCGCTACCATCGATTTCGAGGCTTTGCCACGTCGTGTCACCCTGGAACTGGCAGGGCAAAACGCCCATGCCGACGAGGTTGGAGCGATGGATGCGTTCGAAGCCGCGCGCGATCACGGCTTTGATGCCGAGCAGGTACGTACCTTTGGCGGCCCAGTCGCGCGATGAGCCGGTGCCATATTCCTCGCCGGCGAATACCATGAGTGGCACTCCTTCTCTTTGATAGCGCTCGGATGCTTCGAAGAACGTGGTTTTTTCTCCACTAGGCTGATGTATGGTGGATGTGCCTTCGACGCCGGGTGTCATCAGGTTTTTGATACGCACATGCGCGAAGGTCCCGCGTACCATGATTTCATGATTGCAGCGGCGCATACCGAGGTTGCTGAAGTCGTCGGGCTTGACGTTGCGCTCGAGCAGGTATTTGCCGGGTAGCGAGTTGGCTTTGATGGTGGCTATCGGGCTGATGTGATCGGTGGTGACGGAGTCTCCGAACAGCCCGAATGCGCGCGCGCTGCGTATGTCGGTGGTCTGGGCCGGCTGTCGCGTGAATCCTTCAAAAAATGGCGGTTCCTTGATATAGGTGGATGCCGCATCCCAACTGAATACTTCACCTGCCACCGACGGGACCTTTTTCCATAGCGGATTCGAGTCGGCAAGATTGCTGTAGAGGCGGCGGAAGTTGTCGGGATTATTGGCATATTTCATGACCGCTGCGATTTCGGCATTGCTGGGCCATATATCCCTCAGATAGACCGGTTTGCCGTCTTTGCCGGTGGCTATCGGGTCGGCGTGCATGTCGATATCGACGGTACCGGCCAGCGCGAAGGCGATCACCAACGGTGGGCTCATCAGAAAATTCGCTTTCAGCGCCTGGTGTATACGCGCCTCGAAGTTGCGGTTGCCCGAGAGCACGGCCACGCCTATCAGGTCGTTTTTTGCCACGGTGTCCTCGATCGCCACATCCAACGGGCCCGAGCCTCCCATGCAGGTGGTGCAGCCATAGCCCACGGTGTAGAACCCGAGTTTTTCGAGGTAGGGCATCAGTCCGGATTGCTGCAGATATTCGTTGACCACGCGCGATCCGGGAGCGAGCGAGGTCTTGACACGCGGGTGCACCGTGAGGCCGCGCTCAACGGCTTTCTTGGCCAACAGACCCGCGCCGAGCAATACCGCGGGGTTCGACGTATTCGTACACGACGTGATGGCGGCGATCAGCACGTCGCCGTGCCCTGTATCGAGCCCGGTCTTGCCCGTGGGCAGGCGTTTGCCTATGCCGTCGGTGCCTTTGCCATATCCGCCGTCGGCAACGGTCTGTTTCATCAGCGTGCGGAAGCGGTCCTTGAGTCCGGGCAATGGTATTCTCTGATTCGGCAGCTTAGGGCCTGCGACGGTAGCGCTAACCTTGCCCAGATCGATTTCGATGACGTAGGAATAGTCGCACTGCCCGGGTTGGGGAATGCCGTAGATGCCCTGTGCCTTGCAGTAGCTGACCATGGCGTCAATTTCGTCTTCGGTGCGGCCGGTGGCGCGGAAATAGCGTACGGTTTCGTCATCGACCGCGAAAAAGCCTATGGTCGCGCCGTACTCCGGGGACATATTCCCCAGCGTGGCGCGATCGGGCACGGTCAGCGAGGCAGCGCCTTCGCCGAAGTATTCGACAAACTTGCCCACCACCTTGGCTTTGCGCAGTGCCTCGGTAACCGTGAGCACCAAATCAGTGCCGGTCACGCCCTCCTGCAGCGTGCCCGTCAGATGCACGCCGACGACATCCGGCGTCAGGAAATAGAGCGGCTGGCCCAGCATGCCGGCTTCGGCCTCGATACCACCCACGCCCCAGCCCACCACACCTATGCCGTTGATCATGGGGATATGCGAATCGGTACCGACCAGGGTGTCGGGAAAATATACGCCATCTTTATGCTGCACGCCGCGCGCCAGGTATTCCAGATTCACCTGATGCACGATGCCTATGCCGGGGGGCACGATCTTCATCGTATCGAAGGCCTGCATGCCCCATTTGAGGAACTGATATCGTTCGGCGTTACGCTCGAATTCGATTTCCAGGTTGAGTCTCAGCGCGTCGGGCGAATTGTAGTGGTCAACCTGTACCGAATGGTCGACCACCAGTTCCACAGGGACCAACGGCTCTATCTTCTTCGGTGCGATGCCGAGCTTGCTCGCCGCGCCGCGCATGGCCGCGAAATCGGCGAGTGCCGGAAAACCCGCGAGATCCTGCAGGACGATGCGCGCAACGACGAATGGAATTTCCTCGGTGCGTTCGGCACCCGGCTTCCACGCCGCGAGATCCTTGACGTTGGCCTCGCTGACGCGCTTGCCGTCGCAGTTGCGCAGCAGCGATTCAAGGACAATGCGTATGCTGATCGGCAGGCGTGAAATCTTGCCGAGGCCGGCCGCTTCCAATACCGCCAATGAATAGTATTTTCCGGTTTTTCCAGACGCTAACTGGAATTCGCGCAGTGAATGAAACGGATCGTTTGACAAATGAACTCCTGATATTGAATTGATTTGCAGGTTGTCGCCCGGGCCTATTTGCAGTCGCCTACGCGTCGTGCGCTGATGCTTTGCGTCATGGGGCCCGGCGCCTCTGGCATGACCATTGTCATCTCCATGGTCAAACTGGTGGCTGTCACCGAGCCCTTCGCGCTGCCGTCGAGCTTCTGCGGTTTGGTGCACGCGATTTTGTAGGAGAATTGGTTTCCGCTGTGGACCATATCCTTGATCTGGCAGTCGCTGTTGCGCTCTGTTGGCATCTCAAACGCCTTGTTGCCGTCGACATCCTTGGGCGTCAGGCAGCGCTGCGACGTTTGCGCCGGCATGTTAACGGGCATACCGGGCATGTTCATTTTCATCGTGTATTCATACATGCCTGGGGTTAGCGCGGATGCCGATGCTGCGTAGGCTGGCGGCATCGCGAACAGGGAAGCAGATATTGCACATATCACCGTGTTCATGCTTTTCATGAGATTCTCCCGTCTGTGCGTTAGATTCCAAAGAGATCGACAAACTCGTTTACCGCGGTCGACTCAAGGCGCCGCTGGTCGCTGCAAATGCCCAGTATGGCCTGTTGCTGCTTGACCGAAAACCGGCGTCCGAGATTGGTCTTGAACTTGGAAATGAGCAGTGGCACGCCCTCCTTGCGGCGACGGCGGTGACCGACCGGGTACTCTATTTCCACATTGGCGGTCTTGCTGCCATCCTTGAAAAACACCTGCACGCCGTTTGCGATCGAACGTTTCGCGGGATCGAGATAATCGCGATTCCACTGCGGTATTTCAACGCACACCATTTTCGCGCGCAAGGCATCGATCCGTGGATCGCACGCCACGTTGTCTTCGTAATCCGGTGCTGTCAGATTGCCCTTGATGAGTCCGATTGCGACCATATACTGTATGCAATGATCGCGGTCGGCCGGATTGCCGAGCGGTCCCTGTTTGTCGATGATGCGCACGGCTGATTCGTGCGTGGTGATGACTATCTTGCTGACTTCGGCGATCCGCTCTCGTACCTGTGGGTGTAGCTTGATCGCGCACTCGATGGCCGTCTGGGCATGAAACTCCGCCGGGTAGGAGATCTTGAAGAGCACGTTCTCCATCACGTATGAGCCATATTTCCGGTTAAATTTCAAAGGTTTGCCTTTGAACAACACATCGTAGAAACCCCACGTTTTGGCGCTGAGGGCGGACGGGTAACCCATTTCCCCCTTGAGTGCCATCAACGACAGGCGCACCGCGCGGCTGGTGGCGTCTCCCGCGGCCCACGATTTTCGCGATCCAGTATTCGGTGCATGGCGATACGCGCGCAGCGACTGTCCGTCTATCCACGCATTGGATACGGCGTTAATGACTTCGTCACGCGTGCCGCCCAGCATGGTGGTGATGACAGCTGTACTGGCGACCTTGACCAATACCACGTGATCGAGTCCCACCCGGTTAAAACTGTTTTCAATCGCAATCACGCCCTGAATCTCGTGCGCTTTGATCATGGCTGACAGTACGTCGCGCATCAGCAAGGGTTTCCTGCCGCTGGCAACACACTGGCGCGACAGGTAATCCGCGGTAGCAAGTATGCCGCCCAGATTGTCCGACGGGTGGCCCCATTCGGCGGCGAGCCAGGTATCGTTGTAGTCCAGCCACCGTATCATGCATCCGATGTTGAACGCGGCCATGACCGGATCAAGCTGAAACGAGGTGCCCGGAACCTTGGCACCATCCTGCATCGTCGCGCCTGGTACTACTGGGCCCATGAGTTTCGTGCATGCCGGATACGAAAGGGCTTCAAAACCGCAGCCTAACGTGTCCATCAGGCACAAGCGTGCGGTGTTGTAGGCTTCCTTGCTCTTGATGCTGTATTTGAGCGCGTAGTCGGCGATGTCGAGCAATACCTGATCGGGTTTGGGACGAACGTTTGAAATCTGCGATGACATTTGCAAAGCCTTGAAGAAAGGGAGGAGATCGGGAGCCGCAAAAATTCTGATGAAAATTGGCGGTCTAAAGACTACTTGAGCATGAGAGGATTACTTTTGTGTCGATGTTCCGCCACCACGCTCATCGATAGGCGTATATGCACGACCTTCGGGCCCTGTGTAGTTGGCGGTGGGACGTATGATCTTGCCGTCTATACGTTGTTCTATCACATGCGCTGACCATCCTGAGGTGCGCGAGATGACGAAAATCGGGGTGAACATCGCGGTCGGTATGCCCATCTTGAAGTAAGACACGGCCGAGAACCAGTCGAGATTGGCGAACATTTTTTTCTCGCGCTGCATGATGGTTTCTATGCGTTCCGCGATATCGAACATCGCCATGTCGTTGCTTTCGCCGGACAGCGTGCGTGCCACTTCCTTGATGATCTTGTTGCGCGGATCGGAAATCGTGTAAACAGGGTGGCCAAATCCGATCACCACTTCCTTGTTGGCGACCCGGGCAACAATGTCCTTTTCCGCCGCGTCGGGACTTTCGTAGCGGTTCATGACCTCGAAAGCGACTTCGTTCGCGCCACCATGTTTCGGGCCGCGCAGCGCCCCTATGCCACCGGTCAGCGCCGAATACATGTCGGATCCGGTGCCCGCGACGACACGGCAGGCAAATGTAGAAGCATTAAACTCGTGCTCAGCATAGAGTATCAGCGAGGTGTGCATGGCGCGCACCCAGCTCGCGCACGGCGTCTTGCCGTGCAGTAGATGAAGGAAGTGACCGCCTATGGAGTCGTCGTCGGTTTCGACTTCGATGCGCCGGCCGTTCTGGCTGTAGTGATACCAATAGAGCAGCATCGATCCGAAACTCGCCATCATGCGGTCCGCGATGTCGCGTGCACCCGGCGTGTTGTGGTCGTCTTTTTCGGGCAATGCCGTGCCCAAGACCGAACAACCGGTGCGCATGACGTCCATCGGATGCGCGGCTGCCGGCACGCATTCGAGGGCGGCCTTGACCGCATGCGGCAATCCTCGCAATGACTTGAGCTTGAGTTTGTAATTCGCAAGCTCGGCGGCATTCGGCAACTTGCCGTGCACCAGCAGATAGGCGATCTCCTCGAACTCGCAGCGGTCAGCGATATCGAGTATGTCGTAACCACGATAATTGAGATCATTGCCGCTGCGGCCGACCGTGCACAGCGCGGTATTGCCGGCGGTAATTCCGGAAAGTGCCACCGATTTCTTGGGTTTGAATTCTATGGGAGCGGCTTTAGTGGTCATGGTGGGGTCCCCGGCTGGCTGGTAGATTGAGAGTTCTAATGTGCATCGACTTGAAAACGCTCAATGAGATAAAAAAAGAGGCGGTACCAGAACTGGTAAGCCGCCTCATCTCGAATCGCTGCCGATTAACCGAGCAGGTGTTTGATGCTGTCGCGCTCTTCGTGCAGTTCCTTGAGGGTGCCTTGCAGGCCGGCGCGGCTGAAGTCACTGAGGTCTATGCCCTTGACGATTTCGTACTTGCCGTCTTTGCAGGTGCACGGATAGCCATAGAGCACACCCTCGGCGATGCCGTAGCTGCCATCCGACGGCACGCCCATGCTGACCCAGTCACCGGCGGGTGTTCCATAGACCCAGTTGCGCATATGATCCATGGCCGCATTGGCGGCGCTAGCGGCGGACGACAACCCGCGAGCGTCGATAATCGCCGCGCCACGTTTCTGCACGCAGGGAATGAAGTCATTTTCCAGCCATGCCTGATCGTTGATCATCGGCCACGCCTTCTTGCCACCGGCCTCGGTCTGGAATACGTCCGGATACTGGGTAGACGAATGGTTGCCCCATACCGACAGCTTTTTCAAATCGCTGACCGGTTTGCCAATTTTTTGCGCGACTTGCGACAACGCCCGATTGTGGTCGAGCCGCATCATCGACGTAAACTGCTCGGGTTTAAGGCTTTTGGCGTTCTTCATTGCGATCAGGCAATTGGTATTGGCCGGGTTGCCGACCACCAGGACCTTAACATTACGGCTGGCGACGTCGCTCAACGCCTGGCCCTGGGGGGCGAATATCTTGCCATTCGCTTCTAGAAGATCCTTGCGCTCCATGCCGGGGCCGCGTGGACGTGCACCTACGAGAATGGCGTAATCGGCATCCGCGAAGCCAACCTTGGGGTCGCTGGCGGGTACCATGCCGGCGAGCAACGGAAATGCGCAGTCGTCGAGTTCCATCATGACGCCACGCAGTGCCTTCTGCGCTTTTTCGTCCGGAATTTCGAGCATTTGCAGGATCACCGGTTGATCCTTGCCTAGCATCTCACCGCTGGCAATTCTGAATAACAGGCTGTAGCCAATCTGGCCGGCGGCACCGGTGACAGCAACACGAACAGGACGATTCATTTCAATGACTCCCGGGAATTGTTAGAAAAACAGCAGCTTAGGTGGGCGGTGCCTGTGTGGCAAAAGCTTACTCTTTTCCGTTGCCGCCGACCCAACTGAAGGATGATAACGAACCTGATTGCCGGGTGTCAAAACTAACCTTGAGCATCGTTGTGTCGACCGTGCTGACAATTTCTAGAGGCGAATTGGAATGCGCCGACACTACTCGTCATAGATGGTCTGTAACGCACCGGATAGTGGGCCGAGGCCTCCTGCGTTGCAGCAATTGCTGGTACAATTCTGTCGTGATCAACAAAATGTATCCGCGCCATCAAAACTGGCATTGTGGCCGGGAACATCCATAATCAATAACCACGAACCAACGCGGATGCCATATGCCCAATCGTCCTAAATATCTGAATTTGCTTCAAATCCGGCTACCATTGCCGGGCATAGTTTCCATCATGCACCGGGTTAGCGGCGCCGTGCTGTTTCTGGCCTTGCCGCTCATATTATGCGGATTGCAGAAGAGCCTAGGGTCATTCGACACCTTTTTGGTCATGAAAGACGCGTTTTCCAGTCCTCTCGTAAAAATCGTCATGATAGGCCTGCTCTGGGGATATCTGCACCACCTGGCGGCGGGCATACGCCATCTGTTGCTGGACATCGATGTCGGGACCGAACTTGCCAGTGCGCGTTTGGCGAGCATTATGGTGCTGGTGGTCAGCATCGCGCTGACTGTGGTGGCGGGAGCATTGATATGGTAAATCGTGATGTTATCGGCGCGCACTACGGGACTCGCGACTGGCTGGTGCAGCGTGTCACCGCGATTTTAATGGCGTTGTATACGCTGCTTTTGGTGGGCTTGCTGCTGGCGACGCCGAACCTCGATTACGAATCTTGGCAGTTGATTTTCAAGTCGCAGTGGATGAAGCTGGCAACGTTGCTGTTTTTCGCCGGCCTCTACTGGCATGCGTGGATCGGTGTGCGCAATATATTCATGGATTACATTAAAAGCAGCAGCTTGCGCCTGGCAATGCATGTCTTTGCCATCGCATGGTTGACGGTATGCGCTGCGTGGTCGGTGCAGATACTCTGGAGCGTTTAGATGGCGATTGCAAAACGACAGTTCGATGCGGTAGTGGTGGGGGCCGGGGGATCGGGGCTGCGCGCGGCGCTGCACCTTTCTGAGGCCAATCTCAAGGTCGCGGTGCTATCCAAAGTCTTTCCGACGCGTTCGCACACGGTTGCCGCGCAGGGAGGAGTCGCTGCCTCGCTCGGCAACGACGGCGAGGATAATTGGCACTGGCACATGTTCGACACGGTCAAGGGCTCCGACTATCTCGGCGATCAGGATGCAATCGAATTTATGTGCCGCAAGGCCAATGAAGCGGTGTATGAGCTTGAACACTTCGGCATGCCGTTTGACCGCACGCCCGAAGGGAGGATTTATCAAAGACCGTTTGGCGGCCAGACACGCAACTACGGCGAAGGCCCGGTGAAACGTTCGTGCGCCGCTGCGGATCGCACTGGACACGCCATGCTGCATACGCTGTATCAGCGCAATGTGCGTGCCAAAACCCAGTTCTTTGTGGAATGGATGGCGCTCGATCTGGTGCGCGATCAGGACGGCGAAGTGTTGGGCGTGGTCGCGATGGAAATGGAAACCTGCGAGGTTATGTTGTTGCAGGCCAAAGCCACCTTGCTCGCAACCGGTGGCGCCGGCCGTATCTATTCGGCCAGCACCAATGCATTTATTAACACGGGCGACGGCCTCGGCATGGCATCCCGCGCAGGACTGCCGCTCGAGGATATGGAGTTCTGGCAGTTTCATCCGACCGGTGTAGCGGGCGCGGGCGTGCTGATCACCGAAGGCGTGCGCGGCGAGGGCGGTTTTCTTTTGAACAAGAATGGTGAGCGCTTCATGGAGCGTTACGCCCCTACGGTGAAGGACCTGGCATCGCGCGATGTCGTGGCGCGCGCCATGGCGACCGAAATCAAGGAGGGGCGCGGCGCCGGCAAGGATGGCGAGTTCATCCTGCTCAAGCTCGATCACCTCGGCGCGGAAGTTATCGACAAGCGCTTGCCGGGTATACGCGAGATCGCCATCAAGTTTGCCAACGTAGATCCGGTTAAAGACCCGATACCCGTGGTGCCTACGTGTCACTATCAAATGGGCGGCATACCGACGAATTATCACGGCCAGGTCTATGTGCCGGATGGCAGCAGCGAAAAAATCGTGCGCGGCCTGTACGCGGCTGGGGAGTGCTCGTGCGTGTCAGTGCATGGCGCGAACCGTCTGGGAACAAATTCGCTGCTTGATCTGCTGGTATTCGGCAAAGCCTCGGCGGAGCAGGTCATCAAGGACTTTGAAGTCGGCAAGGCATACAAGGAACTTCCCAAAGACGCGGCGGATCGCTCGCTGGCGAGGCTGGCAAGACTGGATTCGGCGACGTCAGGAGAAAGCGTGGCTGAAGTCGGTGCCGAAATGCGCCGCACCATGCAATTGCATTGCGGCGTATTCCGCTTTCCCGACAGTCTGGCGGAAGGCGTGCGCAAGATGCACGCAGTAGCCGAACGCGTAAAACACACGTACATTACGGACAAGAGCAAAGTGTTCAACACTGCGCGCCTCGAAGCCCTCGAGCTCGATAATCTGGTCGATACCGCGCTGGCGAGCATGATTTCCGCCGATGCGCGCAAGGAAAGCCGTGGTTCGCACGATCGCAGCGATCATCCAGACCGGGATGACGTGAACTGGATGAAACATACGTTCTGGTTCAAGGATGGCAACCGGCTGGATTACAAGCCCGTGAAGCTAAAACCGCTGACCGTGGAACCGTTTCCGCCCAAGCCCCGCGTGTATTGATACCTGATCCGTCAATGGAGTAAAGAATGCGCTTCTCTATCTATCGCTACAATCCAGAAACCGACGCCAAGCCGCGCATGCAGGACTACGATATCGCGCTGGAGCCGACCGATCGCATGCTGCTGGATGCGCTGGTGCGCATCAAAACGCAGGACGACACGCTGTCGTTGCGCCGTTCGTGCCGCGAGGGGGTGTGTGGTTCGGATGCGATGAATATCAACGGCAAAAACGGTCTGGCGTGCATCACCAAACTGGCGGATCTCAAGGAACCGGTGGTGATCCGCCCCTTGCCCGGCCTGCCGGTCATCCGCGATCTGATCGTGGATATGTCGCAGTTTTTCAAGCAGTATCACTCGGTAAAACCGTATCTGCAGAACGACGCGCCAGCGCCCGAGAAGGAGCGGTTGCAGTCACCGGAAGACCGTGAAGAGTTGAA
>CANJQI010000096.1 GCA_947476215.1 Betaproteobacteria bacterium
ATCGACCTCGGTAGGAGGATCGGCGCATCTGGCGGCAGAGCTGTTCAAGTTCATGGCCAGCGTTAATATCGTTCATATTCCGTACAAAGGCAGTGGTGCGGCCATGATCAATCTGATCGGTGGTCAGGTGCAGATGACTTTCGCCACTGTTGCTTCGATAGCGCCGCACATCAAATCGGGCAAAGTCAGAGCCCTGGCGGTGACCAGCACCAAGCCTTCCGCGCTGGCACCGGACTTGCCCACCGTCGCGGCAGTGGTGCCGGGGTATGACACGGGCGGAGCGACCGCCATGTTCGCGGCGCCGGGCACGCCTGCGACCATAGTCAGCCGTCTGAACCGGGAAGTCATCAGATTACTGAATCAGGCCGATGTTAAAGAGCGATTTTTCAGCGTCGGCGTGGAAACCGTAGGCAGTTCGCCGGAGCAGCTTGCAGTCACAGTAAAATCCGAAATGACGCGCCTGGGCAAAGTCATCAAAGAGGCCGGGATCAAATTCGAGTAGTGCGATCTTGCACTATGATATTCAGACGCACGAAAAGTAAATCCATGTTGCTGTATGTGATTGCTGCGAGGCTAGTAGCTGGCGTGATGGTGCTCGGCGCAGGCACAAGCGCGGTGAGCGGTCAGAGCTATCCGCAACGGTCAGTCCGTTTAGTGACGCAGGAAACCGGCGGCGGGCCGGACTTCGCGGCGCGCCTGATTGCGCAGGGGCTCACCGGTCCGTTTGGTCAGCCGGTGATCGTGGAAAATCGCGGCGGCGGTGGAAGCATCTCTGGTGACATCGTATCCAAGGCAGCGCCGGATGGCCACACCTTGCTGGTCACTGGCGGTAGTTTCTGGGTCGCCACGTTGTTTCGAAAGGCGAGCTACGATCCCGTCAAGGGCTTTACGCCGGTGTCCATGCTGGTGAACTCGCTTATCTTGCTGGTCGTGCCGCCTTCCTCGCCAGTTAAAACCGTCAAGGATCTGATTGAATTGGCGAAGGCCAATCCAGGTCAGCTGAACTATGGTGCGGGAACCCCGGGCAGCATTACGCATCTGTCGGCGGAGTTATTCAAATCCATGGCCGGCGTCAATATTGTGCACGTTCCATACAAAGGCAGCGGTCCTGCAGTCATAGGCGTGATCGGCGGTCAGGTGGATATGATGTTAGCGACGTCGGCCTCGGTGGCGCCGCATGTCAAGTCAGGCAAGGTGCGGGCGGTCGCGATTACCAGCGCGCGCCCGTCGGTGCTGTATCCGGATCTTCCGACGGTGGCGGCCACCGTACCCGGTTACGATTCGGGCGGGGCAACCGCCATGTTCGCGCCGCCACGCACACCCACGAGCATCACTGACCGTCTCCATCGCGAGTTGGTGCGCCTGCTTGAACAACCCGATGTGAAGGAAAAATTTCAGAGTATCGGCGTGGAAATCGTGGCTGGTACGCCGGAGCATCTCGCCAGCGTGGTGAAAACCGAAATGGCACGGTTGGGTAAGCTCGTAAAGGAAGCAGGGCTGCGTTCTGATTGACCCCATGGGTCGCGTTGTATCTGTCGGGTGGGTACGCGAGGCGGCACATGCGACTGCGATTAGTCGGTTCTTTAAATTATTGGGAGGTAACATGCGGCGATCATGTTCTTGGGCGCGGGTATCCGTGTTTGCGATGGCAATGTTTTTGGCGGGCACGGCAATAGGGCAGGTTTTTCCGAGCAGGCCGATACGCCTGGTAACGGCTGAAGCCGGGGGAAATAACGACTTCGGTGCGCGCATCATCGCGCAGGGCATCAGCGAACCGTTGGGGCAGCCGGTTATCGTGGACAACCGGCCGAATGGTGTGATTCCGCCGGATATCGTCGCCAAAGCGCCGCCCACCGGCCATACGTTGCTCGTCTACAACAACGGTTTCTGGCTCGGGCCGCTGATACAGAAATCGCCGTACGATCCGGTCGCGGATTTTTTGCCGGTAACGGCAATTGCGGTCTCGCCCAGCATTTTTGTTGCGCCGCCATCCCTGGCTGCGAATTCCATCAAGGAACTGATCGCTTTGGCGAAGTCCAAACCTGGCGAGCTTAACTACGCATCGACCGGCAACGGTTCTTCCTCTTATCTGGCCGGTGAACTTTTCAAGGCCTTGGCGGGCGTCAATCTCGTGGCCATTCCTTACAAAGGCGCCGCGCTGGCGCTCACTGACTTGATCACCAATCGGGTGCAACTGTTTATCCCTCCAGCCACTGCGACGACTCCGCATGTCAAGGCCGGCCGATTGAAGGCGTTGGCGATCACCTCGGCGGAGCCGTCCGCGTTATATCCCGGCATTCCCACCGTCGCGGCATCGGGCGTGCCGGGATATGAAATGGTTTCCAGACTGGGCGTGTTCGCACCCGCCAAGACGCCGCCGGCCATTATCAATCGCCTCAATCAGGAGATAGTGCGCGTCATGCGGCTGCCGGAGGTTAAAGAGCGCTTTACCAACGCGGGCGTGGAGACCCTCAGCACCACGCCTCAGGAGTTTGTGGTCCTGGTCAAGACGGAGATCGCTGTAATTGCCAAGGTGCTCAAGAGCGCCGGTATACAACCTGAATAGCGTGGTCGATAGAATCATTTGAGACGAGGAAACACTGTATGGTTACGGACCAGAACGACAAAAACCCCTACACACGAGGCATCGCTGCGTTTGCTTCAGGGTTACGTTACGACCATGTCCCCGCCGATGTCATCGGCCGCATCAAGCTCCTCATGCTCGATTCGCTGGGTTGCGGAATTTACGGCTCGTTGCCGGAACACAGCAAGATCCTGGTAAAAACGCTGTCACGATTGGACAGTTCGGTTGAGTGCGGTGTCTGGGGTACTCGTCAACGACTGTCGGCGCCGCATGCGGCGCTCGCCAACGGCAGCCTGGTGCAGGGTTTTGAACTCGACGACGGCCATAGCCGCGGCAGTGTACACACCGGCAGCGGCACTTTTCCAGTATTGATGGCGTTGGCGGAGAGTCGCCCGGCTATCAGCGGCAGGCAGTTTCTGACCGCAGCCGTGGCCGCCTTCGAGACCGCGCCGCGGGTTGGCATGTGCATGGGGCAGGAATACGCCGGGCAGGGATGGCACTCCGGTTCGCTGGCGGCGTTTCCCGCGGCGGTGGCGGCGGCATCGGCGCTCGGACTTTCGGAGGATCAGACCGTGCACGCGCTGGGCATCGCGGGTACGCAGGTGGCGGGCCTGATGGCAGCTCAATTCGGTTCCATGGTCAAGCGCATGCACGCCGGACGGGGCGCGCAAAGCGGCTTGTATGGCGCGTTGCTGGCCGAGTCGGGTTTTACCGGTATCGTGAATCTTTTCGAAAGTGAATACGGCGGATTCTGCACCACATTCAGCCGGTCCAACGATCGTTTCGACATGACGCAACTAACGCGTGCGCTCGGTCAGGAGTTCGAAACCATGCGCGTATCACTGAAATTTTATGCATGCGCCGCGAGCTGTCATACCGCACTCGACGCGATACGCCAGATCCGCGCGCGGCGGCCGTTCAAGGCGGATGATGTAAAGCACATCGTCGTGCATGCCGCAGGTCTGGTGGTTAAACACGTCGGCTGGAAATACCAGCCGATCGGTCTTACCTCGGCGCAGATGAATTTGCCGTTCTGCGCCGCGACTTTGATACTCGAGGATGATGTGTTTGTCGAGCAATTCACACCCGAAGCCGTGAATGACGGCTCGCGCATGGCGCTGGCCGACAGGATAGAGGTCAGGGAGGATGCCGCGATTTCCGCCAAAGGCAGAATATCGCGCTACCAAGTTCGCGTTGAAGTGCACTTTAATGATGATTCGGTGCTCGAGGAAACCGTGGACGCTGCTCGCGGCAGCGATCGTAAGTTTGCATCGGAGGCCGATGTCGTCGGCAAATTCGAGAAACTGGCGTCGCGCGTGTTGCCTGCGCGGCAGGTGGCCGCCATCTGCGCAAATGTGTTACAACTTGAAAAAATGCAAGACACGCGCGATCTCGCGAGACTCTTGGTACTGTCGTAAGAATACAAGGAGGCGAGCGTGGATAAAAATGTAGCGTTGATAGCCGATTATGCGCACGCGCTACGCTATTCGGACTTGCCTGCGGACGTGGTTCACCATTGCAAGCAAATCGTGGTTGATACCTTCGGCGTGGCGCTGGGCGCCTTTGACGCCGAACCGTGCGTCATCGCGCGCGACATGGCGTTGCGTACCAGTGTGGCATCGGGCGCCTGCGTGCTGGGTACCGACCATCGCACTTTGCCTGAGCTTGCGGCCTTTGCCAACGGTGTGATGACCCGATATCTCGACGGCAATGATGCTTACCCGGGCGGCGGCGGTCATCCCAGCGATGTCATTGCGGCGATATTGGCCGCCGCCGACGTCAAGGGGGCGAGCGGGCAGGACGTCATCACGGCCATCGTGCTCGCTTATGAGGTTTTCTACGCCATATGGGCAACAACGAATCTGCGTCACAAAGGCATGGACAACGTTTTTTACGGCACCATCGGTGGCGCGGTAGGCGCGGCCAAGGTGCTGGGGCTGGATCGCAAGCGTATGGCCGAGGCGGTTTCGCTTTCCATCGTGCCCAACGTGTCGCTCGACGCAACGCGTTATGGCAACTTGTCGATGTGGAAGGGCTGTGCCGCCGGCAATGGCGCGCGCAACGGCGTGTTCGCTGCTTTGTTGGCGGAGGCCGGTTTGACCGGCCCCGAGAAACCCATAGAAGGGGAACACGGTCTGGAGAAGCTGTCGGGGGCGTTCAAGCTTGCGCCGTTCGCCGGTGCAGGGCGGCCCTATCGTATATGCGAGTCCACGCTGAAGTATTTTCTGTCCGAGGGACATTCGCTGTCGCCGATTACGGTGGCATTGCAGCTCAGCAAGCAGGTCAATGTCGACGACATAGAAAAGGTCACTGTCTACACTTATTGGTTTGCGTGGGACGTCATCGGCAAAGAGCCCGAGAAATGGCGGCCGACGACGCGTGAGGCCGCCGATCACAGCATGCCGTACATCATTGCCGCGACGCTGATCGATCGCGCATTCAGCGATGAAGTCTTTGCCGACGAGCGTCTGCGCGACCCGCGCATACAGCAGTTGATGGACAAGATCGAAGTCAAGGAAGACAAGGAGATCACGCGCCAGTTTCCCGACAAACTCAAGTGCAGGATAGAGATAGCGACCAAAGGCGGCGGGCGCAAGATCGCGGAGACCGATTATCCGCGCGGCCATTACAAGAATCCCATGAATGACGACGAAGTGAATACCAAGTTTCGCGGGCTTGCTCAACGCGCGCTGTCGAAGGACGGCGTGGAGCGTGCGCTGGATGCGCTATGGCAGCTGGATAGCGCAAAAGACTTAGGTGCAATCTTCAAAGCTGTGAAAGTAACCCACTAGAATTTTTTAGGTTGAACAGTGTCGTCGCGATCGGGGACTATATATTCAGGAGGTTATATGCATTTTTCGCATGTTATTACGGGCGCTTTGACGATATTCGGTATCGTCAGCATGGCCACCGCGGCGGATACACAGGGCTATCCCGCTAAAACGATACGTATCGTTACTTCCGAAATCGGCGGCGGCACGGATTTCGCGGCGCGCGTCATTGCACAGGGCCTGTCCGGTGTCATAGGTCAGCAGGTCGTCGTAGAGAATCGTCCGGGAACGGTCATACCCGCCAGCGTGGTGGCGAAGGCCTCGCCGGACGGCTATACGCTGCTGCTCAATGGCAGCAGCCTGCTGTTTCTGCCCTTCATGATGGACAAGGCGCCCTATGACACGATCAAGGACTTTTCGCCGGTGACGCTGGCGCATAAGTCGCCCAACGTGCTCGTTCTGCATCCGGCGGTGGCGGTCACGTCGGTCAAGGAACTGATTGAGTTGGCCAGGGCGAAACGCGGTCAGATCAATTATTCGTCGTCGGGTTCGGGCTCATCCGTGCATCTCGCGGCTGAACTGTTCAAGTCCATGGCCGGAGTCGACATCGTGCGCGTCCTGTACCGTGGCAGCGGTCCGGCACTCATCGGCCTGATGGGGGGCGAAACCTCGCTGATGTTCGCGACCCCCGGTTCCGCGGCGCCGCTGGTCAAGTCGGGAAAACTGAAAGCGCTTGCGGTAACCAGCGCGCAGCCATCGACCTTGTTTCCCGGGCTGCCCACGGTTGCATCGGGATTGCCGGGCTATGAATCGGTATCGACCAATGGAGTACTCGCCCCGGCCAGGACTCCGGCGGCGATCGTCAACCGCTTGAATCAGGAAATCGTGCGCGTATTGCTAAAACCTGATGTCAAGGAGAAGTTCTTTATCGCGGGCTCCGAGGTCATAGCCAGCACGCCTCACGAGTTTGCCGCGACCATCAAGTCGGAAATGGCAAAGTGGGGCAAGGTGATCCGGGACGTAAACATACGCTCGGAGTAGTGCGATTTTTATTGGCTCAGGACTTCTATGATGGAGCTTAAAGGCAAGACCGCGCTGATTGCCGGTGCCGGCAGGAACAACGGCAAGTCGATAGCACTGACGTTCGCGCGCGAGGGCGCTGATTTGATACTGGTGGCGCGCAAACTCGGTGACGAACTGAAGCAGGTTGCCAAGGAGTGTGAGGCGCTGGGTGTCAAGACCTTGGCCTTACTCGCGAACATCGGCAACAATCAGGATGTGGAGCGCGTGGTCAAGCAGGGCCTGCAGCGCTTCGGCAAGGTTGATGTGCTGGTGAGCGTGGCCGCGATACGGCCGCACAAAAACTTCTGGGAATTCAGCGACGAGGAGTGGCACGAGGTGTTTGCCGTTAATCTGCACTCAACGTTTTATCTGGCCAAGGCATTGGCGCCGGGCATGAAAGAACGCAAAAGCGGCAGCATCATCGCGTTGGGCGGGATGGCGTCCTTGACTTCCGAGGCGATAGGTTCCGCGGTGGTGGCTTCAAAACATGGCTTGTACGGGCTGATCAAGTCACTCGCTCTGGAATTAGGGCCGTACGGCATACGCGCCAATCTGCTTGCGTTGTCGAATATCGAGAACAAGCGCCTCAATCCGGAATGGTACGCCGGCCGCACCGGCGATGCGGTGATGAATGTCAGGGGCGGGGATCCAAGCGCCAGTCCGTTGAAAAGAAACGGTACTCCACTGGAGGTCGGCAACGCCGCGCTGTTTCTGGCGTCCGATCGCTCGTCCTACATTACGGGCGACCGGTTGTTGTGCGCGGGCGGGAAATTCATGTAATTCGGAAGTTATCTGTCGATTTCGAAAAGTGTAGTAGATTTGGTTTTTCAGACCATCACCAGGAGATACAAGATGCTGCTCAAAGGGAAAACCGCACTGATAGGCGGCGCAGGCCGCAACAATGGCAAGGCAATCGCATTGGCATATGCCCGCGAAGGCGCTGACCTCGTGCTGATATCGCGCAAACGCGAAGATGAGCTGAAGGCCGTCGTCAAGGAGTGCGAAGGCCTGGGTGCGAAGGTGCTGCCGTTGCTGGCCGACCTCAGCAAACCCGAAGAAGTCAATCGTGCCGTGAAACAGGGTCTGGATCGCTTTGGCAAGGTGGATATTTCAGTGAGTGTGGCGGGCATACGGCGCCACAAGGACTTCTGGGAAATCAGTGTTGAAGAATGGCTGGAAGTTTTTGCCGTGAATCTGCATTCAACGTTTTACCTGGCCAAGGCGCTGGCGCCGTCGATGATGAAGAATAAGTCCGGCAATTTCATTGCGCTGGGCGGACTGGCATCCATGACTTCGCAGCCGCAGCGTGCACACGTGGTGGCGTCGAAGACCGGACTATACGGTCTCATCAAATCGCTGGCGCTCGAACTGGGCCCATATGGCATACGCGCCAACCTGATCGCGCTGTCGCTGATTTCCAACGTGCGTCTTAACCCGGAATGGTATCCAGAGCGCAAGGATGATCCACAGAATATGAAAGAGATCGAGCTCACCGCGCTTAAACGCGAAGGAACGCGTGAAGAAGTCGCCAACGTCGCGTTATTCCTTGGCTCGGATCAGTCCTCGTATGTCACGGGTGACCGCATCATCTGCGCCGGCGGCAAGTACATGTAATGGTTGGAAAGATCAATAGTCTGAGAGGAATAACGAAAATGTCACTGCCACGTACTGTCTTGAGCGTTACCGGTGCTGGAGTCATGAGTCTAGTCACGGGCATGGCCATCAGCCAGGATTTCCCCAACAAACCCATACGCATCGTTACGTCCGCCCCCGGCGGCGGAAACGACTTTACCGCGCGATTGATTGCTCAAGGATTGTCGGGAAGTTCACTGGGTCAGCCTGTCGTCGTGGATAACCGTGGCGCCGGCGTTCTGCCGGGCATGGCCGTGCTGCAGGCGCCGGCGGATGGATATACATTGATGGTCAGCGGCAGTTCCTTCATGATAGGACACCTGCTTGAGGATTCGCCGTTCGATCCCGAAAGGGATTTCACGCCCGTCTGCCTGGCCGCGACTACGCCTAATCTGGTGATGGTGCATCCTTCGGTGCCGGTTAAAAACGTCAAGGAATTGATCGATCTGGCCAAACGCAGGCCGGGAGAACTGAACTATTCTTCGTCGGCCGCCGGCGCAACGCAGCATCTGTCGGCGGAACTTTTCAAATCCATGGCGGGTGTCAACATGGTACGCGTTGCCTACAAGGGCGCGGGTCCGGGGCTGATCGGTCTGGTGGGGGGCGAGACACAGGTGATGTTCAGTACCGCGCCATCGTCGGCGCCGCACGTCAAATCCGGCAAGGTACGGGCATTGGCCGTGACCAGTCTGAAACTGTCGGCGCTGGCGCCCGGCATCCCGACAGTCGCGGCAACGGGATTGCCGGGTTACGAAGTGATATCCGTGGATACCGTGTTCGCACGCGCAAAATCCCCATCCGCGAACATCAACCGACTCAGTCAGGAAATCATACGCGTGCTGAGCCGGCCGGATATCAAGGAGAAATTCTTTATCGCCGGATCGGAAGTCGCCGGCGGTTCAGCCGAAGAACTGGGCGTCTTGCTGCGATCCGAAATCGCCAAGTGGGGCAAGGTTATCAAGGAAGCGGGCATACGCGTCAATTAGGGATAGGTTTTAACGACCTCCTGGGGGGAAGGATTGCAGGCGTTCCTCACGCCGGCTCACGATTCCCCGCGTATACCAAGGTCCTTGATCAGCTTGCCCAGATACGTCATGTCGTGTTTCATCTTCGCGGCAAGCTGCTCCGGGGGGCCGCCTATGGGCTCCACACCGCCGCGCAAAAATTTATCCTTCACATCCGCTGCCGTGAGCGCGCGTGCGATGTCCTGATTGAGCCGGCTAATGATGGCGCCGGGTGTTTTGGCAGGCGCGAATACGCCATAAGCCGCGGAATATTCATAGCCCGGTAACCCGGTCGCCGCCACGGTGGGTATGCCGGGCGCCAGCATCGATGCCTGTGCACTGGTTACCCCCAGCGCGCGCACCCGGCCTGATTTGATATGAGGCATCGCGCCGCCCGGTGCACCGACTACCATCTGCACTTCTCCCGCAATCAGCGCGTTGGCGGCGGGTCCGCCACCCCGATAATTGATGCGCACGATGTTCACGCCCGCCATGACCTTGAACAATTCCGCCGCCAGGCTGGGGGAGGACGCCACCCCTGACGCGCCGTAGTTGAGTTCGCCGGGCCTGTTCTTCGCCAGGGTAATGAGATCTTTGACGGATTTCACCGGCAGTGAGGGATGGATCATCAGTATGTTGGGAGCTGCCGTCAATATCGTGATCGGTGAGAAATCCCGCAGCGCATCGTACGGCACGTTGTCCTGCAGAAATGCCGAAAGCCAGATGCTGCTGCCATGTAGCAGCAGAGTGTATCCGTCGGGCGCGGCCCTGGATACGGTGGTGGACGGAATAATGCCGGGCCCGCGGTTGTCTACAATCACCTGTTGTCCGAGGCTGGCCGAGACGCCCGGCACGATGAGGCGCGCGGCGAAATCGTTGCCGCCGCCGGCTTCGGCGGTGACGATGCGTATAGGTTTTGTCGGATATTCCTGTGCGTATGCGACTTGCACAGCGATCAGCATCAAATATGCGGCAGCGTGTGTGGCAGCGATTCGAGGCATAGCCATGATAGTTTCCCCAAGCGCGCGGTAATGATCGGAGCTTACACATACCCAAGAGACTGGACCGATTCTAGCACTCATGCCGCCACGGAATTTTGTGCTGAGTAAACTGTCATGCGACTCAATGTCGCCTGACTGGGAACGGTTCTTCGGAGGTTATAATCCGACAACAAAACTGCGCATTTTTATTCCAGGAATCTGCATGCGGTGGATGCACGGGGCATATGAATAACGAGGAAACCATGAGTGGCGCGACCCTGACCGAAACGTTTGTCGATAAAGTAATGGGCATTACCTACCAATCCGCGCCGCCGGAGGCCATCGAGCTTTCCAAGCACATTGCGCTGGATGGACTAGCCGTGATGCACGCCGGTTTGACCGAGCCGCTGGGCGTGGGGCGCCTCTCGACGGCGTATGTACGCGATATGGGCGGGGCTCCACAGGCAAGCGTGATAGGGGGCGGATTCAAGACTTCCATGCAGAACGCGGCATACGTCAATGGCACCATGGCGCATGCGCTGGATTTTGATAACACCTCTTATCCACCCAATCATCCGACCTCTCCGACGTTGCCGGTCATGCTGGCCATCGCGGAATATCACAAGCTTCCCGGCAAGCGCATCATAGAGGCCATCATCGCGGCGTTCGAGGTTCAGGCCCGCGTGCGGTGGGCATCCACGGGGCTGGCGACCGGCGTTGGTTTTCACAAACCCAGTACGGTGGGCATGTTTGGCGCGGTGACTGCAGCAATCAAGTTGCTGGACCTCAATCGCGAGCAGGCGCAGATGGCATTCGGCATCACCGGGTCGCGCGCGGGCAGTCTTTCGATCAATACCGGCACCATGACCAAGTCCTCGCATTCCGGACACGGTGCGCGCATGGGCATAGAGGCCGCGTTGCTGGCGAAAATGGGATGGACCGCCAGCGCCGACGTTTTTGGGCCCAAGGGTTTCTTTGATACTTTCATGCCGGGGAATGCCAGGCCGGAGCGGCTGGTGGAAGGATTCGCCAACCCGTTATGGATGCTGGACCCCGGCGTCGGCTTCAAACCGTATCCCTGCAACGGCTTTACGCAGCGGCCTATCGACGGGGCACTGGCGCTGCGCGAGGAACACAATATCAAGCCCGAGCAGATCGATCGCGTGCAGGTGCAGTTTCCGCGTTTTGAATATGTGAATCGTCCGCAGCCGCGCTCGGGTCTCGATGGCAAGTTCAGCATCCAGTACACGACGGCGCTTGCTTTGCTCGACGGGGATGTGACGGTCGATTCGTTCACCAACGAGCGCCTGTTCGCGCCCGACGTGGTGGCGCTTTTGCCCAAGGTCAAACTGGATTTCGATGACAGCATTCCGTTCGACAAACTCAAGATGCACATCGTCGTCAATATCTGGTTGAAGGATGGCCGGCAATTGTCAAAACGCGTCGACAAGATTCCCGGCTGGCCTGGGGAATACGGCA
This sequence comes from Betaproteobacteria bacterium, assembly GCA_947476215.1. GTDB lineage: Bacteria > Pseudomonadota > Gammaproteobacteria > Burkholderiales > SG8-41 > PALSA-1004. Next base: position 11,513 of record CANJQI010000096.1, read on the forward strand.
AACCGATCACACGCCCGCAGCGGCACAAGAAGTTTTTCTCATGCACACGGCGCGTGCTTGACGAGAAAGGGGCGAACCGCATGCTGGAGCTGGTCGAGAATCTCGATGCGCTGAACGATGTAACGGAGATCATGGATATCGCGCGCTGCGATCGTAGTTGAGCGCCCGTGAATAAGAGCAGCAAGGTTCAACACTCACCTTTGGAGGTCATTTGAATACCAAAGTCCAGACTGATGCGAAATCCGCCCAAGCAACGGCGAAGATCGCGGCACGCATATGTGAAGTCACCTACGAGACGCTGGATAAGGATGTCGTCGCGACCGTCAAGCGCCTGATTATCGACGGCATCGCCGTTGCCATGGCGGGCAGCAATGAAGCGCCGCCCGCGTTGGTCGCGGATTATGTTCGCGATCTGGGATGCACGCCGCGTGCGTCGGTGTGGGGATATGGTTTCAAGACTTCCCCGGCCTTCGCCGCGTATGCCAATGCGGTTTCCATGCATGTGCTCGATTTCGAACCGATGTCCAATCCGCCTACGCATGCGGTGTCACCCACCGTGCCGGGTGCGCTCGCACTGGCGGAGTCCACCTCGGCAAGCGGCAGGGATATTGTTACTGCCTGCGCCAAGGGGTTCGAGATGCAGGGGCGGTTGCTGATCGCGGGCAATCTGGAGCGCGGATCGTTTCTGTTTCATACGCCGGGGGTCGTCGGACTCATGGGGTCGGCGGTATCCGCGTCGCATTTATTGGGACTGAACGCAGCACAACTGGCCAGTGCACTGGGCATCGCTGCTTCGCGCTGCAGCGGCCTGTCCGCCAACACGGGTTCGATGGTGAAATGCACGCATTGCGGCAATGCGGCCATGGCGGGTCTTGAAGGCGCACTGATGGCGCAACGCGGGTTTACGTCTCACCCGGGCATACTAGAAGCCGGGGATGGTTATGTGGAAACGTTTTTTCGCAATCACTTCGATTACGATGTACTGCTCGCCTACGGCAAACCGCATCGCTGCGTCGATCCCGGCATGGCAATCAAGTTCTACCCCTCCAAGTACCCGACACAGTTTGCGATCACCGCTGCGCTGGCGCTGCGTCCTTCGATCGCGGATTTGTCGGCCATCAAGCAGATACGCATACTGACACCTGAGATCGAGGATGCCGACCGGCCGCGTCCGCGCTCGGGGCTGGAAGGTAAATTCAGTTTTCAGTACACCGTTGTCACTGCCTTGCTCGACGGCAAAGTCGGCATGGGTTCATTTACCGACGAACTGCGTTTCAGACCTGCGATCGTTGAATTGCTCGAAAAGACCGCGGTGGTTCGCAACCCCGCGCTGTCGCGCGATACCCGCAAGCTGCGCGTCGAGGTCGAAATCACGCTGAAAGATGGCACGGTGCATAACAACGTGTGCACCAAGCCGCCCGGATTCTGGGGGGAACCCGTGAATGCCGATATGCATAGAGCCAAGATTCAGGATTGTCTGAGCGTGCGCCTGAAGGAACCGCAGCTCGGGCACACACTTGAATTGCTGGACAATCTGGAGCGCTTGTCCGCGCAGGAAGTCGGAAAGCTGATGGGTTTGCTGGCCGGGCCTGAGACCTCCGTGCCATAGAGTAGACAGGGAGCGGTTTCTCGTCCCTTTTCTCTATTTGTTACGTTAAAACAAATGCTTGATGTTTTTCGTGCCCGTTTGAGAACGGCGTCATTTTGCGGTTGAGGGGGGCTGTATGGTGAACGACCGTCTTGGGGCCTGTGCAGTACTGCTGTGCGGATTGTTGCATCATTGCTATGCCGCAAGCGACGCAATTGCACAAAACGATTACCCCAGCAAGCCGGTGCGGCTGATCGTGCCGTGGCCGCCCGGTGGCCCAGTCGATGTGACGGCACGACTCGTCGGACAGAAACTGGGCGAGGTGTTGGGCCGTCAGATCGTGGTCGATAACCGCAGCGGCGCGGATGGCAGCATAGGCACGGCGTTCGCGGCGAAAACGCCGGCCGATGGTTATTCATTGCTGATCGGGTCGACCAGCACGCATTCGATAAACCCTATCATTTATGACAAGCTTGCCTACGTGCCGGCGAAAGATTTCGCGCCGGTGATCATGCTCGATACGCGACCGTATATTCTGGTGCTGCACAATTCCATCCCGGCGAGATCGGTGAAGGAATTGATCGCGCTGGCCAAATCCAGAAAGGGGGAACTCGCCTATGCTTCGGCAGGTGCGTCCAATCAAGCCGCGGGCGAGCAATTCAAATCCATGGCCGGCGTGGACATACTGCATGTGCCGTACAGCGGCGGCGGCCCTGCCATGACGGCGTTGCTGGGCGGCCACGTGGCGATGTTTTTCGCGCCGGTTCCGATCGCGGTGCCACATTTGCAATCGGGTCGCGTGCGCGCACTGGCGACCACCGCGGCCAGACGCGCACCCAACATGCCGAATCTGCCGACCATGTCGGAAGGCGGACTGGCGGGATTTGAGTTCAGCACATGGGACGGCCTGTTCGTCCCCACTGGAACACCGCCAACCATCGTGGCGAAGCTTAATGCCGACGTAACAAAGGTTCTGGAGATGGCGGACATCCGCGACAAGTTTTCCGAATTGGGCGCGAGTGTCGCCGGCGGAACGCCGGAGCAGCTTACCGCGCACATGAAAGTCGATGCCGAAAAGTGGATCAGACTGCTGAAGTCGCCGGGTGTGCGTATTGAATAGTGGACATGGAGTGAGTCGTGGCGGCGCGATGTCGTGAGCCGCCTTAGCGGGAGTCGATGATGAGTATGGAACAGCAACTGATACAACACGTACAGCAGCGCACGTACGCTGATCTGCCGCCGGCCGTGATAGCTGCGGCGCGCCGCGAGGTGCTGTGGACGCTGGGAACATCAGTGGCGGGCGCCGCGGCCGAGGGCTCTGATCGCATTGCCGCATTTGTGCGGCAACAGGGCGGACGGGAAGAGTCGACGATGATAGGTTTCGGCGACCGTCTGCCCGCCGCATTAGCCGGCCTGGCCAACGGTAGCTTCGCAAAAGCCCTTGAATATGAAGACAAATATTGGATGGATGAGGGGCATGGTTACGCGGTCGGCGTAGCCGTGGTGCCGGCGGCTTTTGCGATTGCCGAGCACTTGGGCGGTGTCGACGGCAAGACTTTACTCACTGCCGTCGCATTGGCGACCGACATACAGGCGCGGCTGCTGACCGGTGCGCCCAGGTCGCTGACCAGCGGATGGAATGCAACCTATCTGTTGTCCGTATTCGGTGCGACGCTGGCCGCGGCCAAGCTGCTGAAACTCAACGAAACGCAATGCACCAGCGCCGTCGGTCTCGCCTACGCACAGCTTGCCGGCAACCGCCAGTCCAGCGCCGAGGGCGTACTGGCGATACGCATGCAGCTCGGCTTCGGTGTGCGCAACGGCATCAGTGCCGCGCAGCTGGCGCAGCAGGGCATTACCGGCGCGCGGAACTTTCTGACTGGAAAGTTCGGTCTGTACACGTTGTTCTTTCCCGGCGCCGAAGCGGATCGCGACGCACCGACACGCGATCTCGGAAATAGCTATCTCGGCACGCGGCTGGGATACAAGGCGTACCCGTGCGGCGCGGTGGTGCATCCGGTTTTGGATGCGGTGCTTTCCGTGCTCGGCAAGGATGGTGTTGCCGCGGATACCATCGCGTCCGTGCAAGTGTTCGGAACGCCACGCTTGACCATCATGGTGGAGCCGCGCGACGTAAGACAGAATCCCAAGAATCATATCGAAACCGAATTCAGCCTGCCATGGGCCGTCGCCTGCGTCATCGTCGACGGCAAGCTGTCACTCTCGCATTTCAAGGACGACGCGGTGCGCAATCAACGCTACGCGGAACTGGCGCGCAAGGTCGAAACCGACATGGATGCCGCGCGCCACGGCGTGTGGGTGGAGATCAAGCTCAAGGACGGACGCGTCGTTAAGTCCGAACGTGTCATGGGCGCCAAGGGCCACCCGGATAATCCCCAAACCACCGACGAGATGGTGGAGAAATATCGCGACTGCGTGCAGCATGGACCCAAGCCCCTGGCGCGGGAGCGTACTGAGCAAGCCAAGGACATGATATTGCACCTCGAAGAGGTTAAAGACGTGCGCGACATCATTCGTCTGCTGGCGTAGTTCGGATATGAGTATCAAGCTGCGCCTTGCATTGTCAATCTTTGCCGCGTTGCTGGCGTTTGCGCTGTCGACGTTTGCGGCGGCGGAATACCCCGATAAACCCATACGGCTCGTCGTGCCATGGCCGGTGGGCGGCGGCAGCGACGTGGTGGCGCGTGCGGTCGCAACGCCGCTCGGCGAACGACTCAAGCAGCCGGTGGTGGTCGAAAATCGTCCCGGCGCCAATGGCGCGATCGGCAGCGAGGCGGTTGCGCGTGCACCCAAGGACGGATACACGCTGGTGTGGGTCACGGCCGACACGCATGCGATCAATCCGCACGTTTACGCCAAGCTCGCTTACGATCCGCGGCGTGATTTCGCGGCGGTGGGTATCGCCGGTTACTTTCCGTATGCGCTGGTGGTGAACCAGGGCGTCCCGGTTTCCAACGTCGCCGAATTCGTCGCGATGGCCAGGCAGCGGCCGGGCAAAGTCACCTTTGCGTCGTGGGGCGTGGGCAGTTCGGCGCACGTCGCAATGGAAATGTTCCGACAGCAGGCCGGGTTTGAAGTGCTGCACGTTCCGTTTCAGGGTTCCGCACCGGCGATCCAGGCCGTGGTCGGCGGCCAGGTCGATTCGATGATAGTGCCGATGGCCATCGCCGATCCGCACGCGCGCGGCGGACGTGTAAAGACGCTGGGACTCGCCGCCGCCGGTCGCTACGCGGGTGCACCTCAGCTGAGAACGATGGCGGAGCAGGGCGTGGCCGTGAATGCCGGGACCTGGGTCGGCATCATGGCGCCCGCCGGTACGCCGGCTGAACTTCTGCTGCGCCTCAATCGCGCGCTTAACGCAACCGTGGAGTCCGTCGCGGTGCGAGAAACCTTGTTGCAGATGAATACCGAGCCATCGACCATGACGGTGGAGCAGTTCAGGTCTTTCGTCGACAGCGAATACGCGCGCTGGGGCAAGACCATACGCGATGCGCGGATTACGGCGGAGTAGTGCTACATGATTTGTTGCAGCTCGCGCGACGGGCTCAATACGCCGAGGGACTGCGTGGTGCGATGGCCGGAGGAGAATTTTCGTTTAAGATGTGGTAATTGCAAATTGAGTGTGACAGTAATGGAAGGCGGAAAAATATGACCAGTACCAACGGCATTGCGCTTCAGAGAGTTGCGGCTTTGATTTTTGCGGTCACCGTATCGGTCGTAGTCGCACCTAGTGTCACCGCACAAAATTATCCGGCCAAACCGATACGGTTCATCATTCCGTTCCCACCCGGCGGAACCTCCGACATCCTCGCGCGTCTCATCGGCCCGCGCCTTTCGGAGCGATGGGGCCAGCAGGTGGTGGTTGACAACCGGCCCGGCGCAAGCGGGGCGCTCGGCGCCGAGGTGGTGGCGCGCGCGGCGCCCGACGGGTATACGTTGATGCTGACGGATGTCGGATCGCTGATGATCAGCCAGATACTCAGTTCCAAGCCGGTGGTCGATCTGACACGTGATTACGCACCGGTCACGTTGGTCTCATACTCCCCGCATCTATTCTGCGTGCATCCCAGTGTGCCTGTAGCCAACACCGCCGAGCTGATCGCACTCGCCAAGCGCCGTCCGGGCGCGCTCAATTTCGCGTCCAGTCCGGCCGGAGCGCCGTATCTCGCCGGACTGATGTTCGCGCACCGCACCGGCGTCAAATGGGAATACATCACCGGCAAGGGCGGCGTGCAGTCGGTGCTTGACGTGATGTCGGGGCAGGCCGATGTCATGTTCAACGGCATGCTGGCAACGCTGCCGCATGTGAAAAGCGGCAAACTCAAATTGATCGCGGTGACGAGCGAGAAACGCGTCGCGAGCCTGTCGGGTACGCCCACCGTAGCCGAACACGTGCCGGGATTCGTGACAGGATCGTGGCAGGGCATACTCGCGCCGGCTGGCACCTCGCAGGAGATCGTCGCCAGACTGAACTCCGAAATCACCCGCATTCTGAACACGGCCGACGTCAGGGAAAAGCTTACGGTGCAGGGCGCTGATCCTCTCGGTTCGCCCGCCGCCGAGGCGGCGCGCTTCCTGCGCGACGAACGCGATCGCTGGTCCAAACTGATCAAGGAAACGGGCTACAAGATCGAGTGATCAAATCCGTCGCAGTATCTCCGTGCCCTTGAACAGCGTCTCTTCTTTTTTGGCGAAACAGAATCTCAGCACTTTATGCCCGGGCGGTTCATGGTAGAAAGCGGACAAAGGTATCGCCGCGATACCCCGCTCGCGCGTAAGCCGCATCGCAAAATCGATATCTTTTTCATTGCTGACGTCGTCGTAGCGCAGCGACTGAAAATAGGTGCCGTCCGACGGCAGCAATGAAAATCTGGATTCGCGCAGCCGTTCGCGGAAGTAGTCGCGCTTTTTCTGGTAGAACGCAGCGAGTCCGAGGTAATGCTCAGGCTGCTGCATGAAATCAGCGAGCGCGTACTGCACCGGCGTGTTGCAGGTGAAAGCGTTGAATTGGTGCACCTTGCGGAATTCGGTCATCAGTTCTCTGGGCGCAAGACAGTAGCCCATTTTCCAGCCGGTGACGTGATAAGTCTTGCCAAATGAGGAGACGATGAAGCTGCGTTCGGCAAGCCCCGGAAAGCGTGCTGCGCTCTGGTGCGCGGCGCCGTCGAACACGATGTGCTCGTAGACTTCGTCGCTCACGATCAGGATGCCGGTGTCACGCGTGAGTATTTCCAGCGCCTGCATATCGGCGGCCGATAACACGCTCGCCGTCGGGTTATTGGGCGTGTTGATGATGATCATGCGCGTGCGCGGCGTGATCGCGGTCCGGACTTCATCCCAGTTGATGTGATAGTCGGGGAACTTGAGGCCGATGTAGACAGCCTTGCCGCCCTGTACCTCGAGCGCAGGCACATAGCTGTCGTAGGCCGGCTCGAACACGATCACTTCATCGCCGGGACGTATCATCGCGGCAATCGCGGTGAAGATCGCGTAGGTGGCGCCGGGCGTTACGGTGATTTCGTGTTCGGGGTCGTATGACGCGCCGTAGAGCGCATGGACCTTGGCGGAGATTGCTTCGCGCAACTGCGGGATGCCGGCCATCGGTGGATATTGATTGTGGCCGGCTTTCATATAGCGCGTCACGCAGTCCTGCAGGGCCGGATCGCAGTCGTAATCGGGAAATCCCTGCGACAGATTGATGGCGTTGTGTTCCTGCGCGAGGCGCGACATCACCGTGAAGATGGTGGTGCCTACCGCCGGCAGCTTGGAGGCGATGCTATGACGGTACGCAGGCATGGCCCTCAAGCGCGCATGACAGCAGCGCATACGCCACTACGCTCGCGGCGGGTGGCGTGACGCCGGAGGTCTTCTTCGACAAGGAGACGAAGTCATCGGCAAAGTTTCGCAGCCGGCGCACGGCAGTCTGGCGTTGCGCGGGGGTCAGCAGTTTCTCGACGTCGATATAGAACTGTATGCGTTTCTCGAAAACTTCCTGCGCCAGGCGCGCATATTCGGGATCGCGTCCCTGCTCCCAGTTGCGCAGCCATGCCAGCAGGCGCGGCTGAAACTCCGCGCGATTGCCGCGCAGCTTTAGAATTTCAATGAAATCGCGCTGTCGCCGTATTCGATCCTGGTGACGCAAGAGATTGATATGCTCAACATTTTCGAGCAACACCGCGATTTTTTGCTCCTGTTCGCTTGCCAACGTGCCGGTCCAGTCTTCGATCTGCGTCAGCGTACGCTTGAGGCGCGCGATCTTGCGCGCATCAAGCCGGCCCTCCAGTTCATGTTCGCGGACAAAGGTCCGGTTGTCGCGTGTCCACTGCCTCTGCAGCGCGACGATTTGTTCCGGCGCCAGCGCGCCGAGCATTTCCGCGGCGTCGTTGATGCCGCGGTCGACAAGCGTGAAATAGCGCGCTTTCATGCCGTCGATAAACCACACAATATCGTCGCGCCTGAGACTGTCCTGCGCTTTCTTGAGCGCTGTATTCACGAAACTCGCGTATTCGGGCAATTGTTCGTAGCGATGCCACGTCAGCAGGCGTTCCAGCCGCGCGTCGAAATCACGCCGCTGGCCGGGATCCATATCGAAATAAGAGTCAGCCTTCCAAGTCAGATAGGTATCCGCATGGCGGTACCCCAAGCGCAATCCGGTGCAGCCGGTGAGCAACAAGGTCGCCAAGATCACGAAAAGCAACGGGTAACGGGGCATTCGATCGTCTTTCTTCGGGTCGAACAAAGTGCGTAGTTTACAGGCATATCCGATTTGGTCTCGCAGATGTTCGAAACACTTTTCGGTTCCGGTATGATGGCGCAGATGATTGCGGCGTCACAAGCGTCCAGATGGGGGATATGTTGAAGGTCGTTGAAACGATTTGTGGCCTTATATGGTTGATAGCGTTGCTTTCCTCCTCTGCCGGGCTTGCGCAGTCTCCGCTCGCATTGGACGGGAAAAACGTGTTGTCTGGGGAAGAACTGATACGAGCGTTGAGAGAGGGCGGCTATGCGCTGTACTTCCGGCACGGCGTTCGTGATACCTCCGTCAGGGAAATTAATGGCAAGATCGTGATGACAGATTGCGGTACGCAAATCCCGCTCAGTTCCGTAGGTCGCGCGCAGTCGCTGTCTATAGGCGTGGCCATGCGCAAACTTGGGATTCCAATTGGAGACGTCATCGCAAGCCCATTATGTCGAACCATGGATACAGCACGGTTGATCGCTGGGCACGTGCGAGCTGACCACGCTGTATTGGGCAACGACCCCGAGCAAGCCCAAGGACTCCAGGATTTCGCGCGTTTATTCAGGATTCTCGGCACTCCGCCTGATCGCGGTACGAATCGCCTTATTGTGGGTCATCGATTTGCCTACGAAGCGATGGGGAGAGGGCCAACGCTGTTGGAAGGAGAGGCTGCGATTTTTCGAGCGGTCTCGGGGCGTGCCGAGTGGATTGCCCGTATTCGTGCGGAGGACTGGCAATCGTACGCAGCGCCCATGCTTGAAGTACCGGCGAGTCTGCGTTCGTCCGCGCCGGACGAGTTATTGGAACTCCGCGCGCTGTCGCTGGCAGTTGCATTACGTACTGGTGGATATACAATTTTTTTCCGTCATGCAGATGGGGGCATATTGGCTCCTGACGGAAAGCCACCAATAGCGACGGATTGCGAGAAACCAAGCATCCTTCCAGATACTGCACGCGAGCAGGCTGCAAAAATCGGAGAAGCGATTGCAAACCTTCGCCTTCCAACTGGCGTGGTTCACGTCAGCTCCGTCTGCCCTGCTATCGAAACAGCACGCCTTATTGCCCATGCAGGAGGCGGTTGGACTCTTGATATGGCCACAGTCGAAGGCAAGGCGTTAGAGCAGCTTTTGTCATCGCCTGTGTCACCCTATGTTATTCGCATTGTTGTCGGCGATAGAAGGCAATTTAATGCAGTGGCCGGACCGCCCGATCTTGAGGAGGGCGAAGCGGCAGTACTAAGATCATCAGGGGCCAAAGGGTGGGTCGTGGTCGGGCGGATACTTGCGGAAGAGTGGCGGATATTGCGCGCATGTATGCTGCGCGCGGATTGCGCGCTGCCCCAGTAGCGAGCCGGTGTAAGGAGTATGTGATGCATTATTACAACATCGTGCTCAAGTGCATCTCGATTTTTTAGATAAATCATGAAATTACAACGTCTTTTGCGTGTAACCTCACAAGGTTGGTGCGTCGTTTCGAATCGACTGCTGCCTTAATTGGTCCGGCGCAAGTGCTTCTTGTGGCCGGAGTGAAGGAGGGCTTTCGATGAGGTTTATGTGTGCTTCAAAAAAATGAATAATAAGAATTGGACTGACGGACGCGAAAATCGCGCTAGCTATGCTTGACTCTTGCGGAGCCCCCATGTGGTCGAGAATTTTTTTCTCGTTGGTCGCATGGATATTCGCCGGTTTGGTCGCATCGTCCGAGCTATACGCAGGGGCGTTCGTCGATGAGTTTTGTTCTGGCTGCCATGCCGCAACCAATGGTCGCCAGAACGCGACTCCGTTGAGGAGTGGGGCTCACGCTTCCGACGTGGCGACTGCGATGACATTTATCGATGCGGCAAGTGTTCGCCACGGGATGGGGGTGACCGGTACTTCAACCGTTGTCGCTGACCTTCGAGACAATCTTATCAACCTGGTGCCGCAGACCAGCACGGTGGCCTACGGTGGCAGTTCCGGACCTTTTGCGATCTTGGGGCTGTTTGAAAGTTCCGGTGGCGGCGCACCTTTAGTCACCACCACCGCAGCATTCGGCGGCGGCAGCGGCGGCGCGACGCAGGGAACGATCACCACCGGCACCGCGAGTTCGTTCAACGTCAGCTATACCCATGCGCCCTCGGCGGGGGCCGGCAACTGCGGCGTCGCCGCGGACTCATTCCGTGTGGTCGGCACCGGCGGCGGAGGGACCACGCCGACGCGGCTGGTCAACGTCACGATAACCAATCCAACGCTGACGCCGGGCGGCACCACGCCCACGCTCTCATATAGCACGTCACCCCAGACCATTACGTTGACCTTGTCGCCGTCAACCGTCGCGATGGGTTCAAATATCAGCCTCGGATCGCCGACTGAGGGCACGGTCAATCCCTCCGGGCCATTGACCTTCACCTACTCGGCGAGTCCCACACCGACGGTCAATGTAATCACAGTCCCATTCACGGCGATATCCACGGCAACCTGCGGCAGCGTGGCCGGCAACGTCACCATCACCATCACGCCGCAGGTAATCAGCGCCGCGTCGGCGACAGCGACGCAGGGTTCGGCCTTCAGCTATCAGATTCTGACGATTCCGTCCGCGACCGCATATTCAATGTCCGGGCCGGATGAAACCTTGTTGACCAATGTCGGACTGTCATTCAATTCCACCACAGGCGTGATCAGCGGCACGCCGA
>CANJQI010000097.1 GCA_947476215.1 Betaproteobacteria bacterium
GCGGGTTCGGCGCCGCCACGCGCATGCGGTACACGCTTCGTCGCATCGGTCGTCCACCTCGGGCATGATCTCGGTGATAAATGTCTTCTTCCGCAACTGCTTCTCACGAAGATACACCAGAGAAACTGCGTAGTAGCTGCAGCCTTCACACTCGGCCCGGCGTGTGGATGCACAGCAAGACGGACAGATGAACTGGGCTGAGGTAAGCTTGCAGCCGCGTTTCCCTTTTCTCTCTTGGCACAGCGGGCACTTCATCGATTGTCTTGCCTGGTTGTCGACAACTGTGGCGACGATGCCTCTGGGAGGCCGGAACGCGTGGCTTGAAGCACAATGCCGGCATCGAGAAGAAGATCATGGGTGCCGTTCATGGCATCAGCTTAGTTCTTGGACGGCGACTGCGAACTCTTCATCAATTTTCTGGTGTAGCCATATTGCAATCGCGTCGCCGACAGGTTAAAAAGAACAATGAGTTCAGGAAACGGATTGTATGAAAACCTACGTCATCCGCATAGATGCTCCCGATAAGCCCGGCCTGGTTCACGCAATCACGGGCGTGCTCTTTCGGCACGGCGCAAATATTGTAAGCAATCACGAATTTGTCGATACTGACACGCGGCGCTTTTTCATGCGCACCGCATTCGAATGTACTCAACCTCCGCATGACGTGGTGCCCGCGATACAGGCGCTGTTGCCGGAAGGCGCCAGTGTCGGCCTGGCACCGACCGGCAAACGCGATATCGTGATACTCGCCACCAAGGAGCCGCACTGTCTCGGGGATCTGCTCCTGCGCGCAACCTATGAAGCGTTTCCGGCCAACATACTCGCGGTTATCAGCAACCACGACACGCTGGCGCCGCTGGTTCGTCAATTCAACGTGCCCTTTCATCATGTCAGCCACCTCGAACGCGATCGCGCCGACCACGAACGGGAAATTCTCGATTGCGTAGCGCAGTACCAGCCGGAGTATCTGGTGCTCGCAAAATACATGCGCGTGCTGTCACCCGGGTTTGTCGCGCGCTACCCGAGCCGCATACTCAACATTCATCATTCGTTTCTGCCGGCATTCATGGGCGCCCAACCCTATCGCCAGGCCTTTGAGCGCGGCGTCAAGCTCATAGGCGCAACCGGCCACATGGTGACCGACGAGCTCGACACCGGACCTATCATTGCGCAGTCCGTGGTTCCTGTGGATCACACAGCGACGGCGATAAGCATGGCCCAATCCGGACGTGATGTCGAAAAGGTCGTACTCGCCAAGGCGCTCAAACTGCTGCTCGAAGAGCGCATTTTTCTGCACCAGCATCGCACCATCATTTTCGACTAACCCTGCGGGCGCCTAGGGGTTCGACCTCGCTATGACCCTTGCACTTGGGTCGGGACGCACCGCAGCATGGTGTCCCAGGTACTCCGTCATTGCGTCTATGTCCGTGTTTCCCTTGACCTGCTGTTCGCCCTGCGTGAACACGCTAAAGCCATCGCCGCCCTCGGCGAGGAAGTTGTTGACGGTCACCCGATAGCGGGCAGCAGGTTCGAGTGCTTTTCCGTGCAACGAAACCGATCCGGCAACGATGCGCCGGCCTGGCGGCGCGCGCGGATCCCACTCGTAACTGAATCCACGCGACACATAGAGAAGCCGCGGCCGCGCCGTTAACCACTGTAGTTCGAGTGCCTCCAGTAGCTGTGCGCCGGTCAGTGTCATAGTCACCAGCGTATTGCCGAACGGATGCACGGCGAATAATTCGCCGTACGTGACCGCGCCGTTTTCCCTGAACACCAGCGGCGCACGCACGCCGCCGGGGTTCATGAATGCAAGCACCGCCCCCGCTGTTGCGGTCGCCTCCAGTTGCGCATCTGCTATCAATTTTCCCAACGCCGATTCACCATTGCGGTCCGGCACCGGCGAGAACGACTCGGCAATACGTCCGACCACGCCGTGCGCCTGCGACGCAAGGCCTGCCGCATAGCGAGCTATGAGCTCAGTGAGCGCCGGGTCTTTGGCCAGATGCGTCGCCACAACATGATTGCCTGCATCGGTAGCCAGCACGCCGCCGGTCCGTGCGTCCAGCGTCATGCTGATTTCGGTCAACAGCCTGCCGTAGGAACCGGCGCTGGTGACCAGCTTGCCGTGCAGCCGGCAAATGTAGGACTGATGCGTGTGTCCGCTGACCACGACTGCCACGGCGGGATCCAGGCGCCGCGCAATCTCGACCACGGGCCCTGAAAAGTCCGCGCAGCTATTGTAGTGCCCGCCACGCTGCGCGCCGCCCTGATGGAGCAACACCACGATGGCAGCCACGCCTTGCGCCTTGATTTCAGGGATAAGGCGATTGACCGCATCGACTTCGTCAATAAAGTCGACGCCGGCTATGCCCGCAGCGGGAACCAGCGCGGAAGTCCCTTGCAGGGTCACGCCGGCAAACGCTACCCGCACACCACCGAAATCCTTGATGCCGTAGGCCGGAAACAATGGTTTCCGCGTGTTACGCACGATCACGTTGGCTGCAAGAAATTTGAAGCGCGCACCGCTGTATTCGACACCCGACTTGCAACCATCCGGTGCACAGCCGCCGTTCTGCAGACGCAGCAATTCCGCCGTGCCGCGATCGAATTCGTGGTTACCGACGCCGTTAAAATCCAGCCCCAACCGGTTCATGACCTCGATGGTGGGCTCATCGTTGTAAATGCTGGACATTAACGGTGTCGCGCCAATTAAGTCACCGGCCGACACCACCGCATGGTGGGGGTGGTCCTTGCGCAAGGTACCCAATAAAGTCGCGAGATGTTCGACACCGCCCGCAGGAACCAATTTCCCGCCCTCACGTGCATCGGGATCGGGCACCATCACACCACCCGGCGGGGGCGCGAGATGTCCGTGAAAATCATTGAACGCGAAGATTTTGACCGTTACCGGCGTGCGCGCATCGGGCGCCAGCGGCGCACATGCGACTAGCAGCAGAACAAGCAGCGCGTGCAGCGCGAACAACATCGCGCCGCCATAGCGGCGATATCCGCAGGCGTTCGAGTGGCGCGACAAAAGCCGGCGGCCGATCATACGGATCACCGTTACGGCTTTCCGACGACTTGATGCGCAGCGCGTGTACCGAGAAAACGAAGCGCCAGCATGGTAATGTCGTCAGCCTGCGCGGCCGTTCCCGAAAATTCCGCCATATTCGCTCGAATAGCTTCGATCAGACTGCGCGGATCATGCCATTTGTCGGCATGCACCGATGCGAGGAGTCGTTCCTCGGTATAGAGTTCATTGTCAGTGTTGGCACCCTCAGTCACGCCGTCGGTATACAGTAACAGCGTGTCATCCGCAGCAAGGTGGCAGGTTGATACGGGATAGCGGGAACGGTCGATGACGCCCGCTACCAGCCCCTTTCTTACCTTAAGAAATCTGGCAGTACCATCCGCGGCGAGAAAAAGCGGTGGATTGTGGCCTGCGTTGACATAGCTGAATTTTCCGGTGTCGGTTTCCAGCATGCCGCAAAACAGCGTCACGAACATTCCTGAATCGTTGCCCTCGCACAGTGCACGGTTCACCGCCTCCAGCACGGCCGTCGGCGAGCGCCGGCGCACCGCCTCCATGCGCAATTGCGTAATCGTGCGTGCCATGAACAGTGCCGCAGGTATGCCCTTGCCCGATACATCGCCCACCGCCACGAACAGGCGGTCCGCGGACGCGAGAAAAGCATCGTAGAAGTCGCCACCAACATTTTTTGCCGGCTCCATGATGGCGTACGCCTGCAACTCGGGACGGTCACGAAACAGGGCGTCGCCGGCGGGCAACATGCTCAACTGAAGCTGCTGGGCAATGGCGATTTCTTTCTGCAGGTGCTCCAGGGCCAACTTGTCTTTCAATTGATCGACGATAATGTCGCGGTCCTGGCGCATGCGCTCCGACAGTACCGTCAGCAAATTACGCGCCACGCCCGGATACGGGATCAGGCGTTGCCAGAACACGTTTTCGTGTATCAACAAGACACGACTGGCTACTTCGGCAACGACGAACGCGGATACGGGACGACCGTCAATTATCGAGAGTTCACCGAAACATCCGCCCGCTTCGATGGGGATATAGTCGCTGGAATCCACGCGGTCGAGGTGTACGCGCAAGCGCCCCGAAATCAGCAGGTGTAGCGTATTGTTGATTTGCCCGGGCGCGAGCAGCACCGTTCCGGGGGCAACATCGCGCGTCGCGCAATCCACGAGTACTGCTTCCACCGCTTCATAGGGTATCGTCGCGAAAAGCTGCAGGTTCGAGATAAAACCATTGCGCCTGCGGTCATTATTGCGCCTACGCTCATAGGGAAATACCGGGGGGATTGCCAGGCCACGCGTCTGGGGCTTGCGGCGATCCGCGCCGCGGCCTTTGGCGGCGGTCGTTGCATACATTTCCAGGACGAGCACATTGCTGCCGTTTTCGCGCCGATAGGCGCACTTCGACATCAAATGGCGTATCAGGTGCACACCCAGTCCACCCACCTTGGCGTCGGCGAGACTTGTGGGTTGTTGGTGCACCGGTACTTCCAGCAGATTGAACGGCCTGCCGTCGTCGCGTATGGTGAGGCAGGCGCCTTGTGCTGAAGTATTCAGCTCCAGTGCAATGACGTGGTGTTTGTCGTCCTCGTAGGCGTAGCTGATGATATTCGCCACCGCCTCGTTGGCGCAAACATCCAGATTGAACACCAAGTCCCTGGCAATACCGGATGCAGTTCCGCTGGCGAGCAGCCAATCGGTCATACGGCGCAGTTCCGCCACGTCGTTGCCGATGACTAGCCGGTCAACCTGCATGGTAGCCGTCACGCAACGTCTATGCTCAGGGAACGACCGCCAAACGCGCCTCGTCGAGCGAACGGTGGATGGGAATCAGTGTGTCGATGCCCGCCATCTCCAATATTTGGGTAACGTTGGCATCCGGGTTAAGCAAAACCAGTTTGCCGCCGCGCCCGGAAATGGCTTTGGCCACGAGCAGCAGGGTCCGTATGCCCATGGACGCGAGGAAATCCACCGCGCCAAGATCGACAATCACGGATTGCGACGAAGCTGCATAACCGATAAATATCGTGTCGATTTCGCGTGTTCCCTGCACATCCATGCGGCCGGCCAGATTGATTTTCAAAATGTCGCCGTCCAGCGTCTCGGATCCTATTTTCATATTCGCGCTAAGCAATTCAGGTTTTCAGGAGTAGCCTTCCATGATGCGCATGTTACGCCCTTGCCAAGTGAGCATTCAAGCGAATCCCCATGTATGGGCATGGCCCTTGAAAGACACGCCTTTAACACATTAACACAAGCGCAATTGCCGGCGTGTACACTTGGCACCCCGGCTAAGTTATAATGCATCACTATGATTTAAAAAGAGTTTCATTTGCCTTTCCAGGAAGGTGGAACCGTTCATGAGCAGATTAGCGCAGATACTCGTCGTCATAAGTTTGCTGTTCGCAGAATGCGGATACGCGCAGCTGCGCACCATTCCACCTAACGCCAAGCGCGCGACCGTCGGACAGCCACAGGTGCTGCCCATGGTCGAACTCAATGGCAAGATTGTCCGGCTTGCGCCAGGGGGCGTGATTTACGATGAAAACAACCGCACCATCGTGCACAGCGCATTGCCGGCCGGCGTGGATGTCGCGGTTACGCCCGCGATCGGCGGCGACATCGCGCGCATCTACATACTGACGCCGTTCGAACGCGCGCAGTTCGACAAGAAAAAGTAAATTCGCGTGCCGGGCAAACTGCATATCAAGACTTTCGGCTGTCAGATGAACGAGTACGATTCGGACAAGATGGCCGACGTGCTCAATGCGGCACATGGCATGACTTCCACCGACAACCCTGCGGACGCGGACGTCATTCTGTTCAATACGTGTTCGGTTCGGGAGAAAGCACAGGAAAAAGTCTTCCATGACCTGGGTCGCGTCAAACACCTCAAGCAAACCAATCCGAATCTGCTGATCGGCGTAGGCGGGTGCGTGGCGAGCCAGGAAGGCGCCGCCATCGTCGCGCGCGCACCCTATGTCGATCTGGTATTCGGTCCGCAAACGCTGCACCGCCTGCCGGCCATGATCGCCGCACGCCGCGCCAGCGGAAAACCTCAGGTCGACATTTCATTTCCCGAGATTGAAAAGTTCGACAGCCTGCCGCCGGCACGCGTCGCGCTCAGCACCGCATTTGTATCCATCATGGAAGGCTGCAGCAAGTATTGCAGCTTCTGCGTGGTGCCTTACACGCGTGGCGAAGAAGTATCGCGGCCGCTGGACGACGTGCTGACCGAAATCGCCGAACTGGCGGCACAGGGTGTAAAGGAAGTCACGTTGCTGGGACAAAACGTGAATGCCTACCGGGGAACCATAGACGCCTCCGGCACGGCGCAAACCGGTTCCGGCGGGCAAAACGATGACAACAACTACGCGGATCTGGCGCTGCTGCTCGAATACGCGGCGGAGATCCCCGGCGTAGAACGACTGCGCTTTACGACGTCACACCCCAAGGAGTTCGGTAAACGCCTGGTTGCCGCGTACGCAAAACTGCCGCAACTCGTGAGCCACGTGCACTTACCGGTGCAGTGCGGCTCCGATCGTATCCTGGCCGCCATGAAACGCGGCTACAGCGTGCTTGAATACAAGTCCATAGTCCGGCACCTGCGCGAGGTGCGGCCGGATATTTCAATAACGTCGGATTTTATCGTCGGTTTCCCCGGGGAAACCGAGGCCGACTTCGAGATGACACTTAAGCTGATCGAGGATGTGAAGTTCGATGCCAGCTTCAGTTTCGTTTACAGCGCGCGCCCAGGCACGCCCGCGGCTGGTTTTCCCGACTCGACCAGCCACGAAATAAAACTTGCCCGCCTGCAACATCTCCAGGCGCTGCTTGAGAACCAGGCTCACGCCATCAGCCATTCGATGCTGGGCACCGTGCAACGCATACTGGTTGAGGGGCCTTCACGCAAAAATACCGCCGAGCTTGCCGGCCGGACCGACAACAACCGGGTAGTCAATTTCGCCGGCAACCCGCGACTTATCGGCCAGTTTGTCGACGTCACCATCACCGCCGCACGGGCGCATACGCTGCGCGGCGAAATTTCGCTCGTTCACGCGTGAAGGCCGTCGAAGTAAGCTTCGCGCCGGTCAATAATCAGCGCCTTGCCCATTTGTGCGGCGCACTTGACGAAAATCTGCGCCAGATCGAGTCCGCGCTCGATGTGATCATTACGCGCCGCGGCGAGCTGTTTACCGTGAACGGCGAGCCGCGCCAGACGCGCCTGGCCGCGCAGGCGCTGGAGAACTTCTATGCGCAAGCCCGGCGCCACCTGTCTGTTGAAGACGTGCAACTGGGGTTGGTGGAAGTGGCGCGCGAGCCGCCCGCGCCCGATACCCACGGTGCGCCGCAACTGAAAACACGGCGCAGTGATTTACACGGCCGCACGCCGCGCCAGGTGCAGTATCTGAAACAGATACTGGAACATGACATTACGTTCGCGATCGGCCCCGCCGGCACGGGCAAGACCTATCTGGCGGTCGCGTGCGCGGTGGACGCGCTCGAACGCGACACTGTCAAGCGCATCGTACTGGTGCGCCCGGCGGTGGAAGCGGGCGAGCGCCTCGGATTTCTGCCCGGCGACATGGCGCAAAAAGTCGACCCCTATCTGCGCCCGCTGTATGACGCGCTTTACGACCTCATGGGCTACGACAAGGTGGCCAAGCTGTTCGAACGCAACGCCATCGAAGTCGCCCCTCTGGCCTTCATGCGCGGCCGCACGCTGAATCATTCGTTCGTCATACTCGACGAAGCGCAGAACACGACGCCCGAACAGATGAAAATGTTCCTGACCCGCATCGGCTTCGGCAGCCGCGCCGTGGTGACCGGCGACGTTACGCAGATAGATCTGCCGCGCGGCCACAAAAGCGGTTTGATCGAAGCGGGCCCCATCCTCAGACGCGTGCGTGGCATCGCGTTTACCCATTTTCAATCCAGTGACGTCGTTCGCCATCCGCTGGTGCAACGCATAGTCAATGCCTATGAGCGCCACACCAAAGCCCAGACCGCGTCGACAGCCTGAACTCGCGCTGAACATCCAGTATGGGTTCGGCGCCGCAACGCCGCCTTCTCGCGCCAGATTCGGCACATGGATGCGCGCCGCGCTTACCAGGGACGCGCACATCACGCTGCGTGTCGTGGGTGCACGCGAAGCGCGAAAACTCAATCATCGTTACCGCCACCGCGACTATGCGACCAACGTCCTGACCTTCGTGTATTCGGACGGCGGGCCGCTCGAAGGGGACATTGCAATCTGCGCACCCGTGGTGGCGCGCGAAGCGCGCGCGCTCGGCATCAGCCGTGAAGCCCATTATGCCCATCTGACGGTGCACGGCGTGCTGCACCTGCAAGGCCACGACCACCAGCGCACGCGCGACGCAGAGCGTATGGAACGCCTGGAAACGCGTATCCTGAAGGCGCTCGGCTATGCCGATCCGTATCAACCAACGGAGTAACGACGAAGACCGTGGAAACCATGCCGACATTTTTTTTCATCCCTCATCCTTCATCCCCCATCCCTCGCCAATCCCTCATCCTCAGGCCACATGGCTACTAATCGCCCAAACTGGCTTGAGCGGCTCGGCGCATTCCTGATGCGCGAACCGGAAGACCGCGAGCAGCTGATCGAGCTGCTGCACACGTCCTACGAGCGCAATCTGCTCGACAGCGATGCGCTGGCGATGATAGAGGGTGTCCTGCAAGTGTCGGAAATACCGGCACGCGATATCATGATTCCGCGCGCGCAGATGGACGTCATAGACATCAGCGAATCGCCGGACAAATTCATTCCGCTCGTGATCGACACCAATCATTCGCGTTTCCCGGTGATTGAAGGGAGCAAGGACAACGTGATCGGCGTTCTGCTCGCCAAGGACTTGCTGCGCTACTACGCCGGGGAGGAGGAGTTCAAGGTGCGTGACATGCTGCGGCCGGCGATATTCATACCCGAGGCGAAACGGCTCAACATTCTGCTCAAGGAATTTCGCGCCAACCGCAATCACATGGCGATCGTGGTCGACGAGTACGGCGGGGTATCGGGTCTGGTCACGATAGAAGACGTGCTCGAGCAGATCGTGGGCGACATCGAGGACGAACACGATTTTGACGAGACCGAGGACGACATCATCACCGACAAGAATGGCGCCTGGCGTGTCAAGGCCACCACGGAAATCGGCAAATTCAACGACGTCGTCGGAACCCGTTTCAGCGATGAAAATCACGACACCATAGGCGGCCTGGTCCTTGCGCAGTTCGGCCGCATGCCCAAGCGCGGTGAGCAACTGACTTTCGATGAACTCAGCGTCACGGTACTGCGTGCCGACAGCCGCCGGCTGCATTTGCTGCTGGTCAACAGGAAGACCGTCAACGACACGGCGGCCGCCGCGAAATGACGCATGCGTGGCTAGTGCTCCGACACACAAGTTTCGAAGCAACAATGACGCGAATCGACGCCATGCTTTGTCGCCGTGCTCGCTTGGTTCCCGACCAAGCTCCGCGCGGCTTCGCGCCTGACGCCGATTTCGTCATTGTTGCAACACGTATTTCGCTGCGTGGTTAGCATGTTTCGAAACCTGCGTGTCGGAGCACTAGGCGCGGCATTGCTAGGCGCCGCTACCGTGGGCGGTTTTGCGCCATTTGAACTTTATCCTGTTCCGCTGGTAACGCTGGCGCTGCTGATCGTGCTATGGCGGTGCTCCACCAACCGCATGAACGCGGCGCTGACCGGATTCGCTTTCGGCATGGGGTTTTTCCTCGCCGGTGTTAGCTGGGTTTACGTCAGCCTGCACGACTTCGGCGCGATGCCCCCCCTGCTCGCCGGACTTATGACCCTGCTGTTCTGCATGATACTGGCCGCCTATCCAGCCATTACCGGCTACGTATACTACGCAATGGGGCCACGCTCGGCACTCGCAACGCTGGCGGTATTACCAGCGATGTGGACGCTCACCGAATGGCTGCGTGGCTGGCTTTTCACCGGTTTCCCATGGATAGCGCTCGGCTATGCGCAGGTCCCGACCAGCCCGCTCGCCGGTTACCTGCCGATCCTGGGCATCTACGGTGCCACCTACGCCACCGTATTGACCGCCGCCGCGCTCGTTACATTGTCGAGCGCCACTCGTGAGATCCTGAACAAAAATCAACCCCGCCCCGCGCTTTGGACGCTCATCACCCATCACTCATCACTCATCATTGCCGTAACATGGCTCACCGGCTACGCGCTAAAGCAGATCGACTGGACCGAGCCCGCCGGCGAGCCGATCAAAGTCAGCCTGCTGCAGGGCAATATCCCGCAGGAACTGAAGTGGCGGGGTGACAAGATTGAGTCGACGCTGAGCGCGTACCGTGACATGGTCGCTGCCAGCGACGCGCGCCTGATTATCCTGCCCGAAACTGCGTTGCCATTGTTCCTGCACGAACTGCCGCCCTCGTATGTCGAGGAACTTGCCGCGCATGCGCGCGCCAACCGTGGTGATGTACTGGTCGGCATACCCGAGCGTACCGACGCACGCGACTATTACAACAGCGTGCTGTCGTTCGGCAGTGCGCCCAACCAGACCTATCGCAAATCGCATCTGGTTCCATTCGGCGAATTCGTACCCCTGAAACTGCTGTTCGGCTGGTTTTTCGAGGTGGCGCAAATTCCGCTGCTCGATTTCGCACGCGGCGCGGACACGCAGCAGCCTTTCGCGGTCGCCGGCCAGGAAGTCGCGGTCAATATCTGTTACGAAGACGCGTTCGGTGACGAGATCATCCGCCAGCTGCCGCGCGCCACGCTGCTCGTCAACGTCAGCAACGTCGCGTGGTTCGGGCGTTCCCTGGCGCCGCGGCAGCACCTGCAGATCTCGCAAGCGCGCGCCATCGAAACCGGCCGTTACATGTTGCGGGCAACGAATACCGGCATGACCGCCATCATCGATCAACGCGGGCACGTACTGCAGGCCGCGCCTGAATACACCACCACCATCATCACCGGTCAGGTTCAGGGATACCAGGGCGCCACACCTTACGTGCGCTGGGGCAACGTGCCGGTTATAGCACTCATGCTGTCGCTGGCGCTGGCCGGAGGGTGGCTGGCGCAACGCGGTACCGGTAAAATCCGCGGATCCTCAACATCTTAGCGCGAGCATTGCGCATCCATGCTGACCTTTCAACAACTCATACTGCGACTGCAGGACTACTGGGATAAACAGGGTTGCGCGCTGCTCCAGCCATACGATATGGAGGTCGGCGCCGGCACCTCCCACACGGCTACGTTCTTGCGCGCCATCGGTCCCGAGCCGTGGAAGGCGGCCTATGTGCAGCCATCGCGCCGCCCCAAGGACGGACGCTACGGCGAGAATCCCAATCGCATGCAGCATTACTACCAATACCAGGTCGTGCTGAAACCGTCGCCGCTCGACATAGTCGACCTATATATAGGTTCGCTGGTGGCGCTGGGCGTCGATCCCAAAGCGCACGACATCCGCTTTGTCGAAGACAATTGGGAAAATCCGACGCTGGGAGCGTGGGGATTGGGCTGGGAAGTGTGGCTGAACGGCATGGAAGTCACGCAATTCACCTATTTCCAGCAGGTTGGCGGACTCGACTGCAAGCCCATCACCGGCGAAATCACCTACGGCATCGAACGCCTCGCCATGTATCTGCAGAATGTGCAGAACGTATTTGATCTGGTGTGGACACCGGGCGTGACCTACCGCGACGTGTTTCACCAGAATGAAGTGGAACAATCGACCTACAACTTCGAAGTGTCGAACGCCCCCATGCTGTATGAACACTTCAATGACTTTGAGGAAGAAGCAAAGCGTCTGATGTTGGCGCAGTTGGCCCTGCCCGCGTACGAGATGGTGCTTAAGTGCGCGCACACCTTCAATCTGCTCGACGCACGCGGCGCGATTTCGGTAACCGAGCGGGCGATGTATATAGGTCGCATCCGAAATCTGGCGCGCAGCGTATCGCAGGCGTACTTCGATTCGCGCCTGCGCCAGGACTTTCCAATGTGCGCGCCCGGACAACTGCAGCGGCTCGGTTTCGATCTCGACGCTCTCAAAGCCGCGGCGCGCGAGCGGGCATCGGCATGAGCGCCAACCTGCTGGTCGAATTGTTTACTGAGGAACTGCCGCCTAAGGCATTGCGTACCTTGGGCGAGGCGTTTGCGGCAAGCATACGAAACTCACTGGTGGCGGCACAGTTGGCTGCACCTACGAAGCAGGGAACAGTGGTTTTCGCGACACCCCGCAGGCTGGCCGTACTGGTTCCAGATGTGGCCACGCAGGCACGGGACAGGGCGGAATCCAAAAAGCTGATGCCGGCGAAGGTCGCATTCGATGTCGATGGGAAGCCCGCGCAGGCATTGGTCAAGCGCTTGGCCAAGGAAGGGGCGTCCGCGGATCAGGTTCAGCGTCGCACCGAAGGTAGTACTGAATACGCCTATCTTGAACAGACGATACGTGGCGTCACGCTTGCAACCGGTGTGCAAAACGCGCTACTGGAAGCAATTGCCAAACTGCCCATACCCAAGGTGATGAGTTATCAACTGGCCGATGGCACAACCACCGTGCATTTTGTGCGGCCGGCCCATGGACTGGTTGCGCTGCACGGCGCGGACATCGTACCGGTCAGTGCGCTCGGCCTTGCGGCGGGCCGTATCACGCACGGCCATCGCTTTCTCGGCGTGAAAGACATAACCCTGGCCAGTGCAGACGCTTACGAAGCAGCGCTGGCCGCGCACGGATCGGTTATCGCGCAGTTTGACCGGCGCCGTGATGAAATCAGACGCCAGCTCGACGAGCATGCCGCCAGACTGCGCTACTCGCTTGGTCCTGACGCGGACGTTCTGCCGTTGCTCGACGAAGTCACCGCGCTGGTTGAGCATCCGACCGTCTATGTGGGTAAATTTGAGTCTGAATTCCTGGTCGTACCTCAGGAATGCCTGATCCTGACCATGCGCCAGAACCAGAAGTACTTCCCGCTATTCGATGCCGGCGCCAAACTAACCAACAAGTTCCTGATCGTCTCGAATATGTGGCTTAGCGATCCTGAAAACGTGATCGAAGGTAATCAACGCGTGATACGCCCGCGGCTTGCCGATGCACGTTTCTTTTTTGAAACCGACAAGAAAACACGCCTCGAAGAACGGGTACCGCAACTCGCCAGCATCATTTATCACAATAAACTCGGCAATCAGCTCGAACGCACGCAACGCGTCCAGTTGCTGGCCGGCAAGCTCGCGCGTTTGATTGGCGCCGACCCGGCAATGGCGGAGCGCGCGGCATGGCTCGCCAAGGCGGATCTCGTAACCAATATGGTGGGTGAATTTCCGGAACTACAGGGCGTCATGGGCCGCTACTATGCGATCAATGACGGCGAGCCGGAAGCGGTTGCCGATGCGATCAACCAACACTACCGGCCGCGATTTGCCGGAGACCGTTTGCCCGAAGGCAAAATCGACATGGCGGTCGCGCTGGCGGACAAGCTTGAAACGCTGGCCGGCATGTTCGGCATCGGCCAGCAACCAACCGGTGACAAGGATCCTTTTGCGTTGCGGCGCCAGGCTTTGGGCGTGATCCGCATACTCGTGGAAGCAAGCCTTCCCCTCGCGCTGCATGAGGTGGTGGACGCCGCGTTTACAGCGTTCCCGGGTTGTTTGCTCAAGGATGCGCGCAGCGAACTGCAAAATTTCGTGTGGGAACGATTGCGCGGCCACCAGCGCGATGCCGGTTACTCGGCGAACGAGGTTGAAGCCGTGCTGTGCATGAAACCGCCTGTGCTTGCCCGCATACCCAGCCAGCTTGCCGCAGTACGCGCATTCGCCAGTCTGCCGGAAGCGGAAAGTCTGGCTGCCGCCAACAAACGTGTCGCCAACATCCTGAAACAGGCCGAGGCCAAGGGCATATCCTTCGAAAAAACAGCCCCCGATCGGTTCAAGGAGCCTGCGGAACATGCGCTGTTCGACGCATTAAGGAACGCATCACAACTCGCGACCCCGCTTTATGAACAAGGCGACTATACGGGATACCTAAAGGCGTTTGCGGTCCTCAAAACCCCGGTGGACGCCTTCTTCGATGCGGTCATGGTGATGGTGGAGGATGCCGATTTGCGCAACAATCGCCTTGCGCTGCTCGCCGAGCTGCGCACGGAAATGAACCGGATAGCGGATATTTCTCAGCTTGCAGCCTGAACGTGAAGAGTTAGGAGTGATTAGTGAAGAGTAAAAACTTTCTCTGGGCACAGTTTGGCAGTAATGAATGGCGTTACTTGCCGCAAACCGCACCGCGCCGTGCACTCATCACTCATCACTCCTCACTCCTCACTGTCCAATGAAGCTCGCCATACTCGACCGCGACGGTGTCATCAATTACGACAGCGACGAGTTCATCAAGAAGCCCGACGAATGGAAACCGATTCCGGGCAGCCTTGAGGCCATCGCGCGGCTTAATCAGTATGGATATCGCGTGGTCGTGGCGACCAATCAGTCCGGGGTGGGACGCGGCTTGCTCGACATGACAGCGTTGAACGCGATCAACGACAAAATGCACAAAGCGCTGGCGCATGTTGGCGGACGCATAGACGCGGTTTTTTTCTGCCCTCATGCACAGGAAACCCATTGCGAATGCCGCAAACCCAAGCCGGGTCTGTTTGTCGACATTGCCAGCCGCTTCAACACCGATCTGACAGGAGTGCCATGCATCGGTGATGCGTTGCGTGACCTGCAGGCGGCATCGCTGGTCGGAGCACAACCGATACTGGTATTGACCGGCAAGGGCAAGCTCACCGCAAGGGAAGCAGAATTGCCCTCGAATACAAAGACTTATACTGACCTAGGCGCAGCAGTCAGATCGCTAGTCGAATGAATCCGGGCGTCGTATTCCGCTCCTGCCTTTTCGCCGCAATCCAGATCATCATTACCCCGCCGTTCGCGGTCGTGTCGCTGCTGACATTCCCGCTCGGCCCTGTTACGCGCTATCGCATCATCACAACGTGGACACGGCTGATGATGCTCGCAAGCCGGCACGTCTGCGGCATACGCTTCCAATTGCGCGGCGCCGAAAATATTCCGCATGAACCATGCGTAGTACTTTCAAAACACCAGTCCGCCTGGGAAACACTGGCGTATCAAATCATTTTTCCGCCCCAGGTTTACGTCATCAAACGCGAACTGCTGTGGATACCGTTTTTCGGATGGGGGCTGGCGATGCTCTCGCCCATCGCCATCAACCGCAAGAACGGCGCGCGTGCCCTCAGGCAGATGATAGTGCAAGGCAAAGACCGGCTTGCTCGTGGCTTCTGGATCATCGTGTACCCGGAGGGTACGCGGATCGCCGCCGGGTCTCGCGGAAACTATCAGACCGGCGGCGCCGCGATCGCCGTGCACGCCCGTGTTCCAGTACTGCCGATTGCACACAACGCCGGCCATTGCTGGCCACGCGCGTCATTTCTCAAATATCCCGGTGTCGTCACCGTCAGCATCGGAAAACCGATCGCCAGCGCAGACATGAAAGCCGACGACCTGACACGCGTAGTCGAAACCTGGATCGAATCGGAAATGCAGCGGCTTGATAACAGCAGCGGCCATGCTTGACCTGCTGCGCTTCAATTTTATGAAAAACAGTGTGCCGGCTCAGGCGGAAAGCCAGCATCAGATCATGCTCGACGGTGTATCGGTTTCATACACCCTGAAACGCAGCCCACGGCGCCGCAGCATTACCTTGACTGTGGACGAAAACGGGTTGCGCGTCGGGGCGCCGTGGCGCTCGCCGGAAACTCGCATCGCATCCATGCTCGAAGGCCATGCACACTGGATCACGCGCAAATTGGCCGCATGGCAGGCGCGCAAGCCGCTGCCATTCACCTGGGAGACCGGCGCGGCCATCATGGTCCTGGGCCAGCCGCTCACGCTGCTCCCAGCCCCTGCTCGCAGCAACACGACCAGCGATGGCGTCCACCTTCACGTCGCCGCTCAAGCAGACCAACCGGTGATGATGGCCAAGCAGGCAACACTATGGCTGCGCAGCACCGCGCTGGAGTGGTTTGGGCAGCGTACCGCGCATTTCGCACCCATGCTGGATGTAGGCGTGCCTGACATTCGGCTATCCAACGCCAGGACACGCTGGGGCAGCTGCCATCCCGCCGGTCGTGTTCATTTCAATTGGCGATTGATCCACATGCCCGCGCCGTTGATCGATTATGTCGTGGTTCACGAACTTGCCCATCTGCGCGTGGCCAATCACTCGCCGCGATTCTGGCACTGTGTCGAACAAGTGCTGCCCGATCACAAAATGCGACGCAAGACGCTACGCCTCGAGGGCCACCGCTACCTCGGAGCCTGGGGTGCGATTCAAACTGATGTGACCGAAGCTCGTAGCCCGGATGTAACGAAGTGGAATCCGGGGGTCGTGCCCGGTCTGGAACGATGACCCCGGAGTACGCGGCGCTTCCTCCGGGCTAGCCGTGCCAGGCGAGCAATTCGAAGTCGTCCGCTTGAGTCGTTTCACACATCAGTTTGAATCGCACCCGGGAGCCTGGGCGACGAGTTCCTTGTGCTAATATTCTTCGCTGCTTTAATCACATGACAAGGGCGCTACGACTGACATGCGAAAATCCATTGCTCTATTGATACTCGCCTGTTTACTCCCGGCGTGCGGCCTCAAAGGCCCGCTGTACCTTCCGCAGCAGCAACAGCCCGCAGCCGGCGCACCGGCTGCAGCGCCAGCCGTTCAGGCCGGTGACAAGCAGATCCCGGATTCGTCCAAAAAGTGAACTATTTCACCCGGAAAGATACCCGGCTGCACGTCGAGAACGTCGCGCTCGATCGCATCGCCGACGCATACGGCACTCCGTGTTATGTTTATTCGCGTGCGGCCATGGAAGCGGCTTATCTGTCCTACGACCGTGCGCTGGCGCGCCGCGATCACCTGATCTGCTACGCAGTCAAGGCCAACTCCAGCCTGGCGATACTCAATGTACTGGCGCGGATGGGCAGCGGCTTCGATATCGTATCGGGCGGCGAACTTGAGCGCGTCATCCAGGCCGGCGGCGATCCCGGCAAGACCGTTTTTTCGGGCGTAGGCAAGAGCGAGTCCGACATGCGACAGGCGCTGTCGGCCGGCATCCTGTGCTTCAACGTGGAATCCGCCAGCGAATTAAAGCGCCTGGACCGGATCGCGGGTGAGCTCGGAAAATCCGCACCCGTCAGCCTGCGGGTCAACCCCGACGTCGATGCCAATACCCATCCTTATATCGCCACGGGCCTCAAGGAAAGCAAGTTTGGCGTGCCCATGGAAGACGCGCTTGCGTTGTACCGCACTGCTGCGAGCATGGCAAATCTGCGCGTCGTCGGCATAGACTGCCACATAGGCTCGCAGCTCACCGAGACACTGCCATTCGTTACTGCACTGCAAAAACTGCTGGTTCTGGTCGATCGCCTGGCCACTGAGCGCATCAATCTATCGCACCTCGATCTCGGCGGCGGACTCGGCATCCGCTATCGTGATGAAGCACCGCCGCCGGTGTCCGACTACATTCAGGCCCTGATGACGGCGCTTGGCGACCGTAAACACAAAGTTTTGTTCGAGCCCGGACGTTCGTTGATCGGCAACACCGGCATATTGCTGGCGCGCGTCGAATACCTGAAGCATGGCACGCATCGCAACTTTGCAGTGATAGACGCGGCCATGAACGACCTGATGCGCCCCGCGCTCTACGATGCATGGCATGACATTCAGCCGGTGCAGCCGCGCAGCGCATCGTCACGGCGCTATGAAGTCGTCGGACCGGTGTGTGAAAGCGGCGATTTCCTCGGCCATGACCGTGATTTGAGTCTTGCCGAGGGAGATTTGATTGCGATCATGTCAGCAGGCGCATACGGAATGTCGATGGCCTCCAACTACAACACGCGTCCGCGTGCGGCCGAAGTCATGGTGAGCGGCGGCGAAATGCATTTGATACGCGAGCGCGAATCAATATCGCAATTAATGAGCGCGGAACGATTGTTGCCCTGATACGCGTTTCGATCTGTCGGATTTTCATAATTGCTTGGCGCTCCGATGAAGAGATTCGAATTCATGAACGCGATGTTCTCCTAAAAAACATTTGATGCTGCTGATGATCAGCAGAAATTACGGCGGCATATGTGCAACATCCTTACCGTACTTTATTAAAAATTTTTCACAAAAGTGTTGCATTTAATTTTGAACGTAGATTAGAATTGGCGCACCAAGCATCGCAGTCCTGTGTTGGAAACAAAACAGGATGCAACAAACGCAATATGAACAACGCGATGTATTGGGAGTGCAGCGACAAAAGCAGTGTGCACTTGTAGGTAATTTCATCAACTCGTAAGGAGATGACTATGGCAGCAAAGAAAAAAGCCAAAAAGAAAGTAGCAGCTAAGAAGAAGTAAAAGCTGTAGCTCGAGCGGGAGCTGGGCTCCCCCGGCTCCCGTTATTCCCTCCCCTAGCAGTACACGGCTGCAACCAGCTCAGCCGGCTTAAAATCTCCCACACCACTCCCCCGGGATATTTCGCATCACACCAATTGTCGTGCGAATTTGCGTCCAGATCATCCATAAGCATTTGATTTACTTAAATATTATTTAAGCCATTCGGCGCGCAATAATAGCGATACGTTACGCCCCCCCCCATCTCCTTGAATGGCGCACGTTAGCAACAAAACTTTCAATGAGGCTAGCGTTTTTTCCCTGCGTCACTGCGCGGAAAAATCCACCTGCGATCGATTGCATCACCAACCAGCAACTCGTCACATGACTAAAGCAAACGTCGCGATCGACAACGTGCGAGGCACATCTGAGCAACCGCGGATCCGGGTCTTGATGCAGGCACGATCGATGATCATAATGCATCCATGATCGAACTCTCGCCCCAACTACGTCTGCTCCGGGATTTTTATTATAAGACGGCCCTGAAGCTGCCCGCCGATTGCAATCTGGCGCATGCGCCCGGATTAATCGAAAAACAGGCCATCTTCACCCTTGAGCACTTGCAGCGACATATAAATAATCCAATGCTGCTGCCGGGCTGGGTTGCGTTGTTCTGGAAAGGCAAGCCTGTTGATTGCACACCGGCGGTCGGATACAAAATCATACAAAAGGCAAAATTGCCGTTCCTCAACAAGGGCATCATCCAGGAATATCTGTCTCATGGCGCGGCGCTGGTGCTGGAGGGCCTGGATTTCCTTGAGCCCGGCATCAACGCAATGTGTGCTGCGATTGATGCTCCGCATCCGTGCGTCATGTCCAATGCCGTGGCATTTTTTTCGCAGCGCGGCGATGAAGCCTACCGCGGACATTTCGATCTGGATGATGTGCTGGTCATACATTTGGGCGGTCAGAAGAAGTGGCGCATTTATGAGCGCCTGGCGCCACGCCGCGTCGACGTGCAGGAATTATCACCTGGGCAAATGGGGAAACTTCAGGCAGAAATCGTGATGAATCCGGGCGATGCGCTGTTTCTGAAGAGCGGCACGCCGCACATGGTCGAAACCACCGGTAACTATTCACTGCACATTTCCTTTGACATCTGCGATCGCACTATTAACGTCGAAACTGCTCTGGATCTGCTGACGCAGGAGTTCTGCCGCGATGCCACACGCCCCTACACGCCCATGGAGGGCGTCATCGACAAACTCGTGCAGCACAGCCACTCGCCCGATTACTGGCAGCGTGTCCGGGATTTGCAGGCCAATCAGGTGGAAAACTACAAGAGCTCGCGCCGTTTGATCGGCAGCAACCGAGTCACGCACCTCGATTCACTGATCGCGGTGAAAAAATAACCGATTCAATAGACACTTTCGTGTTTCGCCAGTGCCGAAGCGCTCAAACCAACAAACTCAGCGCCCGACAAGAAACACCGTAGCCAATCCGAGAAAAATAAAAAAACCACCACTGTCAGTAATGGCGGTAATCAGCACGCTTGATCCCACGGCCGGGTCCCGCCCCAGCTTGTGCATGACCAACGGTATAGTCACACCCATCAGCGCGGCAAGCAGCAGATTCAGGAACATGGCGCCGGTCATGACCAGTCCGAGCTGCCAACTGTGGTAGATGAAAAAGGCGAAAAGCCCGACCACCCCACCCCAGATCAGCCCATTAATGAGACTGACGCCTATTTCCTTGACGAACAACTTGCGTGCGCTGCTGGAGTTGATCTGGCCCAGCGCCAGGGCGCGCACGATCATGGTAATGGTCTGATTGCCTGAATTGCCGCCTATGCCGGCGATGATAGGCATTAATGCCGCCAACGCCACCAGTTTGCCGATTGAGCCTTCAAACGCGCCTATCACGCGCGACGCGATAAAGGCCGTCACCAGATTAATGGCGAGCCATGTCCAGCGGTTTCTGACGCTGCTCCATACCGACGCGAAAAGGTCTTCCTCTTCGCGCAGACCGCCGGCGGACAGTTTCTCGCTGTCAGTCTCTTCGCGGATAAAATCGACCACGGTGTTGACCGTGACACGCCCGATCAGCTTGTCATCCGCGTCCACCACCGGCGCGGAGACCAGGTCGTAACGTTCAAACGCCAGCGCGGCATCCTGCGCCTTTTCGTCCGGCTGAAATTTGACGTATTCCTGTCCCATGACCGCAGCGACGACGATATCGGGATCGGTAACGAGCAACCGGTTGACCGGCAGCAGGCCCTTGAGATGTTCCTGACGGTCGACGACAAACAATTGATCGGTGTGATCCGGCATCTCGTCGAGACGGCGCAAATAACGCAATACAACCTCAACCGTGATGTCATCGCGCACGGTTATCATGTCAAAGTCCATCAATGCGCCCACCGCGTCTTCGGGATAGGACATGGCGGCACGCAACTGCTCGCGCTCTTCGACCGACAACGCACGAAATACATCCTGCATGACCTCGCGTGGCAGATCAGGCGCCAGATCGGCGATCTCGTCGGTGTCGAGCTGCCCCGTTGCCGCGACCAGTTCCCGCTCGTCCATGTGCGCGATCAGGGTCTCGCGCACCGCATCGGATACTTCCAGCAGTATGTCGCCGTCGCGGTCGGCCTTGATCAGATCCCACACGATCAGGCGCTCATCAAGCGGCATCGCTTCTAGGATGTAGGCGACGTCGGCCGGGTGCAGCTGGTCGAGCTTCAGCTGCAGAGCAGTACTGTCCTGCTTGTCCAGCAGTTCTTCCACTTGCCGCGGATGCGACACGTCCGGCCGCTGCGACAACAGCTGCCTGCGCCGTAGCAGGAGCTCGGTCACTTGCTGCAGGCTGTCCTGCACGCTGGAGGGGTTATCGTCGAATTCGGCCATATTGGGCAATTGTCATGCGACATCGAACGTATCGGGCGACATTCTATGAGATTCCGGTGCCAAGTGCCTGATTTTATGTCTGGCCACGCGTTCGCCGCATGCGCACCTCCCGCCTATGCATATTACGGAGAGACGGCGTCACTCGACGCACGCACAAGGCATCATTTTCAGGTCTGGGCCGCACACGATCCGTTGCCCAACAATGATACCGTCGGCACGACGCATTCCGTAATAAGCCATCACCTGTCGATTCTCCGCGCACGCCCAAAAAGCAAAAACCCCGGGCTCGCGAGAGCCCGGGGTTTGCTTAAAAGGGAGCCTAGCAGTGACCTACTTTCGCACGGGTAATCCGCACTATCATCGGCGCTGAGTCGTTTCACGGCCCTGTTCGGAATGGGAAGGGGTGGGTCCAACTCGCTATGGCTGCTAAGCAATTCTTGAATACGTTACAAAATTCGGAAGAAATAAAGTTTGGATTCGATTGATGCGCGTCAATCGCCCAATAACCTTCAAGGTTATAGGATCAAGCCGCACGGGCAATTAGTACTGGTTAGCTAAGACCATTACTGGTCGTACACACCCAGCCTATCAACGTCCTGGTCTTGGACGACCCTTTAGGGAGATCAAGTCTCCGGGAAGTCTCATCTTAAGGCGAGTTTCCCGCTTAGATGCTTTCAGCGGTTATCTCTTCCGCACATAGCTACCCGGCAATACGACTGGCGTCATAACCGGTACACCAGAGGTGCGTCCACTCCGGTCCTCTCGTACTAGGAGCAGCCCCCTTCAAATTTCCAACGCCCACGGCAGATAGGGACCAAACTGTCTCACGACGTTTTAAACCCAGCTCACGTACCACTTTAAATGGCGAACAGCC
>CANJQI010000098.1 GCA_947476215.1 Betaproteobacteria bacterium
GCGACAGTGCGTTTCTGGATCATCTTGAGCCTCAGCAGATGCATTACGTCATAGCGCTGCGTCAGAATCAGCCCACGAATCTGTCTGGCGCCTGTATCGCGGTCGCGCGGACTGCGAGAACCGAGTCAAAGAACTCAAATACGATTTCGCCGCCGACAGTTTCAATATGAAGGATTTTTGGGCGAGCGAAGCGACGCTCAATACAGTGATGTTGGCGTACCACTTGATGAGCTTGTTGCGTCAGGTGCTACTCAAAACCAGCACTGTGAAACACTCATCAAGCACGATCCAACACACCTTGCATCACTGGTTCATGGAATTGCAAAAAATCGTGAGCAAGGGCGCCCCCCTATGGGGGGGCATAAAGCAAGACCACGTTCTACGAACGTGGTTTGTTTACTCCCAACGCCTTGCATACCTTCATCACCGTGGCAAAGCTGGGATTACCTGTCCGGTGACAGCGCCTTGTAAAGTCCTTCACGCGTAAGTCCAGTATCGCGCGCGCACAGGTACGTGACGGGGAGCCATAAGCAGCAGGGCGGCGTGCCCGTGTTCAAGCCGCGGCGGTGAGCATCTCGCGCAGCATATAGGGCAGTATTCCGCCGTGGCGCAGGTATTCGACTTCGATGGCGGTGTCCACGCGCAGCCGCAATGTCACGTTCTGCGACGATCCATCGGTGCGTTTGATCAGCAGCGTGACGTCCTGCATGGGTTTGATGTCATTGGAGATACCCAACAGGTCGAAGGTCTCGGTGCCGTTTATGTCCAGGCTTTGCCATGATGTGCCGGGCATGAATTGACACGGCAACACGCCCATTCCGACCAGATTGGAGCGGTGTATGCGTTCGAAGCTGCGCGCGATGACGGCCTTGATGCCGAGCAGCATGGTGCCTTTGGCGGCGGCGTCGCGCGACGAGCCGGTGCCGTAATCCTCGCCGCCGAAGACGAACATGGGCACGCCTTCCTTCTGGTAGCGCTGCGCGACGTAAAAGAGTGCTGTTTTTTCACCGGATGGCTGGTGGATGGCCACGCCGCCTTCGGTGCCCGGCGCCATCAGGTTGCGGATACGCGCGTTGGTGAAGGTGCCGCGCATCATGACTTCATGATTGCAGCGCCTCACGCCGTAGTTGCCAAACTCGGCCGTCGGAACGCCGGCGCGCTGCAACCACTGGCCCGCCGGAGAATCGAGCTTGATCGGTGCCACCGAACTGATATGGTCGGTGGTGATCGAATCGCCATATAACGCCAGCGGGCGCGCTGCCTTGAGGTCGGCGAGACGCGGTGGCTCAAGTTTGAAACCGTCGAGAAATGGACCCTCCTTGAGAAAGGTCGACTCATTGTTCCACTGAAATACCGCGCCCTTGCCTTCAGGTATCTTGTCCCACAGCTTTGCACTGCCTGACAGCGTGCTGTATTCACGTTTGAAGTTTTCGGCGTTGTTGGCGTGATGAAGCGTGGCGGCGATCTCCTCGTCGCTCGGCCAGATGTCCTTGAGGTACACGGGTTTGCCATCGGTTCCGCTCCCGATGGCGTCCTGGGTCATGTCGACATCAACGGTTCCTGCAATGGCAAATGCCACCACCAGCGGCGGACTCATCAGGAAGTTGGCTTTAAGCGTGGGATGGATACGCGCCTCGAAGTTGCGGTTACCGGACAGCACGGCGCACGTGATCAAATCGTTGGTCAGGACAGTGTTTTCGATTTTTTCATCCAGCGGACCGGAGGTGCCGGCGCAACTCGTGCAGCCGTAGGCAACCACAGAGAAACCCAGTTTCTCCAGAAAGGGCAGCAGTCCGGCGTCGCGCAAATACGCGGCCGACACCCGGGAGCCCGGCGCGAACGACGTCTTGACGCGCGGATGAACCTTGAGCCCTTTTTCCACGGCTTTTTTCGCCAGCAGACCGGCGCCGAGCAGCAGGCGCGGATTAGAGGTGTTGGTGCATGAGGTAATGGCGGCGATCAGCACATCCGCATGGCCTATGTCAATGCCGACGGTTGTGGTGGGATGGCGCAGGTCAAACGCCTCGTGTACTTTTCCGTAGCCGCCGTCGGCCACGGGTGTTGTATATAACTCCTTGAATCTATCCTTTATTCCGCCCAAATTAATGCGGTCCTGCGGGCGCCGCGGACCGGACACGCTGGGCTGCACGATCGTCAAATCCAGTTCCACGACCTTGGTGTAGTCGCAGTCGCCTTTGCGTGGAATCCCGAACAGTCCCTGGGTGCGGTAATAGTTTTCGATCGTCGCGACGTGAACGGCGTCGCGGCCGGTCAGGCGCATGTACTCTATTGTTTTTTCATCAAGCGCGAAATAACCGAGGGTCGCGCCGTAGTCGGGCGACATATTGGCGACCACGGCGCGGTCGGTTGCCGACAGCGATGCCGCACCTTCTCCAAAGTATTCAACAAATTTTCCGACGACGTTTGCCTTGCGCAACAGTTCGGTGACCGTTAGTACCAGATCGGTCGCGGTGACGCCGGGATTCAGCTTCCCGGTCATATGCACGCCGACAACGTCCGGAGTCAGGAAATAAATGGGCTGGCCTAGCATGCCTGCCGTGCCCTCGATACCGCCCACACCCCAGCCCACGATGCCGATACCGTTGATCATCGTGGTATGCGAATCGGTGCCGACCAGCGTATCGGGATAATAGACACCGTCTTTTTCGCACACACCGCGTGCCAGGTATTCGAGGTTCAACTGGTGACAAATGCCGTTGCCGGGAGGCACGACGCGCACTCCGGAAAATCCCTGTCTGCACCATTTCAGGAACTGGTAACGCTCGGTGTTGCGCTTGAACTCCAGGTCGAGATTGCGTTCGACGGCGTCCGGCGTGTTGTACACGTCGACTTCAACGGAGTGATCGACGACCATGTCGGCTGGCACCAGCGGCTCGACGATGGCAGGATCAGCGCCCATGCGCTGCGCGGCGGTGCGCAACATTGCAAAGTCGGCCAGTGTCGGGAATCCCGACATATCCTGCAACAGGATGCGTGCGACGACAAACGGAATTTCATCGCTGCGTTCGGCGTTGGGTTGCCATGCGGCGAGACTGCGTACGTGCTGCTCGGTGACACGCTTGCCGTCACAGTTGCGCAGCAGCGATTCAAGCACGATGCGCAGGCTGACGGGCAGCCGTGACACTTTGCCCAGACCTGCCTTCTCGAGTGTGGCCAGCGAGTAATAACTGCCGGTTTTGCCCGCTGCGGTGAATGGACGACGGGAATCAAACAGATTGTGATCCACTAGTGGGCCGCCTTTCTCTGTGTGTCGCTGACGAGCGTAACAATGCCAGTGCTTGCGAGCGCGGCGATGCGTTCGTCGCCATAGCCCAGCGTGCGCAGGATTTCCGCGGTATGCTCGCCGTAGAGCGGCGGGGGCAGGGTAATTTCGGGGCCGTCCGCGTCGGCAAGCACGGGATTGCGCACGGTTTTGATGGTGCCCATGCGCGGATGTTGCATGTCGACGACCACGCCGCGCGCCTTGATCTGCGGATCGTCGAAGACTTGCGCAAAATCGTTGACCACCGAACATGGCACACCCGCTTCCACCAGGCCTGCCTCGACTTGCTCCGCGGACATGGCACGGATCGCGGGTTCAAGCACCGTGAGCAGGGCATCCTCGTTGGTCTTGCGGGATTTCTTGGTCAGGAAACGCTCATCGGTAGCTTCGCGCTCGATTCTCAGCACCTTTGCCAACTTCCGAAATTGATCATCGGTGGCCGCGCTGATAGCGACATAGCGTCCGCCACGCGCCTCGAACAGCTGCGCCGGTGTATGCACGCGATGGCGATGCCCTATGCGCGTCGGTACCTGACCGGTGGCGAGGAATTCGGAGGTTTCCCAAACGCACGCGGCTATCGTCGACTCCGCCAGCGATACATCGAAACTGCCGCCCTTCCTGTTGCGCAGTACGTTGATCAGTCCGGTCAGCGCCGCGTACGTTGCGAACAGCGCAGCGCACACGTCCGACGTCTGAACTCCAGTGCGCATCGGCATGTCGTCCGGATCTCCGGTGATCGACAGCGAACCGGCGTAAGCTTCCATGATGAAATTCACGCCGCCACGACGCCGGTACGGTCCGGTCTGGCCGAAACCCGAGGCCGACACATATACCAGTGCGGGATTCAGTGCGCGCAGGTGCTGAGCGCCCAGCCCCAGCTTGTCGAGCGCGCCCGGACGGTTGTTTTCTACCACCACATCGGCCTTGGCGGCGAGCTTGAGCACGATCTCCTTGCCTTCGGGCTGTTTGAGGTCCACCACGATGCTGCGCTTGTTACGATTCAGCGTCGCGAAGCACGCGCTCTCGCCATTAATCAGCGGCGGAAAACCGCGTGTCTGGTCGCCGCCGTTGGGTTGTTCTATCTTGATGACCTCGGCGCCCATGTCGCCGAGCAGCATGCCGCACATCGGTCCCGCGATGTAGTTTCCCAGTTCCAATACGCGTATGCCTGCTAGCGGTTGTGTCATATCAGTCTTCCAGTTTGATGTTGGCGGCCTTGATCACTTTGCCGTATCTCGCAATGTCGGCCTTGATTATGGCGGTGAACTGTTCCGGCGGGACGACATAAGG
Organism: Betaproteobacteria bacterium; assembly: GCA_947476215.1. GTDB lineage: Bacteria > Pseudomonadota > Gammaproteobacteria > Burkholderiales > SG8-41 > PALSA-1004. The sequence goes on from CANJQI010000098.1 coordinate 4,574, forward strand.
TTCCGCGCCCTGGTTCGCAAGATTTTCCCTGACGTCGGGCAGTGCCATGATTCTCGAAAACTCCGTCCACAGTTTGTCGATGATGGGTTTGGGCGTGGCGGCCGGTGCAAACATGCCGTACCAGTTTCTGACGTCCAGTCCCGGAAGTCCGGATTCGTTGAAGGTTGGAACCTTGGGCAGCGACGACAGGCGTTTGTCGCCCGAAATGGCGATCGGCTTCAGGCGATTGACCTTGATGAAGGGGATGGCATTGTAGGCGCCGGTAAATGCCAGTTGCACCTGCCCGCCGATCAGATTGGTGATCACCGGTGCGCCGCCCTTGAACGGAATGTGGTTCATCTTGATGCCCGCCAGCAGCGCGAACAGCTCGGTGGCGAGGTGCTGCGTCGATGCGGTACCGGTGGTTGCGTAATCGAGTTGTCCTGGCCTGGATTTCGCGAGTGCGATGAGTTCCTTGACAGTGTTGGCAGGAACCGAAGGGTGCGCCACCAGCATGTATTCGTTGACGCTGACGGTGGTAATGGCCGCGAAGTCCCGCATCGTGTCATACGGCAGCGGCAGCAGATTGGGATTGGTGGCATGCGTGCTCGCGTGCAGCATGATGGTGTAGCCATCGGGCGGCGACTTGACCAGTGCTTCGGACCCTATGATGGTGTTGCCACCGGGACGGTTATCGACGATCACCTGCTGCCCCCAACTCTCGGTCATCTTCTGGCCAATCACGCGCGCCACCAGCGTGGTGCCGCCGCCGGGCGCAAACGGTGTAATCAGACGTATCGCCTTGCTCGGGTAGGCCGGTTGCGCCGCGGCGGGGTTCGCCGACGCGCCTGATATTCCGAGGACCAATATTTGTGCGGCGGCGGTGGAAATTTTCATCATGATCTCTCCAGCTTGAGTGGTCTTGTTACGGGGTATCTGTTCAGCGTGAAGGTAACGTCAAAAGCTTCCCTCACGCGGCGCTACGCGCCACCCTCTCCCTTTGGGCATGGGCATCTACACGTCTTTTCTCTGCCCTGCTCACGGAGTCAAGGCGGAGGATGGGTCGAGCGCAGCGACACCCATCAAACGGTGTCCGTAGCAACATGCCGCAGATGTAGGGTTTCGTGCCTCAACCCATCCTACCAGGGCGAAGATGTGTTGATACGCATGGCCTTTGGGGGAGGGGCTAGGGATGAGGGGCGATGTTGATGTTTTCATTCAGGCTGAATAGTCACTACTTTTTGACGTGAGAAGCGGCGGAGCGGCCCGCGATCCTGCCAAATACCGAGCCACCCATGAGGCCCGCGCCTGCCGGGTAGTTGTGATAGAAAAGTCCGCCGACCAGTTCGCCGGTGGCAAACAGTCCCGGTATCGGCCGGCCGGACACGCTTTCCACTTCCGCGTCGCGTGTAATCTTGATGCCGCCGAAGGTAAAGGTGATGCCGCAGGTGGTTGCGTAGGCTTCGAAGGGAGGCTGGTCTATGGTTTGCGCCCAGTTTGATTTGGGTACTTTGAGCCCGGTCGTGCATCTTCCATCACGGATCAGCGGATCGAACTTTGCCGTGGTCTGCACCGCATTGTTGTAGGCCGTGACCTCGCGCATGAAGCCCTGGGCATCTACACCGGACATTTTCTTCGACAGTTCTTCAAGCGAGTTCGCGGTGACCTTGGTGACCTGCTTGATCTTGTACTCGGGGCGCAGCATGGGTATGGTTTTCGCATCGTAGACCTGCCACGCGAAATGATCGGGTTGCCGCAGTATCGCGCCGCCGAACTTTGCATAGGTAAAGATGCGCAAGTCGGCGCCCTCATCCGCAAAACGTTCGCCGTTTGCATTGACCATGATACAGAACGGGTAGCTGTGCTTCTGGAACTGGTCGCCGACTCTGAGATCACCGAATAGCGGCGCATTCAGTTCCCATGGCACCGAGTGGCAGCCCGAGTAATGGCCGTACGGCATGGCGCCGGCATCGAGCGCCATGCGTATGCCGGCACCCTGGTTGTAGCGCGAGCCGCGCACCTTGGCCAGATCCCAACCGGGACCGAGATAGCGCGCGCGCATTTCGCCACTGGCTTCGAAGCCGCCGCACGCGAGTATCACGGCTTTGGCGCGGATGTCGACATTGTCGCCATTGGATTGCGCACTGACGCCGCACACGTGGCCTTTTGCGTCCTGGAGCAGTCCAATTGCCGGCGTGTCGCAGAATATCTTGATGCCTTCGCGCGCGCAGGCCTTGTGTTCGAGTTCGACCAAGCCGGGGCCGCCGCCCCACATTACGCACGCCAGTCCGCCCCAGAACTTGAATATGCCGTCAACCTTGACGGTATGCTGATAGGTGGGTTCGAACTTGACGCCGTTCTTGCGCAGCCACAGCATGGCGTCGTAGCTTTGGGTCACCAGAATTTCGCACATTTCGGGATCGGTGCGATAGTTGGTCTGGCGGCCCATGTCGTCGTAATAGTTTTCCTCGGTATAGACGCCGAAATCGAGTTTCGCCTTTTCGGCGTCGGTGAGTTCTGGCATCAGCGGTTCGAGATCCGCTATTCCCTTGAACGGAAACCGGAAGCCGCCGCCCGTGAAGCGCGTGTTGCCGCCGCACTCCGCCTGCGGCGCCGCCTCCAGCATGATGACGCTCGCGCCGGCCTGGCGTGCGGATATGGCAGCGCACGCCGCAGCATTGCCGGCGCCGATTACGATGACATCTGGATTGCCAAAATCAGTGTTGCTCATGGGATGGACCTTTCGTGCCGGTATGGGTTTGACGAAGTAATCAGGATACAGTGCTTAACCGCTTCAACTGCACACTGTACACTGCACGCTATTGCAGTTTTTCACGCAGTTGTTTCAGCGGGCCGCCGCGCATGATGGACCCCGGCAACGCGTGTCCGACCACGTCCTCCGCGAGGTGCGCGGCTGCTATCAGTTTGTCGATATCGATGCCGGTCGATATGCCGAGTTCATCGCACAGGAACACGATGTCTTCGGTGCAGACATTGCCGGCCGCGCCCTTGTGGCCGGCAAACGGACAGCCGCCGAGGCCCGCGACCGAGGAGTCATAGCTGTCGACACCCATTTCAAGTCCGGCGTAGACGTTGGCAATTCCAAGCCCGCGCGTATTGTGAAAGTGCAAATTGACGCGCAATGACGGCCAGCGTTCGCGGATCGCACCGACGGCGGCTTTCACGGTGTCGGGGGTGGCCCATGCCATGGTGTCGTTCAGGGATACGCGCTTGAGCGTGATGCTGTGCTCGTTGGCGATGTCGAATGCCTGCTGTATGGTCGAGATCAAAGTGGCGACGGGAATGTCGCCGGCGAAGTTGCAGCCGAATGCCGCCTGTATCAACGCGCTTTCGGAGGCAATGCCGTTTTCCTTGAGGATGGTTACGAAATTGTGCTGGCGTTCCGCATTCTTTTTGGAGTCTGAATTCTGGTTGCGGATCAGGAAAGGCTCGGATGCGGACATCAGGATGGCATCCCTGAAACTCAGTCTGTCTTTATATTGCAACGCTCGTTCGAGGCCTTTTTCGTTGAGCCACAGCGGGCTGTAGCGCACGCCGTCACGTGGTTTGAAACCAGCGACGACCGCGTCGACATCGGCCCATCCCGGTACGCGCCGCGCATCGACGAAAGAGCAGATCTGTATCTGTTTCAGCCCCGTTTCCGACAGCGCGTCTATGAGCGCGATCTTGCGTTCGGTGGGGATGATCGCTTTCTCGATCTGCAGACCTTCGCGCGGCCCTTTTTCACAGATCTCTATGCTCTTTGGACGATCACTCATGAAGGATATCCTCGTAAAAACTAAGACTCATTGACACGCGGAACGATCAAGCCATCGACGGCGACTACCCCATCTTCCGTAAGAATCAGCGGGTTGATGTCCACGGCCTTAATGCGATCGCCGGCCCACATTGCAAAATCCTGCAGTCGCTGCAGCGTTGTGATCAACGACAGCAGCGAGCTTGCTACATTCCATCGCGGACTCGCCAGCAGGCGACCAAGGGCGCTGCAGGACAATTTGCGTTCCAGATCATGGCGTGGTACCGGCAGCGACCACATGACGACGTCACGCAGTGCTTCGGTGTAAATTCCGCCCAGACCCGCAAGCATGATTATACCTGTGTCGTTGGAGTGGGTTAATCCGGCGATTGCTTCCGCTTTGCCTTGGAGATGGGGCTGTATCGCAATCTTTGCGGGCGTGCCGAACGCAAGGCAAGCGGCACGCAATGCATCCGCGCTGCGCAGATCAGTGCGCACCAAGCCGGCTTCCGTTTTGTGCGCGACCCCTAAAACCACCGCTTTGGCAACGACGGGCCATCCGTAACGTTCAGCGGCATCTATCGCTTCGTCGATGGATGTGCTGACCGTGGTCGGAACGACTTGAACGCCGAACTCGCTTAGCAGTCCCAGGCTTTCCGGCTCGCTCAGCGTGCGCTTCAAGGCCAGCAGGCGGTCGCCGTTCGCGCTGCTTGTTATCGCCTGCACCGTATCGTCGCTGCGCCGGTAAATGCCGCGCGGCGGGCGGAGCAGGGCGCCGAGCGCAGCTATCGTACACTCGGTGTCCGGGAACACGTGCATGCCGTCTGCTTCGTAACGAGCGGCAGCCTCCGGAGCAAGGCCGCCAGGCACGACGACCACCAGCGGTTTTCCGGAGGTTTTCTTGGACTGGGCCAGATCCTGCGTTAGCGTTGGAACGCCGGAATTGGGATCAAGCGGATTGACGAGCGCCATCATCGCGCCTATGCCGGTATCGGCGGAGACCAAGGTGGGTACGTCGCCCGACAGGCCGCGTTCAAAAATTCCCAGATCGACCGGATTTCCGGCCACGGAAAATTGCAGGTAAGGGGCGAGATGACTCTGTGTTTCTTCAGATAATTCCGGGACTTGCAAGCCATGTTTGGTCGCGATATCCGCGATCATCGATGCCCCCGCGCCGGAGGACGTAAACGCGCCCAGCCCGCCGCGCGCGCGGCCATAGTTGCCGAGCAAGGTGGCGCTGGTCATCAGGCCTTCGAGTGTAGTCACGGCTGCAACGCCGCCGGCTTCAAACAAGGCTGCATAAGCATCCGCATCGCCCGCCAGCCGGCTGGAATGCGCGAGCGCGGCCTTCGAACCAAGGTCCGAGGTGCCGATCTTCAGCGCAACGATGCGCTTGTTGAGCGCTTCCGCATGCAATGCCAGCGTGCGAAAACGCGCGCCATCCGTCAGCGCGTCTAGCAAGAGTGCGATCACTCGCGTCTGGCTATCTTCGAGCGCATATTCGAGATAGTCGAGGACATCAAAATCCGCTTCATTGCCGGCCGACACGAACAGCGACAGGCCGGCGCGCAGTTGGTTGAGATAGCCTGCCATCACGGAAAAAAGCGCTCCGCTATGCGAAAGGATGGCAATATTTCCCTGCGGCAGGCGCACGGCGTGCGCGGCATTAAAACCGAGCGCAAGGTGATTCGCGGTGTTGTAAATACCGTTGCAGTTCGGGCCGACCAGCCGTATGCCCGTTTCCATGATGACACCCTGCAATTCCTGCTGGCGCGCAAGGCCTGCAGGTGTGCCGTTTTCGGCAAAACCCGCCGCGCTGATGATCGCCGCCTTGACACCGACCTTGTGGCATTCCCGTAGTGTTTCGCAGGTCGTCTCGGCGCTGACGGCGAGGAAAGCAACGTCGGCGGGGCCGGGCAGGGCATCCAGGGTGGGGAAGCAAGGGGCGCCATCGGCTTCGGACATGCCGCGGCCTATTCCATAGACTCGTCCGCCAAAACCTCCGGACATGACATTGCGCATGACCTGCCTGCCGCGCTTGATGGGATCCCTGGATACGCCCACCACCACCACCGACTGTGGATTGAACAGCGTGCGCAGTACGTCAGATTTAGACATTGCAGCGAATGGAATAGTCCTGCCTGGCTCGACGATGGCCCTTGAGGGGGTTAGCGTCCCTTCCATCGCGGTTCGCGTTTTTCCAGGAACGAGCGCGTTCCTTCCATGCGGTCTTCGGCGAGATAGGGGTTGATGCCTTCGTCCAGCCGCATTGCAGCGGCTAGCGGCATGCCCGATGACTTAACGGCGGTTTCCTTCATGCGGCGCACCGTTACGGGCGCATTCTTGGCAATTGCGTGCGCCATCTCGAGCGCGCTTTCAAGCGCCTTGCCTTTGGGGACGACGCGATTGAGCAGCCCGCAGCGATAGCCTTCCGCAGGCGTGATGTAGTCGCCGCGGAACAGCATTTCGAGCGCAATGGCGCGCGGAATGATGCGCGGCAGCATGATGGTCGAGAAATGCGCGCCCCGTCCGCGCTTGGCTTCAGGCAATCCCATCACGATGTGTTCCGCGGCAATGCGCATGTCGCAGGCAACTGCCAGTTCGAACCCTCCCGCAACCGCCGCGCCGTTCATGGCCGCGATAGTGGGTTTGTAGGTTTCCAATATGATTTCGTAGATAAAGCGGTTGATTGTGGTCATGAAATAGCGGTATGGCTTGCCCGCTTCGTCAGCCTCACGGCTGAGTTTGAGGTCCTGGCCGGCGCAAAAGGCGCGATCGCCGGTTCCCGTGACAATCACGGCCCTTACATCGGGATTCATGTTGGCTTCAATGAACCCTTCCGACAGCGCGGTCATCAGTGTCGGTGTAAACGAATTCATGCGGCTGGGGCGGTTGATGGTCATGACGCACACATGGTCCTGCGTATCCGTAAGCAGCTCCGGACCGTCATCCACGAGTGTGGCGTTTTTGGGGTCGTCGGCGTGTGATTTTTCTTTCTTGCTTGCCATCGTATTTCTGCCTTCGTTCGTGTGCCGGCCGTCGCGAAACGCCAAATCCAGCTCATGCCGGTGGGGTCTTGCCAGGAAATTGCCATGAGCCTGTATACCCGAGACATACCATATACACGGCATCGCAGGCGCGGTGTTGTCTCGTCGCGCGTGCGCATTATTATAGTAGATGTGGGTTTTATCGTGTTCTGAAATGTTTTCGCATTCCTTCTAAAATACGCGCCTTCGAGGCAACGCAAATCGTACACGCGCCTCTTGTTTTTTCAGAAACTCAAGGACTGCAATGAGCAACGGATTGAATATGCGCTGGTGCTGCATCTTGGCAGCAATGATGGGGTGCTTGAGTGTATCGGCATGGGGTCAGTCCTATCCCGTGCGTCCGATACGCATGGTGGTGCCGCAGCCGCCCGGAGGGACGACCGACATACTCGCACGCCTCGTCAGCGCGCGCCTCTCGGAAGTGCTGAAGAAGCAGGTCGTGGTCGACAACCGGCCGGGGGCGTCGGGCGTCATCGCCGCCGAGATGGTTGCAAACGCGCAGCCCGACGGCTACACGCTCTACTTCGTGTTTACCCAGCATCTGGTTAACGCTGCCGTCAATCCCAAGCTGCCTTATCACGCGGTCAATGACTTTGTGCCCATCACCCAGTTGACCGCCGCTGGGCTGATGCTGGTCGTTAATCCGTCTGCCCCTGTCAAGACTCTGAAAGAGTTCGTGGAATGGACCAGGAGTTACAAGGGCGCGCTCAATTACGGTTCCGGCGGCAACGGCAGCGGCGGGCATATTGCGGGCGAACTTTACAATCTGATGCTCGGTATCAAGGCGCAGCACATACCCTATAAGGGCATGGCGCCGGCACTCATCGATCTGGCGGGGGGGCAGTATCAATATGCATTCGGCGGTATGCAGGCCAGTCAGCCGCTGGTGCGCGCCGGCAAACTGCGTGGCATAGGTGTCAGCACGGCGAAGCGGATTGCCACTTTACCGGATTTGCCCGCCGTGGCGGAAATGTTGCCCGGCTTCGAAGTGGTCGGTTGGTATGGCGTAATGGGCCCACCAAAGTTGCCCAAGGCTATCGTGATGCAGCTGCATGATGAACTCGTCAGATATATTAAACAGCCGGATACACGCGAACGAATTATTGTCGATGGCTCCGACACGGTGGGTAGCAGCCCGGAAGAGTTCCGGAAGTTTTTGCACGCTGAGCACGCGAAGTACGTGAAGCTGGTCAAGGCCAGTGGCATCAAGTTCGACTAGATAACGATGCGTAAGTACGGGATTCTCGTATCAGCATTCCTGCTGGTCATGGTGCAGGGCAATGTCTCGGCGCAGCCGGTGCTATTCGCCACAACAGGCTCGGGACAGGGCTTCCCGATCAAGACCATGCGTCTGGTCACCAACGAGGCCGGTGCGGGCTCCGACGTGGCTACGCGTTTGATTGCGCAGGGACTGGCGGCGAGTCTCGGTCAGGCCGCGATTGTTGAAAACAGGGGTGGCAGTTCGCTGATACCGACGCAGATCGTGATGAATGCACCGCCCGACGGTCATACGCTGTATAGCGCCACGACAAATCTGTGGATATTGCCGTTGTTGCAAACCGTGCCGTACGATACGTTGCGCGATTTCTCTCCGATAACGCTCGCGGTAAGCTCGCCCAATGTCATTGCCGTGCATCCGTCGGTCTCCGTGCATTCCGTAAAGGAGCTGATTGCACTGGCCAAGGCAAAACCGGGCGAGCTCAGTTATGGTTCAGGATCAGCCGGCGCCTCCACTCAGCTTGCGGCGGAGCTGTTCAAGCACATGGCCGGCGTCAACATATTGCACGTTCCCTACCGCGGTGCCGCACCTGCACTCAATGCCGTGGTTGCGGGGCAGGTGCAGCTGATCGTCATCAGCGCGCGATCCGTGATGCCTTTTTCAAAGTCCGGCGGACTGCGCGCGCTCGCCGTGGCGAGTGCACAACCATCGGCGCTGGCGCCCGGTCTGCCGACTGCCGCCGCCGCTGGATTGCCCGGTTACGAATCCGGACTGGTCAACGGCATACTCGCGCCGGCCCGCACGCCGCTCGCGGTTGTCGATCGTCTCAACGCCGAGATCGTGCGCAATCTGCAAAGTCCGGACGTGAAGGACAAGTTGTTCAATGCCAGCCTGGAAGTCGTTGGCAGTTCTCCGCGCGAATTCACGGCAAAAATAAAATCTGAAATCGCCCTGTGGGGCAAGGTCATCAAGGACGCGGGCATACGTCAGCAATGATTCTAAGCATATTGCGCTGAATGGGCGCAGACGGTAAAGTCAACCCAATCACCCGTATTCACTGACAGACAAAGGAATTCGCATGCCGCGTAAAGTAAGAGCTGGTTCAGGAGAACGTGGCGGCGGTGCGGGCAAGGGCCTTGCCGATTATCTCGATCTGATCCGCGACGATCCCGCCGAATTCCGTACCGTGACCCGCACCGTGAATCCGATGAGCTTCGATGTCACGGCGGTCCTCAAGCATCTGGATGAGCGCAAGCTGTATCCGACCGTGCAGTTCAATAATCCGCTCAATCTGCATGGCGAGCCTTCGAAATTTCCCATTGTTTCCAACCTGTGGGCGACGCGTGAGCGCTGTGCCGAGGCGGTCGGCTTGTCGCGTAGCCAGTCGGGCGCCGAACTCGGCGCGCTGTTTGCCGAACGCGTGCGCAGGAAGATCGAGCCGGTGGTGGTGAGCAGCGATCAAGCGCCTGTGCATGCCAACGTTCTGCAGGGCAAGAAGGCCGACATGTGGATGCTGCCGGCAGTACGCCACTTCGAAATGGACTTGGGTGGCGTGTTGACGATGGCGCTGATTGCGCGCCCGCCGGAGGAAGACTTTTACAACATCACGTTTGTGAAGAACACCCCGGAGACAGGCAGCCGCGGCGGGCTGACGATTACCTCAGCGCATATGGGGCGCATGACGCGGATGTGGGAAAAGCGCGGCGAACGTTTTCCCATTATCAATGTGCTTGGTCACCATCCTGCGTTCTGGCTGGGCACGCTCAACGCCACACCCTGGGGCGACAACGAATACGCAACCGCCGGGGCTTTCATGGGTGAACCGGTGCGGCTTACGCCGTCCGTGACATGGGGCAAGGATTTCCTGGTGCCGGCCGATGCCGAGATCATCATCGAAGGCGAGATTGCGCCGGGTGCGCAAACCATCGTCAATCCGTTTGGTGAGATCAGCCGCCAGTATCAGGCGCAGATGTTCGCGCAGTTGATGGAAGTCACGGCGATCACCTATCGCAACGGCGCGCTGTTTCAGGACGTGTTCGCCGGCCATCGCGAGCATATGCTGATGGGCAGCGTGCCGCGCGAGGGCGCTATCTTCAATCATCTTCAGGAGCGGTTGGGCAACGTGGTTGCGGTGCACATGCCGTACTCGGGATGCGGGCGCTTTACCGCCTATATTTCGATCAAAAAGACCGGCGAGGGCCAGGCCAAGCAGGCGGCGATACAGGCGCTGGCGAAAGTGCCGACCAATCTGCATGTGGTGGTCGTGGTGGATGAAGATATCGATGTCTACAACGAGGAAGACGTGTTGTGGGCGGTTAATACCTACGTTGATCCTGACAGGGATATCGACATCATCAAGCACATGCGGCCGCCGACCGATCAGCGAGGCGTGGGGGCGAGCCGCGTCATACTGGACGCGACCCGTCCCACGCATGTTCCGTTCCCCACGCGGCTCAAGGTTCCGGCCGATGCGATGAAGCGCGTCAAGCTCGAAGAGTGGCTGGATACAGTGCGTAAGAAGTAAACCATCTCATTTCAATATGAACCCATCAGCGAAAACATCATCATCCCGCGGCGCAGTCGCACCCACCATTAGCGGCAAGCTGGCCGAATTCGCGGCCGGACTGCGCTACGAGGATCTCCCTTCGGACGTGCGCGAATTGGCGCAATTGGCACTGCTCGATACGCTGGGTTGCGGTCTCACCGGATCGACCACCGATGAACTACGCTTAATACGCGCGGCCATGCTGCAGGCCGGTGGTAGCGGCGATACGCGACTGTGGGGAACGCATGATCGGGCACCATTGCCGATGGCGGCGCTGGCCAACGGTGCGGCGATCCATGCGCGTGAAATGGACGATTTCGGCGGCTGCATGCACTCCGGTTCGGTGGTGATTCCGGCGGCTTTCTGCACGGCGGCGCGCATCGGTGCGAGCGGCCGTGAGCTTCTGACGGCTGTTGTTGCCGGCTACGACATCGCGCGCCGTGTGCTGGATGGCGGTGGCGGCTACCTGGCCTACAAGGATCGCGGCTGGCATTCGACCAGCACTTGTGGTGGCTTTGGCGCCGCAGCGGCGGTCAGCCGTGTGCTGGGACTCAATGCGCAACGCACGCAATGGGCGCTCGGCTACGCCGGCAGCAACGCCGGTGGAACCTGGGCGTATATACCAGACGGGGCCATGAGCAAGCGTGTGCATCCGGGATTCGCGGCGCAAACCGGCGTAGTTTCGGCGTATCTCGCCGCCAACGATGTGACCGGGCCCACCAGCATTTTTGAAGCGCCGTGGGGTGGATATTTCCCGACCTACATCGGCGAGGGCGCAACACCGGCCAAAGCGCTGGACGATCTGGGAACCGATTTCCGCATCCGCATCATTGGTTTCAAACCTTATGCGGCATGCCGTGGCAATCACAGCAGCATAGATGCGGTCCTTGACCTGCGTCGAGAGCACGGTATCAGTGCCGAGTCCGTCGACCATGTCACGGTTCGCGGCAGTCCCACGCACGTTAAGCAGCTCGGCAAGCAGGACGTTAAAACCCTGCTGGATGCGCAATTCAGTATCCCTTATTGCATCGCAGTCGCGCTGGCAACCGGTGGCGCCATGCTCGATCAATATTCGACCGAGGCCATCTGCCGGCCGGAAATTCTCGCGCTGGCGCGCCGTGTCGAGGTTGTGGTCGATGAACGGGTGCCGGACGGCGATCAGCCGTTTGTCGAAGTGCATCTGAAAGACGGCCGTGTGCTGCATAACCGGGTACTGATTGCACGCGGCGATCGCAGAAATCCGCTGAGCGAGGAAGAGTTGCGCGGCAAGTTCCGCATCACGGCCGGCCAGGCCTTGAATAAAACTCAGGTTGATACTCTGGAGCGTGCCGTGGCGCGCGTCGCGGATATGAAGGACGTTAGAGAACTCGCCGAATTGCTGGTGCCTTGAGGTTGGAATGTTCTTGATGGCCCTGCCGCGCGCGGTTGCGCTGCGAGACGTGCAAATGGTGAATTTCACTTTAAGGCGCTGCTTGAACAATGTGATCCGTATTGCGTTACTGCTGCCGGCATTTGCGTTTTGTACTTCGTACGCACAAAACTATCCGGTTCGCCCAGTGCGGGTGATTGTTCCGTCGGCCACCGGTGGTGGCATGGATACCGTCGGGCGCGGTCTGTCTTACAAACTCAGCGATATGTTGGGTCAGTCCTTCGTGGTCGATAACCGGCCGGGTGCGGGCAGCGTGCCTGCGCTCGAAATACTCGCCGCGGCTGAGCCGCGAGGTTATACGCTGCTGCTGGTGAGTGGTACCACGGTAGTCCATCCGATCCTTTACCAGTCGCCGTACGACATCGTGCGCGATTTCGCGCCGGTTTCGCAGGTGACTTCGCAGGGCTTCATGCTGGTTGTGCATCCGTCCATCGGAGTCAAGTCGCCGCTGGATCTGGTGCAGTACATGCGGGCGAACCCCGGCAAACTGAACTACGCCTCCGCCGGTACGGGCACGGTGCTGCACATGAGCGGCGAGCTGTTTCAGATCGCCACCGGCACGCGCATGACGCACATTCCGTTCAGAGGCACCGGCGCTGCATTTACCGATCTCGTGAGCGGACGCGTGCAGGTGTCGTTCCCGACGATTATTTCATCTCAGGGGCACGTTAATGCCGGGCGTCTACGCGCGCTGGCGGTGACATCGCCGAAACGCGTAGCGGCGATGCCGGACTTACCGACGTTGAGCGAAGCCGGCGTGCCCGGCGTGGTCGTGGTCAACTGGTATGGATTGATCGCACCCCGGCTTACGCCACGGGATGTGATTGAGCGCATCGCGACGGAGACCGCCAAGGCGGTGCGCACGCCCGAAATGGCGAAAAATCTGACCGATGACGGTTCGGAAGGCGTCGGCAGTTCGCCGCGCGAGTTTGCCGAGCGCATACGCGCGGATCAGATGCAGTGGGGCAAGGTCATCAAACAGGCGGGAATTCGCGGTGAGTAGTCCAGCTGCGATGACACGATTAGAAATGGGGATCTTCGACAATTCGGTGGGTGAGTCGCGTAAAACTTGCGATGGGGTGGCATTAGGTCCCCTCGCCCCTTGCAGGAGAGGGCTAGGGTGAGGGGTATATGAACACGATTCACCCTCACCCCAACCCTCTCCCGTCGAGGGAGAGGGAGTCAATCTGCGCCACACTAAGGTCGGGTGAACCGAAAATGGAATGTGCATGGAGGAAATGGCATGAGTAAAGGTTGCTTCCTGGCGCGGCTGATTGTCGCCGTGTTCGTCGCGTTGACCGGCGTCTGCGCGTCGGCTCAAAGCTATCCAGTCAAGCCGGTGCGCATCGTCACGGCACAAGTCGGCGGCAGTCAGGATTTTGGCGTAAGACTGTTTGGACCAGCCTTGGGAGCAGCGCTAGGCCAGCAGGTGGTGATCGAAAACCGCTCAGGCGGGACGATAGGCGGAGAAATCGTCTCCAAAGCAAATCCCGATGGACACACGCTGATTTATTCCGGAACCATATTCTGGACTCTTCCGTTGATGCGCAAGAGCTTGCCGTATGACGTGCTGCGTGACTTCGCACCGATTACCATGGCAACCCGCGCGCCGCTCGTTCTTCTTGTGCATCCGGCGGTTCCGGCGAAGTCGGTCAAGGAGTTGGTGGCGCTCGCCAGAGCCAAACCTGGTGAGTTCAATTTTGCGTCGGGAGGAAACGGTTCCGCCGTACATTTGTCGGGCGAACTATTCAAGTCCATGGCCGCCATCAACATCGTGCGTATCCCATATAACGGAACCGGTCCCGCAATCACTGCGGTGCTGGGCGGCGAGGTGCAGATGATCATCACGACCAACGGTTCGGTATCGCAGCACGTCAAGTCGGGTAGGCTCAGGCCGCTGGCTGTTACATCCGCTGAGCCGACGGCGCTGGTTCCAGGTCTGCCGACGATAGCCGCATCGGGAGTTCCCGGTTATGAGTCGACGCAGAAAGCGGGATTGTTTGCGCCGCTCAAGACACCAGCCACCGTCATCGAGCGGCTGAATCGGGAAATGATAGCGATACTCCGGCGCCCTGAAATGAAGGAAAAGTTTCTGATTGATGGCGTGGAAACGATAGGAAGTACGCCTGCTGAACTTGCCGCCATGGTCAAATCCGAGATACAAAAAATGGGCGAAGTCATCAGGGCAGCGGGGATCGCGGCGGATTAACGAGGTTGCAACGGAAAAGAGGCAAGCGTGAAAGACATCGAAGTTCCCAAGGATGGTCCAATTTCGTCGCGCTGGGGCAGTGACATCGCGGCGGACATGCTGCGTGCCCTCGGTATCAAATATGTGGCTCTGAATCCGGGTGCGAGTTACCGCGGATTGCACGACAGCCTCGTCAATTATCTGGGTAATCGCGATCCGCAGATGTTGCTTTGTCTGCATGAGGATCATGTCGTATCCATAGCCCATGGTTATGCCAAGGCCAGCGACGAGATGATGGCGTGCGTACTGCACAGCAACGTCGGCCTCCTGCATGGTCTCATGGGAATTTACAACGCATGGTGCGATCGCATGCCCATGCTGGTGCTCGGCGCGACCGGTCCCGTGGAGATAGAGAAGCGCCGGCCGTGGATAGACTGGATACATACGTCGAAAGATCAGGGCGCCTTGTTGCGCAATTTCTCGAAATGGGATGACGAACCGCGCTCTCCCGAAGGGATCGTGGAAGCGTTCCTGCGCGCCGCCCGCACAGCGCGCGCCGCACCGCGTGCCCCGGTGTACATTTGTCTCGATGCCGGCCTGCAGGAGCAGGCTCTGACCAAGCCGGTGCCAGTACCCGATCTTGCTCGATACAAGAGTGCGGCAGAGCCCAGTGCTTCCGTGGCGCAGATTTCGGAAGTCGCGGATTTGTTGGCAAATGCGCGCCGGCCGTTGATACTTATGGGTCGCGTTTCGCGCAATCCGGATGATTGGGATCGTCGTGTTCGTCTGGCTGAGATGCTGGGGGCGTCGGTTCTGACGTCGATACGCGAACGTTCGGCATTCCCGACCGATCATGCGCTGCACGCGGCGCCACCTTTTTTCTGGCTGTCGAAGCGTGCGAAAGAAGTCGTCGCGGATGCTGACTGCATACTCAGCCTCGACTGGGCGGATCTGAACGGCGCGTTGCAACAGACCACGCGCAGCACGCCGACCATAGGTGCGAAGATTATCCATGTGTCGCTCGACAGTCTTTTGCACAACGGCTGGAGCATGGATTGTTTCGGCCTGCCGCCGGTCGATGCGCCGGTCCTGTCCGGCCCTGATACCTTTGTCGGGCAACTATTACCGGTCTTGCAGGAACGACTGGGCGGCAAGAGCCGCTGGGATGGTTCGAATCGCAATGTCACGCCTGCGCTTGAATACAGCACCGACAGCGCGCGGGAAATCGCGCCCCACGATGTAGAAGTCGCGCTTGAAAAAGCGCGTGCATCGAAAAAGATCACGCTGGCGCACGTCACCATAGGATGGGCCGGCGATGCCTATCATTTTCACGACGCGCTCGATTTCCTCGGGCACGACGGTGGCGCGGGACTGGCCGCCGGTCCCGGCATCACCGTTGGCGCGGCGCTGGCGCTGAAGGACAGCGGCCGTGTCGTGGTGTCGGTGCTCGGCGACGGCGATTTCATACAGGGCATTACGGCATTGTGGACCGCCGCGCACTATCGCATTCCGGCGCTGTTCATCGTCTCCAACAATCGCTCCAACTTCAACGACGAAATCCATCAGGAGGCGGTGGCGAAGATGCGCGATCGTGCGGTCGAGAACCGCTGGATAGGCCAGCGCATCGACGATCCGGTCGTGGATATCACGGCTATGGCGCGCGCGCAGGGTGTCGACGCCGAAGGGCCGGTTCACACCGTGCCGGATCTTGAAGTCGCTATTGCTAGGGGTCTGGCTGTCGTGGCGTCCGGCAAACCCTATCTGATCGATACTTGGGTCAAGCCGGGATATGCAAACCCGCCGTTATCGCGGGGAGGGTAGTCGCAAACGCGGGAACCGACGAGGAACCGGCTAGTGTAGTGCTTCACTCTCTGCTGAACTTATTCAGCGGCACGGTAAATGCAAAACTCCTCCCCCTTCAGCCCTTCAAGGGGGAGGTTGGAAGGGGGAATGGCGCTCATGTTGTCACCCCATCCCTACCCCGGCCCTGCCCTTGAAGGGGGCGGGAATGTCTCACTGGTTGCGATGCACTACACTAGTCGTTGCGCGACACGGCGTGTGTGGCAGGATCGACGGGCCATATAGAAATCTGTATCGTTAGCATATGAAAACCACGCTTGATATCAATGATACCCTGCTTGCCCACGCCAGGACGGTGGCCGGGCAACAAAGCACCAGCCTTACCCGGTTGATCGAAGAAGGCTTGCGACTTGGTCTTCGCAGACCCCGTGTTACCTCCAAGGTTGGCGAAGGTAAGACTCCGGTCTTCAAAGGATGTGGCGGACTGGTGGCGGGCGTATATCCTCGCCGCAACAAGGCCATGCTGGATGCGGCTGACGATGACGCTTGATATCAATGTGTTGATTGCCGCTTCGCGCAATGATCATCCGCATCACAGAGTTGTACTTGCGTTTCTGATTTAAGTTTTTGCATTAAACTCGGACAGCACCTTGTTACTGTTGATGCCAATTTCAAGACACTGCTTCGGCGGACGCAAGTAACGGTGCTTGCACCCGACTGCCCAGAAAATTTTTATGACAGGAGAGCATCAATGCGAAAAACTTGCGGTATTGCAGTTTGTTCAACAGTCCTGACGCTGCTGGGCAGCGGTGCGGCGTTGGCTCAGGAATTCCCCAACAAGCCCATCCGCATCGTTACCACTGGCGTAGGCAGCACTACCGATTTCATGTCGCGATTGATGGCGCAGGCGCTGACCGGCACATTGGGGCAACAGGTGATCGTGGACAACCGCGCCGATAATATCGCGCAGGAAATCGTGGCCAAGGCGCCGCCCGACGGTTACACCGTGCTGGTGACGGGCACCGGCTTTTGGGTTGAACCGCTCCTGCACCAGACAAATTACGACCCGGTGAAGGATTTTTCGCCGGTCATCCTTGCGACACGCGCACCCAACGTGCTGGTCGTGCATCCGTCGCTGGCTGCAAAATCTGTTGCGGAATTGATCGCGCTGGCCAAAGCCAGGCCCGGCCAATTGAACTTTGCTTCCGCGGGAACCGGCGGTTCAGCGCATCTTGCTGGAGAATTGTTCAAGGCCGCGACCGGCGTAGCTAGTGCCCGTCCGAAAACCTCTGTTTTTTGAAAAAGTCATAGACCTGAATTTTAATTGTAGCGCGTGAGTTTCTTGTTTTCAGTTCTGGACGGGGAAGTTTTTTAGTTCCCTGCGATTGGGGGATCGAAATTGCCAATTCTTTGGCGAC
>CANJQI010000099.1 GCA_947476215.1 Betaproteobacteria bacterium
ATTGGGATTGACGAAGGCAGTCGCGTCGTCGAGCGGGCAGCATGCGGTGGCGATCGACGCTTCAGGGTGGTCTGCAAGCTGCTGTGCCACGCGGCATATCAACGCCGGCGCGATCAACGGTTCGTCGCCCTGCACATTGACGATGATGTACCCGGGAGGGTAGCCGCGCCGGGCGGCGACTTCCGCGATGCGATCGGTGCCCGATGCATGATCGACGCGCGTCATCATAGCTGCGTAGCCGTGGTATTCCACGGCGGCGGCGATATCCGGATGATCGGTTGCGACGACAACATCGGCAGCGCCGCTCTCCCGCGCACGTTCCGCAACGCGTACCACCATCGGCTTTCCGGCAATATCCGCCAGCATCTTGCCGGGCAGCCGCGTCGAAGCGTGGCGGGCGGGGATGATGACGGTGAATTCGGTCATTTATGAGTTAAGAGCAAGGAGCGGAGAGCGAAGAGTGGCCAATGCGCGCCCCAGCCGCTGGGTGACAACGGATTTTTCGTTGCTCCTCATCCATCACTCCCCAATCACACTTCTTCCTCGGGAGCAAGCTTGCGCGCTTCGTCTTCCAGCATCACCGGTATCCCGTCCTTAATCTGATACGCGACACGGTCAGCTTTGCAAATCAATTCCTGATCAGCCTTTTGATACACGAGCGGGCCTTTGCAGATCGGGCACACCAGTATGTCGAGCAGTTTGGCATCCATTCACGTTCCTATCTTGAGACGTACCAGTTCACCCAGGGCCGGATCGGTCTCGGCGTCGACGCGCAACGCCCAGAAATTTTCCGTGGCGTAGCGCTCGCATTTTACCGCATCCTTTTCAGTCATGATTACCGCGTCGCTGTCGCCGAACTCCAGGTCGGCCGGTGCGTAGGCATGATGATCGGGGAAGACGTGGACGACACACGTCATGCCGAACTCGTGCAATCGGTCGAAAAAGCGTTGCGGATTGCCGATGCCGGCGACGGCATGTACGCGTCGTCCGGCAAATTTTTCGGGGCCAGTTATTTGCCGTGGGTCGAGGATGTTATAGAACGTGTTGCCTTGGAGGCACATTTCAAATGCCGGAACTGACGAAGGCAGAATTTCACGCCGGAACCGCGCAGCACCGTTAATGATCAATGCATCGACTCGCGCAAGACGGCGCGGCGGTTCGCGCAATGGGCCGGCGGGCAATAGCATTCCGTTGCCGAATCCACGCTCGCCATCAATGACGGCGAGTTCCACATCGCGCGCCAGCGCATAGTGTTGAAGTCCGTCGTCGCTGACGATCAGATCGCAATCGGGTGACGCTGATAGCAGTGCCCGGGCCGCCGCGGCTCGGTCGGCGCCTATCCATACCGGACACGCGCAGCGTCGCGCCAATAGCAGCGCTTCGTCGCCCACCTGCCGCGGGTCGTCATTGGCTAGCACGCGCTGAGGCGCATGAGTGCTGCCTCCATAGCCGCGACAGACGATGCCCGGCTTCCAGCCCTGGCCTATCAGCCACGCCGCAAGCCAGATCGTAAGCGGTGTCTTGCCCGTGCCGCCAACATTGATGTTGCCCACCACCATGACCGGGACCGGCAGGCGTATCGATTGCAGGATGCGCGAACGGTAGAGCAGGCGGCGACCGGCCGCAATTACGCCGAAAAAAATGCTGAGCGGCCACAGCAGCAGGTGGAGCGCGGAGAGTCGATACCAGTGTCGTTCCAGCCAGTGCATGAGACCTGAATCGTGTAAGTGGTGAACGGTGATCAGCTACAGGAAACCGGCCTTCGGTTTTGACTTAACCGCTCACCGCTTACCGTTCACGCCTTACGGATTCGTAGCTTGAGTCGTGAAAGTGATGCGGCTGTAACCGGCAACGCGCGCGGCTTCCATGACATTGACTACCGATTGCCAGTTTGAAACACCGTCGGCATTGATGATAATCACCGGATCTGCCGTGCCGCCCGCAGCACGTTTCAACTCATCGGCGAACCCGCGTGGATCGCGAAAGGGCACTATGCTTTTGTTGATCATGTACTTACCCTGACCATCGACTCCAATATTGATCTGATTGGGACGTTCTTCGGGTTTGCTGGCTTCGGCGGTCGGCAGGTTGATTTGCAATTCCGAGAAGCGCGAATAGGTGGTGGTGACCATCAAAAAGATGAGGATCACCAGCAGAACGTCGATCAGCGGGATGAGATTGATCTCGATCTGTTCCTGGTGCAAGCCGCGTCGAAAGTTCATGTTGGGACTAAGCCTTGCGTTCGCCGTGCAGTATCTCGACGAGTTGCACCGCCTGGCTTTCCATTTCAACGATCAAGGAGTCAACCTGGTTGCGATAGTGGCGATGAAAGATCATGCTGGGAATGGCGACGATCAATCCCATGGCCGTGTTGTACAGGGCGATGGAGATTCCATGCGCGAGCACGATGGGGTTGCTGCCGGAGGGAGCCTGCGAACCAAAGATCTCTATCATGCCGATCACGGTGCCTAGCAGGCCCAGCAACGGACTGACTGTCGCAATGGTGCCCAGCGAGGTAAGAAAGCGTTCCAGATCGTGAGCGACCGCACGACCGGTGTCGTCGATCGCCTCTTTCATGACTTGGGGTGAGCTCTTGACATTGCGCAACCCGGCCGCGAACACCTGCGCGAGCGGTGATCCGGTGGCCAGCCTGCCCAGCAGTTGCGGGCTGGCGCCGTTCTGGCGGTATTCCTGAACCACCTGATTCAGCAGGTCTTTTGGGGTGACTACGCCTGCGCGCAACGACCACGCGCGCTCGCCTATGATGGCGAGCGAAATGATGGAGGCCAGAACCAACGGCCAGACTGGCCATCCCGCCGCTTCGATAAATGCAAACACTAAATTCTCCGATATCGCTTAAATTGACCGGCGTAACTGTATACGGGCAATAGAATTTCAGCAAGCGCAATCGGCGCAGTTCAGGCCTTTGCGGGGCACGTCCGGTGTCATTGCAAATATTTTTTGTTGAGAGCGTTACGGAGTAGCAACTTCATCCCAACTCCCTTTAAGGCAAGGGTATCTACACAACGCCACTTTTCCCTTTACGCAAGATCGTAGAGCGGCATACCCATGCCGCCGCCGTCTGGTGTCGGCTAAGGCTTGCCGACCTAGGGTCTGCCGTACCTGGGGTAACCGAATCACACCGTTGCCATTTCGTTCACGCAGCAGTACGACGCCATGGCCCCGCTACAGTATCTGGGTGCGACAACTCATCGAAATCGCGGTGCGTTCCCTGAGATTGATCGTCATCGATTAATGTCAAGGTCTATCTGCTGTCGACAAGCACAAAAACTTTTCCACATTTGCTGTGGATAACTCTGTGCATAATTTGTAAACAACCGGCCTAAGTTGAGCGCCTGTAAAGAGTTTTGTTAGTCTGCTTAAATTTTAAACTATAATTTAAGTGTTTAAAAACAAAGACTTGTAATTATTTCCCGGTGCGGGTGTAGGTATACGCGCGCCCCTGGTCAGCGCACCTTGGCTATTGTTGATGACACGCCATAGCTTGGTTGTGTTGTCAAGGATTTTTGTATTATTAAATCAGCAGAGGCAACTTCTTAACGTGTCGAATTAATGACCATGAGCACCCATTGCGACGCTAGAATTGTGCGATGCAACTGATACCGGATATTGCTCAGGCTCCACGCGTAATCAGCGTCGCGGAGCTTAATCGGCTCGTCAGGGAGCTGATGGAAGGTAATCTGCCGCTGATGTGGGTCGCGGGAGAAATCTCCAACTTCATGCGCGCGGCCTCCGGACATTGCTATTTTTCATTGAAGGATGGGCAGGCGCAAGTGCGCTGCGTGATGTTCCGTCACAAAGCACAGTTGCACGACTGGAAGCCCGCCAACGGCATGCAGGTCGAGCTTAGGGCCAGTCCTTCTTTTTACGAAGCGCGCGGCGAATTCCAACTTAACGTCGAAGCCATGCGGCGCTCCGGGCTGGGCGCCTTATATGCGGCGTTTGAGAAACTGAAATCCAAGCTTCAAGCGGAGGGTCTGTTCGACCCCGCGTCGAAGCGGGCTATACCCGCATTTCCCAGGGCGATAGGCGTGATTACGTCGCTGCAGGCGGCCGCGCTGCGCGACGTGTTGACGACATTGAGACGCCGCATGGCCGCGATACCGGTCATCGTCTATCCGACCGCTGTTCAGGGCGAAAGCGCAGGGCGGCAGATTGCCGCGGCGCTCTCAATCGCCGACGCGCGCGCCGAATGTGATGTACTGATCGTATGCCGCGGCGGTGGCAGTATTGAAGACCTTTGGGCGTACAACGAGGAAGTCGTGGCGCGGGCGATACACGCGTGCCAGCTGCCGGTCATCAGTGGCGTCGGGCATGAAACCGATTTCACGATCGCTGATTTTGTTGCCGACGTGCGCGCGCCGACGCCGACTGCCGCGGCGCAAATGGCATGCCCCAGCCGCGACGAATTGACGCAGGCGCTGGCACACGTTCAGCACCGTCTGGGTCGCGTGACGCAGAGTGCCCTCGAGCATCGCATGCAGCAGCTCGACGTGCTGGCGCGGCGCCTGCAACATCCCGGCGAACGCATTGCCAGCCAGTTAAGCCATCTCGGACATCTGGCGAGCCGCATGGGCAGTGCGTGGGCGCACGGTCTCGACGGAAACATCTGGCGAATGCGCGAATTGTCGCGCACCCTGCAATCGGCGCGTCCGGATTTTAGTGCGCTGGCCATAGAGCAGCGCTCGCTGGCACAGCGCCTGGCGGTGGCAGTCGCGCAGCGCGTGACGACCCTGCAAGCCGAAGTCAGGAGCCTGGCCGCGCAGCTTGCCCAGCTCAATCCCCAGGCGGTACTGCAACGCGGCTACAGCCTGGTCGAAACAACCTCGGGCACGATAGTGCGCGACAGCGCTCAAATCAACGCTGACGATGACCTGAGAATATCTTTCGCCCGCGGGTGGGCAAGCGCCCATGTGCAGGACAAAGGCTGAGATCGCATGGTGAAACCGATCCACACCATTTGCTTCGTAGTCTCATTGGTCGCGTCGTTGGTGAATGCGGCGGATACACCGGCGGGTGCGGCACTTGTTCCGGGCACGGGCACGGCAGAGGTTTTTCATGTAGACCAAAACGCTCTTACTCCGAGTATGGAGATCTATCTCTCGGCGGTTACCGAGAAAGTCCGGCAGCGCGGCGCGCAGGATTGGCCGGTGGATGGAGCCGGGCGGAGAATTCCTGGTGCCGTGGTGGTGCGGTTGCAGTTGCGCAGAGACGGACGGATAGACGCCCTGCAGGTACTACCCGTCGCCGACCCGGCTTTGTCCGGGAGCAACGCGGTGCTGATGGAGACGATCACGCGCGTGGTGCAAGGTGCACAGCCGTTTCCCCCATTCTCGGTCAGTCTGTTCGCGGGACATGACCTGATTGCCTTAGCAACGACGATAACAGTGTCCCCCATGGGCGCGCACAAACCGACCGGCGAGTTTCAGTTTGGCGCGCACGGCAATAATCAGGACATGGGAGTGCGGATACGTTCCCGAATTCCGTTCTGATCCCAATGGCACTACCACAAGGTAGTGCCATGGCGTTCTGATCCCGTTATGATTTCGCGGGTTCGCTTGTAGTCTCCGGCAGGTGCTGGCGCAGATGCGTGAGCACCTGATCGCTGAGGTCTTCATCCAGGCAGTCGAACTCGGCCAATTCCTTCATCGCGCGCAACCAGGTCAACTGCCGTTTCGCGAGTTGGCGCGTGGCCGCTATGCCTTGCTCGCGCAGCGTGGCGAGGCCGATTTTTCCGTCCAGATATTGCCATGTCTGGCGATAGCCCACGCAGCGCATCGACGGCATATCGGGTTCGAGCGCGTAGTCTTCACGCAATTTGCGCAACTCCGAAATCAGCCCGAGTTCGAGCATGGTCTCAAAGCGGGTCGCGATACGGTCATGGAGTACGGAACGGTCGCCCGGAATCAACGCCAGCTTGAGCGGTGTATAGGGGAAATACACATACTTAGGCTTCTTCAGGAGTTCGGACATGGGCCGATTGGAGATGTAATAGACTTCCAGCGCACGCTGTATGCGTTGTGCGTCGTTGGGTTCGAGGCGCGCCGCGGTTTCCGGGTCGACCAATGCCAACTTTGCGTGCAGTGCCGGCCATCCGGATTCGTCGGCCATGGTGTCGATTACCATGCGTATCGCGGGATCGGCCTGTGGAAGTTCGGAGAGCCCTTCAAGCATGGTCTTGAAATACATCATGGTGCCGCCTACCAGCAACGGAATATTGCCGCGTTCGGTGATTTCACGCATCAGCGCCTGTGCATCATCGCGAAAGCGCGCCGCCGAAAAGGCTTCATCCGGATCTATTACGTTGATCAGGTGGTGCGGTGCGACTCCGAGCGTTTCGGCATCCGGCTTGGCGGTGCCTATATCCATGTGGCGGTAGACCTGCGCGGAGTCCACGCTGACGATCTCGCACGGCAGTTCGCGCACCAGATCGAGCGCGACACTTGTTTTGCCGCTCGCCGTGGGCCCCATGAGCAAAATCGCTGGTGGCAATTTTGCGTGAGCGGTAATCGGTGAGCGGTGAGTAGCGCGGCGCTTTGCCATTGGAGGGGATGTGGAATTCCTGATCACAGATCACCGCTTACCGTTCCCCAGCCCCTAACGTCCGCGCAGGAACAACTTATCCAGCTCGGCGACACTGATCTGGTGCCACGTCGGACGTCCGTGATTGCATTGGCCGGAACGTTCGGTTGCCTCCATGTCGCGCAGCAGGGCATTCATTTCCGGAACGCTGAGCTTGCGGTTGGCGCGCACAGCGGTATGGCAGGCCATGGTCGAGAGCAGTTCGTTTTGCCGTTCGATCAGCACATGTCCGGCGCCAAATTCGCGGATATCTGAGAGTACGTCGCGCGCCAGTTCGCCGGCGTCGGCATCCTTCAGCGCAAGCGGAACGCCGCGCACCGCGATCGCGGTCGGCGACAGTGCCGCAATTTCGAAGCCCATGCGTGCGAGAACCTCGGCATGCTCCTCGGCGGTGGCGACATCGATGCGTTCCGCATTGAACACCACCGGGATCAGCAACGGTTGCATGGTGATGCGGTCGGTGTCGAGCTGGTTCTTGAGATGTTCGTAGACGATGCGTTCGTGCGCGGCATGCATGTCTACTATGACCAGGCCATGTTCGTTCTGGGCGAGAACATAGATGCCGTGCAGCTGTGCGAGTGCGTATCCCAGAACCGGAATATCCGCTTGCGCTGCGTCGGTATTCGCATCTGCGCCGGCCGTGGCAGTTGCCATGGTTTCGGCGGCAGTTGTCGGTGTCTGCGCGCGTGCGGTCAACTCCGCTGCGGCGGGACGGGATTGCTCACGGCCGAACAGCACATCGTAGGCGGCGCGCGGTTGTGCCACACCCAGCGGCATACGGTGCTGTGTTGCCATGAACCCCGGGCTGGAGGTGCGCTGCGCAGGTTCCGGAATGATGTCCGTGGTGGCGCCTGCCACGGTGCCGGAAAGCGCGCGGCTCACGGCGTGAAATACGAACTGGTGTATCGCCTGGGTATCGCGGAAACGAACCTCGCTCTTGGTGGGATGCACGTTGACATCCACGCGCGCCGGATCCATGTTCAGGAA
Source organism: Betaproteobacteria bacterium (assembly GCA_947476215.1). Taxonomy (GTDB): domain Bacteria; phylum Pseudomonadota; class Gammaproteobacteria; order Burkholderiales; family SG8-41; genus PALSA-1004. The sequence continues at coordinate 7,591 of CANJQI010000099.1, forward strand.
CAGCACATAAGCGGGGTGGCGGTCGTTATGCAACACGTCGGCGTAGGCCTGGCGTATGGCGTGGGACAGCACTTTGTCCCGCACAAAGCGGCCGTTGACGAAACAATATTGAGCATTGCGCGCATTGCGTGCCGCGGCAGGCAGACCGCACATGCCGGCAAGGCGCAGGCCTGCGCTGGCGGCATCGAGTGCCACGGCGGCGGCTTCAAAATCGTCGCCGAGCACGGCACTGATGCGTTGCGCCGCGGTTTGCGCCTTGAGGTGCCACTGCGCACGGCCATTGTGTTGCATGAGGAAGGCGACCGCGGGCCGCGCCAGCGCGATGCGTTTGAAGGTTTCGTCGCAGTGCGCGTACTCAGTCGTTTCGGATTTGAGAAATTTGCGGCGCGCGGGCGTATTGAAATACAAATCGTGTACTTCCACGCTGGTGCCGGCATCGCGTGCGGCGGGCGCCGGTGTTGCGAGCGTGCCGCCGGCAACCGCGATAGCCCACGCGTGTTTTTCCTCGCCCTGCCGGCTGGTCAGTGTCAGATTGGAAACTGCCGCGATGCTGGCCAGCGCTTCGCCGCGAAAACCGAGGCTGGCTATGCATTCGAGGTCGTCGAGCGTGGAGATCTTGCTCGTGGCGTGGCGCGCCAGCGCGAGCGGCAATTCGTCCTTGCTGATGCCGATACCGTCGTCACTGACTTTAAGCAGTTTGGCACCGCCGCTGGCCAGTTGCACGCTGATTTCGTGCGCGCCCGCATCCAGGCTGTTTTCGAGCAGTTCCTTGAGTGCCGCGGCGGGGCGTTCTATGACTTCACCGGCGGCAATCTGATTGATCAGGAGATCGGGCAGTATGTGTATGACAGCCATGAAATGTAATTGACTCGAGTGATGTCGAGTCGAGTATACCGCGCAGCGCCTGCGGAATTGATGGCGGGCAAGCGATGGGGCGGACCATGCACGGCTGACCGTGTTGGCTTGGTATAATGCCGTGCACAAGCTTGTTTGCAAAATTCAGGGAGAATTCATGCCTCAGGTCATAGGGGTGCCAAAAGAGACCGCAGCCGGTGAAAAGCGCGTTGCAACCGTACCTGAAGTCGTTGAAAAACTGATCAAACTCGGTTTCAAGCTTGCGGTTCAGTCCGGCGCTGGCGATGCGGCGAACTTGAGCGACGAAACTTACCGCGCTGCCGGCGCCGAGATTGTCGCGGACGCCAGGCAGTTATGGGCTGTCTCCGACATCGTATTCAAGGTGTGTGTGCCGTCTGCTGAAGACGTCGGCATGATGCACGAGGGCCAGACCCTGATCAGCTTCATCTGGCCGGCGCAGAACCCTGAACTGATGCAACAGCTCTCGGCGCGCAAGGTCACCGTGCTGGCCATAGACTCGCTGCCGCGCATGCTCTCCCGCGCGCAGAAGATGGACGCCCTGACCTCACAAGCCGGCGTCGCCGGCTACCGCGCTGTCATCGAGGCCGCCAATGCCTTCGGCCGTTTCTTCAACGGGCAGATCACCGCCGCAGGCAAGGTGCCGCCCGCCAAGGTCTTCATTGCCGGTGCCGGCGTTGCCGGCCTGGCTGCGATCGGCACTGCGGCCAGCTTGGGCGCCATCGTGCGCGCCAACGATACCCGTGCCGAAGTGGCCGACCAGGTGGTGTCGCTGGGCGGTGAATTCGTGAAGGTCGATTTTGAGGAGGAAGGGGCTGGCGGTGGCGGCTACGCCAAGGTCATGAGCGAGGGCTTCCAGCAGGCCCAACGCGAGATGTACGCGAAGCAGGCCCGGGAGGTGGACATCATCATCACCACCGCGCTGATCCCCGGCAAGCCGGCGCCCAGGCTGATTACCGCCGAGATGGTGCGGAGCATGAAGCCGGGCAGCGTGATCGTCGACATGGCCGCCGAGCGCGGCGGTAACTGCGAACTGACCGAGCCCGGCCAGGCGGTCGTGAAGCACGGCGTGATCATCGTCGGCTATACCGACCTGGCCTCGCGCCTGGCGAGGCAGTCGTCGACGCTGTACGCGACCAACCTGTTCCGTCTCACCGAGGAATTGTGCAAGACCAAGGACGGGGTCATCAACGTCAACATGGATGACGACGCCATTCGCGGCCTCACGGTCATCAGGGAGGGCTCGATCACGTGGCCGCCGCCGCCCCTTAAGCTGCCGGCCGCGCCGGCAGCCAAGCCCGCGGCCATGCCGCCGAAGGCGCCCAAGCACGGCGAGGCGAGGGCACCGGCTTCGGGCACAAGCACGGCGATCACATTCCTGATCGCAGCGGCCTTGTTGTTATTCGTCGGCGCCTACGCGCCGCCAGCGTTTCTCGGACACTTCACCGTATTCGTGCTGGCGGTCTTCGTCGGTTACATGGTGGTGTGGAACGTCACGCCGGCACTGCATACGCCGCTGATGAGTGTCACCAACGCGATCAGCAGCATCATCGCCATTGGCGCGCTGGTGCAGGTTGCGCCGCCGATTGCCTCCACCGGCGAGCGGCCGGAAGCGTGGATTCTCGGACTGGCGGTGGCCGCCATCGCGCTGACGTGCGTCAACATGTTTGGCGGGTTCGCAGTCACCCAGCGCATGCTGGATATGTTCCGCAAATAAGGGAGACGAAAGATGTCCGTAACACTGGCAACCGTCTCCTATCTCGGAGCAACGATACTTTTCATCCTCAGCCTCGGTGGATTGTCCAATCCCGAGACCTCGCGTCGCGGGAACCTGTACGGCATGATCGGCATGTCCATCGCCGTGCTGGCGACGGTCCTGGGGCCGCAGGTCACTGCAGCCGGCTATGCTTGGATTGCCGGCGCCATGGCGCTCGGCGCCGTCGTCGGTATCTATGCCGCCCGCACGGTGAAGATGACGCAGATGCCCGAACTGGTCGCGCTGATGCACAGCATGGTCGGTCTCGCCGCCATGCTCGTCGGCTTTGCCAATTACATCGACCCGGCAGCAGCGGGTGTGTTCCAGGGGGTCGAGAAAACTATCCATGAGGTGGAAATCTACATCGGCATTCTGATCGGCGCAGTAACCTTCTCCGGTTCGATCATCGCCTTCGGCAAGTTGTCGGGCAAGATCTCCGGCAGCCCGGTGTTGTTGCCGGGGCGCCACTTCATGAACCTCGCCGGACTGCTGGTGGTGGTTTATTTCGGTGGTGTCTTCATCAACACGCACACCGTGGCCGATGGCATGACACCGCTGATCGTGATGACGGTGATTGCGCTGCTCTTCGGCATTCACATGGTGATGGCCATCGGCGGCGCTGACATGCCGGTGGTGGTGTCCATGCTTAACAGCTACTCCGGCTGGGCGGCGGCGGCAACCGGCTTCATGCTGTCAAACGATCTGCTGATCGTCACCGGTGCGCTGGTGGGTTCGAGCGGCGCGATTCTTTCCTACATCATGTGCAAGGCGATGAACCGCAATTTCATCAGCGTGATTGCGGGTGGGTTCGGCACCGGCGGCGGCGCTCCCGCAGCGGCCGCAGGCGGCGCGCAGCCTGCGGGCGAAGTCAGTCCCATACTCGCCGCCGAGACGGCGGAACTGCTGCGCGACTCCAAGAATGTGATCATCGTCCCGGGCTATGGTATGGCGGTTGCACAAGCACAGCATACGGTGTTCGAGATCACCAAATACCTGCGCGATAAAGGCGTCAACGTGCGTTTCGGCATTCATCCGGTCGCCGGCCGCATGCCGGGCCACATGAACGTGCTGCTGGCCGAAGCCAAGGTGCCTTACGACATCGTGTTTGAGATGGACGAACTCAATGACGACTTTCCGGACACCGATGTCGCCATGGTGATCGGCGCCAATGACATTGTGAATCCCGCCGCGCAGGACGACCCGACCAGCCCGATTGCCGGCATGCCGGTGCTCGAAGTGTGGAAGGCCAAGACCTCCATCGTGATGAAGCGCAGCATGGCCTCTGGCTATGCTGGCGTAGATAACCCATTATTTTATAAAGAAAATAACCATATGCTGTTCGGCGACGCGAAGAAGATGCTGGACGAGGTCCTGGTCGCGCTCAAGACCTGATCGATAGGCGATGAGCAGGGTGGAAAAGCGCTGCGCCTTCCACCGCATGTACAGCCTGTCGGATTGAACGTGCCGACGCGCAGCTTACTCAACCTAGTAGGGCGTCAATAAGCGCAGCGCATTGCGCCGAATGTGCGGTCGGCAATATCGCAATACGGCGCAATGCCCTTCGGTTATTGCGCCCTACACTTGCTTAAGACCTGACGCACGTCACTCGGCGCGCATGCCTGTTTCCTTGATGAGCTTGCCCCACTTGACAGCCTCGGACTTGAGCCACGCCGAGAAAGCTTCCGGGCTGTTGCCTATCGGTTCGCCGCCGGAGGCCAGCAATTTTTCCTTGATGTCGGGTTGATTGAGCACTCGCACGACATCGCGGTGCACACGGGTCAGAATCGCAGCAGGCGTTTTCGCCGGCGCGAACACGGAATCGGTGGACAACACCTCGAAACCGGGCAACCCGGTCGCCGCCACAGTAGGAACACCCGGCACCAACGCCGAAGGCTGCAGGCTCGTCACCGCGATGGCCCGCAACTTGCCACCTTGCACCTGTGGCGCCACGGATCCGGGACTGTAATAGGCGACCTGCACCTGCCCGGTGACCATGTCCGCGACTGCCGCGCCGGCTGCCTTGTAAGGAACACGCACGATCCTGACCCCGGCCATCGAGTTGAACAACTCGCCCGTCAGATGCGAAGCCGATCCCGTATTGCCGGACGCGTAATTGAGCTCACCCGGCCTGGCCCGGGCGAGATCGATCAGTTGTTTAACCGTCTTGATCGGCATCGTCGGGTGCACGGTGATGACGCTGGGCGCACTGACGGCGAGCGTGATGGGTGCGAAATCCTTAAGCGGTTCCTGCGGCGGCACTTGCAGCAATGGCGCGGTGATGATGCCGCTGCCCGCGACGATCAGCGTATAACCGTCAGGCGCCGCCTTGGCGGTCTGCTCTAAGGAGATGGGAGCGGCGCGGGCATCAATGACCACCTGCTGGCCGAGCGCGGCGCTTAACGCCGGCGCGATAATCCGCGCAACGCGATCGCTGCTGCCACCGACGCCGCTCGTATAGACGCGGATTGGCTTGGTCGGATAGTCCTGCGCGAGTACAACGTTCGTGCCGATTGTGGCTACTGTCGTGAACACGAACCACTGGATATGGTGTTTGCGCATTGTCATGCTCCCACGGGAAATTGGACTACGGTTGCGTGGATTGCTTGTGGCACAAAAAACACGCTCGGCGCTCATGTGAGTTTCAGATTAGAGTGCAAACGCATCCATGAAAACGTTGACCGGCATGGCTTCCAGCCGTGCCTGATCGGCGCACAGTTCGAGTATCGCGGCCTGCTGCCTGGGCGCGTAACGGCGCGCGAGGTGGCGGCGGAATTTTGCTTCCAGTATGGGTACGCATTCGGCGCGGCGCCGCGGGTGGCCGATCGGATACTCGACTTCGGCTTGCAACGGGCTGGAGCCGTCCTTGAACCGCACTTCAATCGCGTTGGCTTTCGAGCGTTTTTCGGGGTCGATGTGATCGCGCGAGTAGCGCGGATCCTCGACCACCGTCATTTTTCCACGCAGTTGGTCTATGCGCGGGTCGGCGGCGAAGTCGTCCTCGAAATAGTGCGATTCGAGTTTGCCATGTATCAATCCCACGGCAATGATGTACTGTGCGCAATGATCGCGGTCGGCGGCGTTGAAGAGTGGCCCGGCCTTGTTCATGATGCGCATCAGCGATTTCTGCGTGCGTATGCCTATGCTTTCGATATCGTCGAGCCGGTCCTTGACCTGCGGGTGCAGCTTGAATGCGCATTCAACGGCGCTTTGGCCGTGGTTGCCGGCGGGCACGAACTTGAACGTGATGTTCTCGATCACGTAGTGGCCATACGGCATTTGAAATTTGAATGCCTGTCCCTGAAAAAACGCATCGTAGAAGCCGTGGGTCTTGTACGTCAGCACTGACGGGTAGCCCATTTCCCCCTTCATCGCCATCATCGCGAGCCTAAGCCCTCGGCTGACCGAGTCGGCGGCGGCCCAGCTCTTGCGCGTGCCGGTATTGTTACCCTGACGGTAGGTTCTGATCGAGCAACCGTCGGCCCATGCATTGGATATGGTATTGATGATTACATCACGGCTCGCGCCCATGATGTGCGCCGCCACCGCGCCGGATGCGACTTTCATCACCGGGTCGTAGTCGTAGCCGCGATTCGGATAGTCGTTGTCGAGCAGCAGCAGACCCTGTATTTCATAGGCCTTGATCATGGCGGTGAGCACCTCGCGCACAAGCACGGGTTTGCCGCCTTCGGCTATGCGCCGACGGCTCACATAATCGGCGGCGGCGAGTATCGCGCCCAGATTGTCCGACGGATGGCCGTGAAAAGCATCGTTGAAGTCCAGCCAACGTATCATGGCCCCGATGTTGAACGCCGCGCTCAGCGGATCGAGCCGGTATGCGGTGCCCGGCACCGGCACGCCGTTGTTAAACATCATGCCCGGCACCATAGGGCCCAGCAGCTTGGTGCATTCGGGAAAGTTGAGCGCTTCGACGGCGCAGCCCATGGAGTCGATCAGGCACAGCCGTGCCATCCGATAGGCGGACTCGCTTGCAATGTGATAGCCGGTCACGTAGTCCGCAATGTCGGTCAGTACCTGGTCCGGCGCGGGGCGGGCTTGTGCATCGTTTGCCATCGATAGTCTCCGTTATGGATCAGTTGGCTCTTATGCCTGCGTCGCGTATCACTTTTCCAAGACGCGCGATTTCGCTCTTCATGATCTGCGCATATTGCGCCGGTGTATTGCCGACTGCTTCGACGCCGGTTTTCAGGAATTTGTCCCGCACCTCCTGTGTTGCGAGCACGCGGTTCATCTCATGATTGAGGCGATGGATAACGGGGGCAGGCGTGCCGGCCAATGCAAAGAAACCGGTGATGGTCGCGGATTCGTAGCCGGGCAATCCCGAGGCGGCCATCGTCGGCACGCCCGGCACCAGCACCGACGGCTGGGCCGTGGTCACTGCCAGCGCTTTAATTTTTCCCGACTGTATGTGCACGGTGGCCGCGGTCGCGGTCGCGAACATGGTTTGTATTTCGTTGCCCAGCATCGCGATCAGTGCCGGTCCCGCGCCCTTGTACGGAATCATCGTGATACTGACGCCGGCCATGGACTTGAACAACTCCGCCGCCAGATGCGCGGAGCCGCCGGTGCCCGCGGAACCGTAGTTAAGCTGTCCCGGCTTTGCCTTGGCGTACGTAATCAGCTCCTGCACTGAATTGACCGGCAGCGTGGGATTGATCACCAGTATGTTGGGGGCGCTGACCGCCAGCGTTACAGGCGAAAAATCGCGCACCGCATCGTAGGACATCTTCTGCAGCAATGGTCCTATCCACATCACGCCGCTGGAGCACAGCAGCGTATAACCGTCCGCTGTGGCCTTGGAAACATGAATTGCAGGCAGCATTCCGCCACCGCGGTTTTCGATGATGACAGGTTGCTGGAGCGCCGCCGAGATGCCCTGGCCAACGGTGCGCGAGATGAAATCACCGCCGCCGCCGGGTTCGGCCGTAACGATGCGGACGGGGCGGATTGGATAGGTTTGCGCGAATAACGGCGTTCCCAGCGCGATCAACAATAGTAGCGCTTTGGGCAATACGCGTAACGTGGTCATGGATTCTCCAAAAATGAGCCGGAGCCTGGCAAGCAGCAGTTGGTTGCGTGTTTAAAGTGCAAGCGCGATCCCGGCCAGCCGAAGTTTACCCCAGTAGCTGCGCCAGTGAGAGAGGCATGGAAGACGGTCTGGCTGCGGTACCTGCTCCGTGCGGTTCCTCAGTCCATGTGTCGTCAGTGGCTGGAAATCGGCCACAGCGGCCATGGCGGTTCTGCGCCACCAACGGCTGCAATCCGCGGGTCAGTAGACGTAGGTGAGAAATTCGGATTGAACGACCGCTTGCTTTGTCAGGCAATGGCACTACCCTGCCCAGAAGTGTCACTCGACCTTCGTCGTCATGATTGGCAGCGATCCGAGGGCTCAGCAGTCATAGGGCGGAAGTCGTCCCGAATGACCGCTTGCTGCTTCAGGCTATGGCCGTGCCTGTCAAGGGTTGTTCGACGCCTGCCCATACCTGCGTAGCGGCCACACTGACGCCATCGAGCGTGCTCAAGACGTAAACGAAATACACAGGCACGGGTTGAGGCAAGAGCGGTTGCTGAAATTGACAAACAACTGACTGACCGTTAATCCGTCGGAACCGGAAACTCCTTTGGCCAGTGAGCAATGAGTGTTTCGACATAGGTTTTCAATCGTCCGGGATCAAGCCAGGTCGTGCGATGAAGTGCTTCTATCTCGCGATCGGATTCGAGCGGGAGCCGCAATGCATTATATATGCGATCCATTTGATTCCCCATTGCACATACCCCAGTCAGCTCAACAATTTCCTGGTCATTGAAGTGTGGCGTCAATCGATTAAACACATCAAGCAGTATTTTTCGCGACATGTTCAGCCCAGAGTACGGCCGCGCGCTCGCGGCGCGAGAAGCGTGGCGAGTTCAGGTAGTCATCCAAACTGATTGCCACAGCCTGTTCCTCGGTAATTCCTGACGCTTGATCAAGCGCCGTATTGTGCGCCAGTCAATACGCACAGGAGTTCACGTGACTCGTTTTGAGGACCGCCATCTGCTTAATTCTGCACGAAAGTACTGCGCCGGCTCCTTCGTGGTGCAGTACTGAGCCGATCAAATGTTGGAACTTTGCAATGTAAGGCAGGTGAGCCCAGGCGCGTTTGGAATTGGGCACACGCCGTATTGATCTCGCGACTGTATCAAAATATCTCTTGGTTTCGCCGGTCGCGGTCTGTGGACCGATGAGCGGCACTCTTGGTGTTATAACCATACAAAAAATCTCCGTTTGGTTAATCTGACATCAGAAGCTCTTGTCGCAGAAAAACTTTCGTGAACTAACTGGCCAAGGTGAGGTAGCTTCGTGAGTTCTATGTCGGTTGAGGCAAAGCAAGGACCATTTCGCCATGTTCAATGCGTGCAGACTAGCCGTCAATATTGTGACGCGCACATCTGTTGTCACCAAACGAAGAACGACCCCGCACCGGTACTATAATCAGCAGCACGTCAGTCATTCGCGACCGGCCAAGGTCGTGTCGCAAGAGTTTCGAAGCCTTGAACATGTTTGGACTGCGCCGCTAATCTTTTCGACCAGGCTTCCATCCCAGGATTTTGATCTTCGTGCGTTAGATATTCATTATTGAGTTCATCCATGGAAACCAAGATCCTTGCGTTTGAGGTTACGCCTTGTTCATTTCCAGCAATACTGCGCGCGGCACCAGTGAGAAATTGCATAGCCGCTTCATCGACACGTCCGCACTGGCGACGCATTGCTTGTGCAGCGCTAGAAACGCCCGGCCGCCGGCCGTATCGTGCCAGAACCAATGTTGAACTGCGTCGGCATCTGGCGTGCCTGGGCGCGCCGCAGCCGCCTCGTAGTAGTAGGTGCGAAGGTCTTCGCATACGAGCTTAATCGTCTCGCCTGGACTCAGACCATCGATACTGTCAACCACGTTGTCACGCAGGAGGCGCGCAATAACTTTCGCCGCGTCAACAACAGATAGCTTGCTCAATCCCACCATGCTGCGGCCGCGGCGCTCCATGGCGCGGTCGTGCCACGGTTGCAACTCTTCGACCTCACGCACGAATGCCGAACCAATATCGTCAGTCGCTGCGAGGGCAAAGCTGACTGGGCACGCAACGCCTTGCGCGGCGGCGTCCGAACGTGGTGCGTCTTCCGGATAATCGACGAGCACCGGTCCTGAGGGCGCTGCGAGCAACTTCAATGCGGCCAGCAGCACGCGCTCCTGAAACGCGGCATCGTTCGGCACACCGAACGGCCGGCCGAGCATGAACGACACCCATAAAGCGCGTGGCGGTTTAATCGCATCGGTGTGCTCTCGGATCAGCGAGATCTGCGTTGTCGCAATGCCCGCTGCTTCAATATATTGACCAAGTGCGCCGACGGCGCACGTGCAGTTTGGTCATATCGGCGTCAACAAGACCGCGTCAACGCCATCCGCCTTGAGTAGATCCGCCAATTCGCGAGCCTTAGGTTTGAGCTCGCGAATCTGGGCCGCACCCATAAACGAATAATGCAGATCGGCAACAGAGTCGATTACTTTGCGACGCGCGAGATCGTTAAGACGATCGATCGGAAAGACGACGTTGTAGTCTTCCTGAAAACCGGTGCGGTCGAAATTGACCGACTGGTGGCTCATTAATAGGTTCGAGGCTTTGGTGTCTCCAGGAATGATGCGGTAGTCGGTGGCGCCGGGGCCGAACGGGCGGTCGCCCTTGCGATGCACACCGGCCGTTGTGACAATCGCAATGCGGCATTGATCGAGTGGCGGCGGACTGACCCAGGGCCGTTCATCAAACCCCGTGAGTTCTTTGACTTTCTCGAGTTTGGCTTTGCGGTCCCACTCAGGTAACTCAGCTAAACGAACCATGTTTTCCCATCGCAATTGCCTCTGATATTATCAACAGTTGTCGACACTGTCATGTCACTTACATAGTGAGCAATTATGCCATCTGAAGCAATTTCGGGAAGCTGTTTGTGCGGCGCGGTCAAATTCGAAGTAAAGCCACCGTTCGCGGCCTTTCGCTACTGTCACTGCAGCCGATGTCGAAAGGCGAGTGGCAGCGCGCACGCGGCGAATGTGTTCGTCCCTGAGGCACAGTTCCAATGGCTTGCCGGTATGTCTCCGAAGTAAATGGGTCAGGTCATGCCGCATGGCATGCAACTGTACGGACGGCTGCAGGAGACATTCGATTTCATAGCAGGATTGCGCGCGAACATGCTCCTTGCCTCGCTCGCGAAACTTTCTAGCAACAGGTGGCGTATCAGGCCAAGTACGTGTTCTACAAACAGCAGTAATCTGTCAGGGTGCCAACGGCATGCTGGTAAAGCTTAGTAAATTCCCGCGGATATCGAGCCGCCAGGTCGCGTCCGCCAGACTTTGCGCGCTCGATAGCGGGATCACCCTTTTAGAGATGCCATATAGTCGCCTGTGGGGGAAAAGGTGATTTCAAATGCCTATTCAGCTTTTCAGCCGGATGCGCGGGAAATGGGTCTTGAAGACGCTGCTGCAGTGAGCCGGGATGCGCTGAAACTCGATGCAGCGGTCGGCGCGCTCGAAATGTTGCGCGACCTCGCGCCACTGGTTAAAGCAGTGCTGATCAAGGGTTTGTTTGCCACCGCGACCACGGACGGGACGATACGCATCATAGCGGCAGAGCTTCTGCACATGGTGGGCGCGGTACTCCATTGCCCGTTGCCCCCATTGCTGGACCAGCTTGATCCCCTTCAGCTTGCCGCCTGAACGTCCTTGATAGGCCAGGATCGTCGTCAGCGACGGAGGAAATTGACCCTGCGCCGCGCGGCGGCGTTACTGAGGCCGTGCATTGGTGCTCTTGATCACTTTTCCCCATTTGGCGATTTCAGACTGCAAAGTCCCTGCCAGCGCTTCCGGTGTGCTGCCCACGACGTCCACGCCGGCATCGAAGTATCTCTGCCGGATATCCGGCCGGTTGATCGCTTTGGCAATTTCCTGGCTCAGCCGGTTGATGATGGCGGCAGGCGTTTTGGCAGGCGCCCATACGGCATCCACCGATATCACTTCATAACCGGGCAGTCCCGTTTCAGACACCGTCGGCAAACCGGGTGCAAGAGCGGAGGGCTTGAGACTGGTGACGGCCAGCGCCCTGGCTTTGCCGGATTTCACGATGGGCGCGGCGGTGCTGGAGGGACTGAATATGAGCTGCACTTCGCCACTGATGAGTGCGATGAGGCCCGGCCCGCCACCGCCGTAAGCGACATTGACCACGGTGATGCCGGCCATGGACTTGAACAACTCCGCGGACAGATACTGTGTCGAACCGGTGCCGGAAGAAGCGTAGTTGAGTTCGCCGGGACGCGCTTTGGCGAGCGTGATGAGTTCCCTGACCGACTTGACCGGCAGCGAGGGATGGACAAGCACGACGTTGGGCGCGGTGCCCGCGAGCGAGATCGGCGCGAAATCTCTGACGGGATCGAAGCTCTGCTGTTGAATGAGATGTCCGATCATGAACGAGCTTCCGGCAACCAGCAGCGTGTAGCCATCCGGCGCCGTCCTCGCCACCGTTTCGCCTATCACGGGCGTGGGACGATTATCGATGACCACGGGCTGTCCCAGCGGGCCGGTGATCCCCTGCGCGACCAGTCGCGCGACGAAATCGTTGCCACCGCCGGCCGGAGACGTCACGATGCGTATGGCTTTGGCGGGGTAGTCCTGCGCGACGGCCGTTGATGCGGCCGCAGTGGCGCCGCCGATGACCAGGACTGCTGTGAGTATGTGGTGTTGTCTGTGCATGATCTTTCCTTTCAGGATCGGATGGAACGTTGATAAGACCAGAAATTTCCGGCCTGCCGGAAATTATCGTCGATCAGGTCGGTCGCCGCGAACGTACGGCACCCGCCAATGTGGCGCCCGCTTTCACGACGAGCAGCGTTAGAACGCCGGCGATGATGCCGACAAGCGCGTCGAGCAGTGTCGGCGCCAGCGTGTCGAAAATCACGCCGGCACTTGCGGCATCGACGGCGCGCTGCATCACGTGATGCAGCGGTGCAATTCCATGTGTGATGATGCCGCCGCCAACCATGAACATTGCCGCCGTGCCGATCACCGTCAATGATTGCATCAGCCGCGGCGCGGCCAGCAGCAGCATCCGGCCGATTCCCCGCGTAACGGCGCTTGCCGATTTCAGGAGGCCTGCGCCGACGTCATCCAGCTTGACGATGCCCGCGACGAGTCCATAGACACCGATGGTCATGAGCAGGCCGATTCCTGACAATACCGCGAACTGCGTTGCGTATGTCTTGTCTGCGACCGTGCCTAACGAGATGACGATAATCTCTGCGGAAAGTACGAAATCCGTGCGGATCGCGCCCTTGATCTTGGCAGCTTCGAACGCCACCAAATCGATGGCCGGGTCGGCGAGCGCGGCAAGTTCACGAGCGTGCCCGGCTGCGTCCTCGGCCGCGCTGTGCAGCCATTTGTGGGCAAGCTTTTCCACGCCCTCGAAACACAGATACAAACCGCCCAGCATCAACAGCGGCGTCACGGCCCAGGGCATGAACGCGCTGATCAGCAGGGCTGACGGCACGAGGATCAATTTGTTCTTGAGCGAGCCGACCGCAACTGCCCAAACGACCGGCAGCTCGCGCTCGGCGCGCACGCCGGCAACCTGTTGCGCATTCAGCGCGAGGTCGTCGCCGAGCACGCCCGCGGTCTTTTTTGCCGCGACCTTGGTCATCACCGCGACATCGTCGAGTATGGTCGCAATATCGTCAATCAGGGCAAGCAGGCTGGCTCCAGCCATGGACTCTCCTTTGCTCATCAAGGCATCTGGTGCGCAGGGCATGCGTACCGGCGCCCATTCTATTACGTAGTGTCGGCGAGTTCCGGTTCCATTGCCGGTCCGCATTGGCCGCGAATGCGGACATTGATAACATATTGCCAAGGCTATGGTGACAGTGCCGGAAAAATGGAAACATCGTGATTGCAGGATATGACGTGGTCGTGGTGGGTGGCGGCAATGCCGCGGTGTGCGCGGCGCTCGCGGCACAGGAGCAGGGCGCGCGCGTGGTGGTGTTGGAACGCGCGCCGCGCGAGGAACGCGGCGGCAACGGTGCGTATACGGCGGGCGCGAGCGCTATCGAACGGCTCAAGCGTGATGGGCTGGTGATGTCGTGCTGCAACTCAAAAGCGCGTGGTGCGACGGCACCACGCACATCAGGATGTTGCCACTGGAATTCATGCGGCGCCTGGCCGCGCTGGTGCCGCGACCGCGCCTGCATCTGATCCGCTTTCACGGCGTGCTGGCCCCGAATGCCGGGCTGCGTGCCGCAATTGTGCCCAGCTCGACGGAGAATGCCAGAAAGTCCGCAGGCGAACACGCGCACGGTGCGCCGGCGCGCATGGGCTGGGCGCGTCTGCTCCGGCGCGTGTTC
>CANJQI010000100.1 GCA_947476215.1 Betaproteobacteria bacterium
AAATCGTGATCAATTTGTTGTCGAATGCGATCAAATATAACCAATCCAGCGGCCAAGTAACCGTGGATTACACCGTCATGTCTTCTGATCGCATTCGCATCAGTTTCAAGGACACAGGCGCAGGTCTGGCGCCTGAAAAAATGGCGCAACTGTTTCAGCCCTTCAACCGCTTGGGCCAAGAGGCTGGCAGCGTGGCTGGCACCGGCATCGGCCTGGTGGTGACCAAGCAATTGGTCGAACTGATGGGCGGTGTTCTGGGTGTGGACAGTACGGTGGGCGAGGGGAGTGTGTTTTGGGTTGAATTGCGCAGCACGCCTGCGCCTGAACTCAAGGTCATAGCGCTAGAGCATGCAGCGCCCAAGCTTGCCAATAGACCGATTGATGCCCCTCAGAAAATTATTTTGTACATTGAAGACAACCCGGCCAACATGATGCTGGTCGAACGCTTGATCGATCGGCGTGCAGATATTAAGCTGCTGAAGGCGGTGGACGGCGCGCTGGGCATAGCGCTGGCGAGATCGTCATTGCCGGACGTGATTTTGATGGACATCAACTTGCCGGGCATCAGCGGGATCGATGCGTTGAAGGCGCTACGGGAAGACGTTGCCACAGCGCATATTCCTGTGGTGGCCCTCAGCGCCAATGCCATGTCGCGAGACATCGAAGTGGGGCGGCAATTGGGCTTCTTTCGTTACCTGACCAAGCCCATCGTGGTGAAAGAATTCATGTCCACCCTGGACTTGGCGCTCGAGTGGACTCAAAAAAATGCCGGCCCGCCCAAGTCCCCATGAGCGGACGGTGTTAGCCCGCTCTGGATGATAAAGACAAGAAAAAACCCGCACTTAGGCGGGTTTAAGGATGTTGCTGGACTACTTTGGGCTACGTATTGGTGGTGGGGCGGCCGCTCGGCATGAACCTAATGCACGGGACCATAAGCCCGGGGGAGGGGGGCTGAAAGGATTGCTTAGGCTTGCGTCTCGGGACCGACCGTTCCCCTCCGCGTGCAGTTCCGCGAAATTGGGATAGGGGGTGGAATCAAAAGCATTTTCAACAGGGGGATCGGTTGAGCGGTCAAACGAAAAACCATTGGTAATTCTTCGGCTTCTCGACGGGCATGTTCATCACGCCGGCAGACATGACGGCGCAGATCATCAGGTCCATGCGACCAGTGGCATGTGCCTTGTCTAACTTCCGGTTCCCAGCCCCGTCGGAATCGGTTACTGCGTTCGTGGCGCACATATATTGCTGGCTGGCAATGTGGCTGTTTCCTGCCGGTTGACCGTTCACACAAAAAATTTTTACAGGTCCCGCTGCACTTCAGGCCGTGAATCCACGGTTTTTAATTGACCTGTTCGTGATCTGTTGAAGCAGCAAGGCCTCCATAACTGAAACCAGTAAGGGCGAAAAACTATTAAGCATTTTTACGGCGGTACCGCTCTTAATTTTTTTGCACACCACATTTCCTTTGGCACGAACTGTTGCGCTTCTGAATCCGCCGTTTAGAAACGCCGCTTCTCCAAATGGCTCACCCTTTTGAATTTGATCAAATACGAACCCATTATCATCAAGCAGATCCACTTGACCATCGCTCAGGATATATAAATTATTTGCGGGATCACCAATTTTGAAAATTACATCCCCATCGACGAAGTTTTCTATTTTAAAAGCACTCACAAATACCCCTGCTATTTTTAATAAAATTGTAAATTACGCTGTACGATATTCAAGATAATTGCCTGTAATTCCGGAGGAAGAGCTTTTATAATCGAAACTACCTTTTGAAAAGGTATAATTTTCATTTCCACGAAAGTATTCGTTGTGGCTGAGTACTTTGAGGCCATTCCAACGATACCTTCCGATAGCCCAATTACCGCGCCAGCGCCAAGCTGGTAGGTTTTTTCTTCATGATTGATCAATACTTCACCGCTCACTATCATGTAAGCAACCGTGAAAGCTTCGCCGGGTCGGATTAAATTTTCGTTTTGTAAAAAACCGGTTGTGTTAAGGCCTGGCGTATCAAGAAGGCTCAAGTAAAGACGTTCTTCCGCGCGCAGTTGGCCGGGTTGGCGGTCCTTAGTTGGTGTGCGAGATTTAACAACACGATCTCCGCCCCTCATGAGCCTTTATGTATTTATTCGAAATTCATGCGCCATCTCATAACCCCCCGCACAATCTTTTTGCGTGATTCGGCGGAAAATACCACTTTTTCTCAGCCGCAATTAGCGCATGGCGGACTGTAGTGGTCAAGCAATTCCGGACACGTGCGGCGAGTTCATGATCTGTCCAGTTTTGTAGCACGCCAACTGTCCGGTCGTCATATTGCCCCGAAGGGGGGGTGAGCCGGACGAAGCTGCTGCAGGAGATACGGAAGATGAGATTTGTTGCGGCGTATGGAGAGTGGTCCGTCATTCGCCATGAATTGACAGACTTTTCTACTACAGCGTGCTAGGGCTGGCGGGGAGCAGGTCAGTTGCCTACGCCATTTGATGATAGAAATGGCGAGAGGACTGATTTCATGGTAAATGTGGTAATTAATTCGGGCTCTTGAGGCGGGATCGATGACAATACGCGGATCGTTTTTTGTAAAATACGTCGTGTACTTCGTGACGCTCGTAACGATTGCCCCAATTGTGGGTGGTGGCATCAGCGTTGTTTTTACGAATAAAGAAAGCAAAACTGCCCTTCTCGAACTCCAGCGTGAAAATGCCGCTGCGGCAGTATCTAAGATTGAAGCCTACGTATCTGAAATTGAACAACAGTTAGGCAGGCTCTGGCAATCTGGAACAGCGCCGCTTCGGCTGTCTGAAATTGTTACGTTTGGTGCCTGCCATCACGGACGTCATGCAACTTGATAAGGATGGGTTGGTAAAACTGCGCGTTTCCCGGTCAGGCATGGATGTCGTTGGAGAAATCTAAGATCTTTCCAATGATCCACGCTTCATTGCGATACCAGTCGTGGCAGTAACCGCCTCGGCAATGACCAAAGACATACAGAGAATGGTCGATGCCGGTTTTGATGGCATAGAAACAAAGCCGATTAACATCAGGAATTTTCTAGTGATCGTAGCGGAAGTGCTCAAGAAGAAATCGATTGCAACATGAGTAACGTACTCAAAAAGATCCTTGTCGTTGACGACACTCCTGTGAACGTCAAGATTCTCGTTGATTTGCTGACATTCAAGGGCTACGAGATTTCAACTGCAGCATCGGGGGCCGAAGCGCTTGCCAAGATCGAGGCTAATGCGCCAGATCTAGTGCTACTTGACGTTATGATGCCGGGCATGAACGGCTACGAAGTGTGTCAGAAAATCCGCTCAAATCCGGCAACCAGCATATTGCCGGTGGTTATGGTAACTGCCCTGGATCCCGGTCAAGAGCGAATAAAAGGCATAGAGGCGGGGGCTGACGATTTTGTCGCTAAACCTATCAACCATGCGGAACTGCTTGCACGAGTGCGGTCACTTTTGCGTATTAAGGAGTTGTGGGACACCGTCGAATCGCTAGCCGCACAACTCGCGGAATCGAACAGGACCCTTGAAATGCGGGTTCAGGAGCAGGTTTCGCAACTTGACCGACTCGGACGACTAAAGAATTTCTTTTCGCCACAACTCGCCGAATTCATTGTTAACAGAGGCGGCGATGATTTATTGAAAACGCACCGGCGTGAAGTTGTCGTCGCTTTTTTGGACATGCGTGGATTTACCGCATTTACCGACGCTTCGGAACCAGAGGAAGTGATGAGTGTTTTGGCGGAATATCATGGTGCAATGGGGCCGCTAATCGTCGCGTACGAAGGCACGCTGGAAAGATTTGCCGGTGATGGCATGATGATCTTCTTTAATGATCCTATCAAGGTTGAGAACCCAGCACTGAATGCAATGACGATGGCGCTAAGGATGCAAGAACAATTTGAACCGCTACGTATGCTCTGGAAAAAACGGGGGCATGCACTTGAACTTGGCATCGGAATTGCACAGGGCTATGCAACGTTGGGAGCGATCGGTTACGAGGGGCGTTGGGATTACGCGTGTATCGGCAGTGTCACTAATCTCGCTGCGCGTCTTTGCGGGGAAGCAAAAGGCGGGCAGATATTAACCAATCAGAAAACTCTGGCACGCGTAGAGGGCCTCGTCGATTTCGAGGGTTTAGGTGAGGTCTCCCTGAAGGGCGTTTCCTATCCGGTTGCGGCAATCAACATCACGCGACTCAGGGCGTAAAACAATACAAAAAATATTCACTGATCGTATTGTGGTTTGGTCTGCTGAGAGCGTATTCAAGTGTTCCTTGGATTGCGCCTAGAAAAAGCGTTTACTGTTGTAAAACCGTTGGACGTAAAAGGAGAAGTGGTCGCGAAAAACTGAACAGCGCTATAAGTGGAAACTCCGGACACAATGCCGGGCCGTAGACGGTCTGGCGAAAAGGAGTTTTCAATGGTCAAGAAATCCGCGCGGCGCACTCGCCGTACCCACAATCCGATATTCAAGGCACGAGTAGCTCTGGCGGCGCTGCGGGAGGATCGCACATTGGCAGAGCTATGCAAGCAATTCGAGTTGCATCCCAACCAGATCTCCGATTGGAAGCAACAGTTGGTTGCGCATGCGGCCGATGTCTTTGGTGGCACCGATATTTCAGCGCCGGTGGATTTGGCGCCACTGCATCCCAAGATCGGTCAAGCTTGTTCGCTTTCATGATTCCTCGTTTGTTAAGTCATCAACGGAAAGCTTACAGGATCATGGCCACAATTAATCGATGTGGTAAGCTTCCTGCGCCTAAATACCCTGAATTGCATCCCCACAATATGATTAGAGTGTTCATAGGTTACGATTCAAGGGAAGCTGTCGCATTTAGCGTGCTGGCCCACAGTATACATGCCCGTTCGACGCGGCCAGTCAGCATCACGCCGCTTCACCTAAACGAGCTTGGTGGAATCTTGACTCGTGAACGTCATCCATTGCAGTCGACGGCGTTTTCGTTTTCACGTTTCTTGACGCCATACTTGTCCCGTTATCAGGGATGGTCCATATTCATGGATTGCGACATGCTGATGCTTGATGATATCGCCAAGCTGTATGAACTGCGCGATGATCATTATGCGGTGATGGTCGTAAAGCATGAGCATGTTCCCAAGGAGACGACTAAGTTTCTGGGGGAGCCGCAGACTCGCTATGCCAAGAAGAACTGGTCAAGCATGATGTTGTTCAACAATGCGCGATGCCGGGCGCTTTCCGTGGACTACGTGAACAACGCGTCCGGTCTTGATTTGCATCAGTTCAAGTGGCTCGAAAATGACGATATGATAGGCGCCATTCCGGACCGCTGGAATCACCTGGTCGGTTACCACGCGCCACGGGAAGACGTGTCGCTGGTGCACCACACGCTGGGTGGCCCGTATTTCCATGAGTATCGCGATTGCGAGTATGCGGAAGCATGGCACCGCGAGTTGGAGGCGATGCTGCACGTCGAGCAGCGTACCTAGCAATCGGTGTGCGAGGTTCGTCTCCGGACCGTGCATCACCTGGTATCGAATAAACTGATTCATGGGCAATATGTTGCGGATGCTCGCACAAAGACTCAAGCGAATACGTGGCGGCGACGCCGGCCTTGACTGCAGTTTTCTCGCGATTGATATGACGCATCCAGACTGGTTTGCCAGAGCGAAAGCTTTGCACAGTGCCGGTAAACTGCGGGAGTCTTTGGACTGCCTTGACCGGGCAATTGAGGTCTGTCACAACGATGTCGAGGTGCTGCGAACCCAGGCGCGGGTCCTTCGAGAACTAGGGCGCCAAGAGGATGCCGCCGATTCCCTCGAACTGGCTCTGGCATTTGCACCGGATAGGACCGATCTGCTGATCGAGGCGGGTAGCGTGGCGCGCGAGATGAAAAACGAAACCAGGGCGTTCGACTACCTGCAGCGCGCGATCAAGATATCATCCGACAATGTCGATGCCCATTTCGAGATGGCTCAGACTTGCAAGCGATTCGCAAGATTCCAGGAGGCAATTGCCTGCTATAAGTGTGCCCTGGCGCTCGATCCCAATCACCTTGCGTCCGCGATAAATGCAGGTATGGTCTATCTTGCTCATCTCGGTGACCCTGCGGCTGCGAGACGCATGTTTGACTACGCGCTTATCCTGCAGCCTGATTCCGTGGCGGCGCAAGCGAATCTGGGACTTGCGTTACAGGAAGGCGGGCAGATCGAAGGCGCTTTGGAATACTACGATCGCTTAATCAGCCTGTATCCGAAGGAGACGGAGTTACGATGGAATCGCGGCATTGCCCTACTTGGTAAAGGCGACTTTTACAGAGGATGGTTGGATTACGAGGTCCGCAATTCGCGACCCGGGAAGTCCGGTGCAAGACAATTTCCCTTTCCGGCATGGGGCGGCGACTCGCTGAAAGGGCGCAAGATCCTTATCCACGCTGAACAAGGGTTGGGTGACGAGATAATGTTTGCTTCTTGTCTGCCGGATGTGATTCGGCAAACGAAAGGTGCTGTTGTTGAGTGCGATTTAAGGCTTGAGTCTTTATTTCGTCGCTCGTTTCCCGATTTGCGCGTGCATGGAGCGCAGCGTAATGGTAATCGCGACTGGTTGAAGGCGTTTCCCAAGATTGACGTGCAGGTGGGCATCGGCAGCCTCCCGCGATACTTTCGCAGTCACTGGTCGTCTTTTCCACGTCATGCTGGATATCTTCTGGCGGATTCGGCCCGTTGCGCGACTTGGCTGGCACGGATTTCGGCGCTAGGGGCCGGTCCTAAGATCGGTATAAGCTGGCTTGGCGGCACTCACGCAACCCGCAGGCACCTAAGGTCGCTTTCCTTGGTTGAATGCTTACCGATATTGCACAGGAGCGATTGTGAGTTTATCTGCCTGCAGGGTGGTGACTGTGGAGAGGAAATCGCTGAAGTGCGCTCGCGTGGGATAAAGCTGCATTGGTGGCCCGAAGCAACGGCCGATATGGATGAACTTGCCGCATTGATTACTTCACTTGACTCCGTTGTGGCTGCGACATCCACGCTAGTTCATTTGGGCGGTGCATTAGGCAAGGTCGTTTGGGTGATGGTGCCGGCGAATCCGGAGTGGCGATATTTGTGGCAGGGCGACGAAATGCCCTGGTATCCATCCGCGCACTTGGTGCGCCAGAAGCAATCAGGGGATTGGCGGTTTGTAACGCAGGAGATAGCCAGGCAAATTGGTCATGGTCCCGTTTGAATATCGATCGTGTCGATTGCGTTTCTGATTTCAAGCGTCTGTATGCGAAGGTGGCATCGTGGGTATGCGTAAGCTGCTGAAGATTCTATGGCGAGGAAGTGTAAATGTCGTGCCCGCGACGAATGAAACAAAAAACGCGCGGGATGCAGAAGCGCTGCTGCAGCAGGGCATGGCACAACGCGAACGTGCTCAATTTTCCCTTGCGATGAGGAACCTTGAGCGCGCAATCGCGCTCAAGTTCGACTTGGGTGCGGCACATCACGTCTTAGGGTGCGTTCATCGCGACCAGGGAAAACTCGACGATGCTATCGATAGTCTTGAACTGGCCGCGCATTTCTGCCCGGAAAAGGTTGAGGTGCACCTAGATCTGGGTGAGGCGTTGTCCAGCGTGGGGCGATACGATGCTGCAGAGAAGGCGATACGCCGGGCTATAGGCTTGGCTCCAAATCACGCTGCAAGCTGGATGTGTCTGGGAAATCTGTGCAAGACGCGCGGCGCCCTGGAGCAGGCTGGCGACCATTATCGAACTGCCATCCGTTCGGATCCGGCTCTCGCGGCCGCGCACCTGCAGCATGCTTTTCTATTGTTCAAGGTCGGCCACTATGATGAGTCCAGAGTCGTCCATATCAATGCGCTTAAGGCGTTTCCGGATATGGCCGAACTGCACCACAACTTCGGGCTTGTGCTGCTCGAAACCGGGTTTCCTGACGAGGCGCTTGCCAGTTTCGAGCGTGCGCTTGTCCTCCGCCCGGATTTAATCGCGACACGTACCTGCATTGCGCATGCGTTGCGCGATCTCGGACGTTTGGAAGAGGCGCTAGCCGTCTACGAAAGTGTGCTCGCTGAGCGGCCGCAATTCGGTGACGCGATAGCTAACCGGAGCTACACGTTGCTGATGTGCGAAAACTATGGTGCCGGGTGGAAGCAGTATGAACAACGATTTACTGCGACGGATACCCCTCAGCGCAGGTTTCCATATGCAACATGGCAAGGCGAATCTCTGCATGGCAAACGTATTCTTGTGTTTGCCGAACAAGGACTTGGTGATGAGATCATGTTTGCATCGTGCCTGCCCGATCTCATGGCGCGGTGTGACAATGTGGTCCTCGAATGCGATGCGCGGCTTGCGCGACTGTTTTCGCGTGCATTCCCTCGTGCGGTGGTTCACGGCGGGCGCAAGGCGGACGATCCAGCCTGGCTGGCGCGCGTCGGGGAAATTGATTGTCAGATTGCAATTGGATCGTTGCCGCTTCATTTTCGCGGGTGCCGTGACCGCTTTCCGGCGCGGCAGGGTTTTCTTGTGGCCGACCAAGATCGTGTGCAGGCCTGGCGCAAATGGCTGAGCGAAAAGGACGGCAAATTGCGCATAGGTATTGCATGGCGTGGAGGATCGTTGCATACAAGGGCAAATCTGCGCTCAATTGAACTGCAGCGATGGCTACCAGTTTTGCGATTGCCGGACATTGATTACGTTAGTCTGCAACATGGAAATACTTCAGCCGAAGTTGAACACCTGCAAAGTACGCATGGCATTGCCATTCGCGAGGCGTCGAACAAGATCAAGAATGTTGACGAATTGGCCGCCCTGATCAGTGCCTTGGATCTTGTGATCAGCGTTGATAATACAGTCGCTCATCTTGGTGGGGCGCTGGGCCGGCCTGTTTGGGTTCTGCTTGCTCACGCGTCCGAGTGGCGATATTTGCGCCATGGCGAGTCAATGCCGTGGTACGCGTCGTTACGGCTCTACCGTCAGCCCAGTCCGCGCGTTTGGGATGCCATGCTAGATCAGGTGCGGCGCGGTCTGCTTGAAGAGAGGCAAAAGCACAGTGTTTGAGCGGATTAAACGTTGGCTATGCAATAAGCCAGAGCGTGAACTCGGGTTGGAACCCGGGCCACCAGACATGGGCATCAACTACTGTCTTAAAGTATACCGCGAAGGACTGGCTTATTTTCAGTCTGGGGATTACGCCGCCGCCGAGCGAAGTTTGATGCGCGCGCTCGATTACAGGCATGACTTCGCCGAGGCTCATTTCTATCTGGGGCTGATATACCGCAGGCAACATCGGTCGGAGGACGCCATGGACGAACTCATGCTTGCCACGACGTTCAAACCTAACTTCGAAAAGGGTTGGTTTTACCTTGGAGTTTTAGCGCTTGACCTCGGGAGGTCTGCTGATGCGGGTCGCAATTTCAATACCGCGTTGCGCATTCGTCCCGACTATGCGGAGGCCTACAATGGACTGGGTAATATGTATCAAGCACAATTGCGACACCGCGAAGCGGTGACATGCTTCAAGCGAGCGATAGAACTAAACCCCCATTTTGCCATTGCCTACAATAACTTAGCCAATGTCATGATACGCGGGTACGCCGATGCAGATGCTGCCGATCGGTATGTCGCGAAGGCGCTGGATATCAATCCCCGGCTGGCTGAAGCGTATAACAATCTGGCGATGATCCGCCAGTATCAAGGACGCTGCGAGGAGGCATTGCTTGCCTGCAAGCAGTCGCTGTCCATTGATCCGCATTCAAAAAACACCCTGTGGATTCGAGCTCTTGCACGACTCATGCTGGGGCGGTACGCTGAAGGTTGGAGCGACTATGAGGTTCGCAGACATGTTCTGCCTACATTTGGTGTCCGAAAGTTCCCATATCCCGAGTGGACAGGGGCGGCATTGCATGGCTGCGATGTGCTTGTATACAACGAGCAGGGCTTAGGCGATGAGATCATGTTCGCATCCTGTCTGCCAGATCTGTTCGCGCTCGGTGGACGATTTGTGGTCGAGTGTTCCGGCAAGTTGGAGGATTTATTCCGGAGGTCCTTTGCACCGGCGTTCATACAAGTGACGGACCAAGATCGGCCGGATATGTCATACCTGACTGGATTGCCGCGATTTGACTGGCAGATCGCAGCGGGGTCATTGCCGCGTTATTTCCGCACCAAGGCCGCTGACTTTGTGCGACCCACCGGATACCTGCGTGCCGAGGCTGACCGGGTGAGGCACTGGCGAGCGCATCTTCAACGAGCCGGACCAGGTCGCAAGATTGGCTTGTCGTGGCGCGGTGGGCGACCGGCTACTAATCAGACCCATCGGTCTATCGAACTGGAAACGCTGGTGCCGTTGCTTTCCACGCACGGAGTCACGTTCGTAAGTTTGCAGTATGGTGATTGCGTGACTGAGATCGAACAGGTGCGTAGCCGCCACAATGTGGCTTTGCATCATTGGCAAGAGGCTATCGACGATTATGATGAAACCGCTGCTTTGGTAAGCGCCCTTGATCTCGTTGTGTCGGTGCAGACCGCGATTGTTCATTTGGGCGGAGCTCTGGGCAAGCCCGTATGGGTAATGGTACCATCGAGTCCGGAGTGGCGCTACATGGCTTCGGGTAATCGTATGCCGTGGTATCCGTCAGCGCGATTGTTTCGCCAAAAACAAGGAGAGAGTTGGGCACCCGTTATTGACCAACTGATAAACAGGTTGAAGTTTGACGATCAGAAAAACCAATCAAGCGATGAGATTGGTTAAGTGGATATCCGGGCAGTTTCGCGATCGTGCCGTCGCCCAGAACGGTGGCGCCGTGCCTGCCGCAAGTTTGGCACGTGGTGACGACACTGTTGCACAGGAGTTATTTGAAGCGGGGCGCGCCGCCTTTGCCAATGGAAATCTGGAGCATGCCTCGATTAAATTAAACGCGGTGCTCGATATTCGATTCGATCACGCGGATGCCTACTATTACCTTGGGTTATCCAACATCCAACAGGGACATCTTGGCGACGCAAGCGAGTGTTTGGTGCTCGCCGCGCAGTTCAAGCCTGACTTTCCGGAAGCTTACTATCATCTCGGACTTGTCTACCGGCAGCAGCACGACTATGCGGCTGCGGCAAGGTGTTTCACACAAGCCGTGAAATTTAGAGACAATTATTGTCAGGCCCACAATAATCTTGGTTACACGCTGATCAATGACCTGGAGGAGTATGAACGCGGCGCGAGGCACATTGAAATCGCGATGGGCTTGAGACCGCACGATCCTGATGTGATGTGCAACTACAGCGCGCTGTTATTGAACCGCGGTTTTTCCGAGGACGCATTGCGTTATTGCGACAAGGTCCTTGCGTTGCACGGAGAGTTACATGAGGTACGCCTCAATCGCGCCATGGCGGCACTCAAACTGGGGCAGTTTACGAAGGCGTGGACCGACTATGAATCGCGTAAACTCACAAAAGGAAACTACATTCCGCGAGACTTTGGATTTCCCGAATGGAACGGCGAGTCGTTGCAAGACAAGTCGATACTGGTGTACGCGGAACAGGGGCTCGGCGATCAGATCATGTTTGCTTCATGTTTGCCGGATTTGATGCAACGTGCGAGTCATTGCGTGATTGAATGTTCTCCGCAATTGGTCCGACTGTTCCGAAGATCATTTCCTGCCGCTACGGTATTGCCAAGCGGTCAGGTCTGCGAAGCCCCGGCGATACTCGCACAGCCTGGACAGGTCCACTTTCAGACGACGATCGGTAGTCTGCCACGCTTTTTTCGCACCGACATTGCAAGCTTCCCGTCGCGTCGAGGTTATCTCATGGCAGACCCTGAGCGTATTGAATACTGGAGTCACCGAATCGCAAAAATTGCGCCCGGATCCAAAATAGGGTTGTCTTGGCGTGGAGGCGCGGCGTCCACGAGACGCGCTCTGCGTTCGATTGCTCTTGCCGACCTGCAGCCAATATTGGATGTGGAATGCTGTGGTTTTTTCAGCGTGCAGTATGGAGACGTTCAGGCGGAACTTTCCGCGCTGGAAGGTAAGCGCTCGACGAATGTTCAGCACTACCAGGATGCGATAGATGACTACGACGAAACCGCCGCTTTGATTTGCGCGCTTGATATGGTGATTTCCGTCCAAACGGCGGTAGTGCATCTGGCGGGTGCGTTGGGCCGCCCCACCTGGGCTTTGTTGCCGGTTGTCCCGGAGTGGCGTTACCAGCAAAGCGGTGCGGCCATGCCATGGTATCCCTCAGTGAGGCTGTTCCGGCAGTCACGTGCCGATCATTGGCAACCCGTGATCCGCGAGGTTGCGACCGAACTTGAAGCGCTGGTGCGCAGCCGTGGTCATGCTGGTTAGACTGATTCGAAATGTTTCACATAGGTTGGGCGTGGCTCTGCGCCGGTCCTCGACACGAACGAGAGTAGGCCTGCAGCTTCTTCGGGCGCGCGAACGCTACGAAGCTGGAGACCTTTCGGCTTCCATCGCGTTATACGAGGATGTGTTGCGGCAATACGGAGAGCATACAGAAGCGCAGTTTGGTTTGGGTATCGTGCTCGGGCGCGTGGGACGTTACAAGGCCGCCGAGGTTCTGCTGGACAAGGTAGTTGTAAAACAAGGCGATTGCGTGGATGCACTGAACGCCCTCGGTAATGTTTTGCGGATGCAGGGGCAATTGCCTGCGGCAGAGGGACTTTACCGTCGTGCCCTTGTTGTCAATGAAAACGCAGCGCCGGTGTGGACGAATCTGGCCCTGTGCCTGAATGATGCCGAGCGGTCCCGGGATGCCATCAGTGCATTGCGTAGAGCGCGGGATCTTGCGCCGAAAGACGCGGATGTCTTGGTCAATATGGCCGTGGTATGGAACGATGTCGGGGATGCGGAACAAGCTCAGATGTTGTTGCTGCGTGCGCTAGATCTCGATGCGAATCTCGCGGAAGCACATCTTGAATTGGCGCAGATTTTCCTGCGGCGCGGAGAATATGCGAAAGGCTGGGACCATTACAAGTGGCGCCGACGCGTGGAAAAATGGCAAGTGCTTCCGAAGTATTCTTGCCCTGTGTGGCGGGGAGAGGATCTTGCTGGAAAAAACATCCTGGTAACCGCTGAGCAGGGGTTGGGTGATCAGATAATGTTTGCGGGGTGTCTCCCCGACTTGTTGAAAAAAGCTTTGCATTGCGTGATTGAAAGCCATGTCCGGTTGGTGGAATTGTTTAAGCGTTCCTTTCCTGGAGCCACTATTAGCTCCACTCGGGTGGTGAATCCCGTGTTTGAGGAAAACACGGTCATAGCGGTTGATTATAGAATCGCAATCGGAAGCCTGCCTTCATTGCTGCGCCGTCATGAGTTCGAGTTTCCGCGGCACCGCGGTTATCTGCGGTCGGATTCCGCGCGAATCGAACGATGGCGTGCTCGGCTTGCACAGTTGGGTACGGGACGCAAAGTGGGTATTTCGTGGCGTGGTGGAACCTCGCGTACGCGACGCAGCAAGCGTTCTATCGATCTCGTACATTGGTTGCCGATCTTGCGCTGCAAGGGCTGCCAGTTTGTGAGTCTTCAGTATGGTGAGGTAGAGACGGAAGTTGCGGCCTTGGCTTCAGGCTATTCCACTCCTATTGGCCACTGGCGGGAGGCGATAGACGACTATGAGGAAACCGCGGCACTCGTCTGCGCGCTTGATCTGGTGATTTCCGTGCAGACCGCAGTGGTGCATCTGGCGGGGGGGCTTGGTCGGGTGGCGTGGGTAATGGTGCCTGCCGTGCCGGAATGGAGATACCTGCAAGACGGTGAGAACATGCCATGGTATCCATCTGTAAGATTATTTCGCCAGCTTCAGGCCGGAGATTGGAGGCCGGTGATTGAGAGGGTTTCAGGCGAGCTTGAGCTTTGGTTGCAAAGCGGGAAATCATGCTAAGCAGACTGCTACGAGATGGCCTGGCGGCACTATGGAGACGAGGGCGGGCGACTTTATCGCGGGAGCATGCGATACAGTTGCGGCGAGCACGTGACTTTTATGAGTCCGGAGACCTCGCCGAATCACGGTTGCTGTATGAGCGGATACTGCAAAAAAGTAGCGATAACGCAGAGGCACAGTTCTATCTTGGTCTGATTCTGGGGCGAACCGGGAGTTACTCCGCAGCCGAAGCATTGCTGGGAAAAGTGGTCGCGACGCAACCGCAGTTTGTTGATGCACTGAATGCGCTGGGGAATATTGCGAAGTTGCAGGAACACTGGACCGTTGCGGAACATCACTACCGTCGCGCGTTGTCCGTCCAGCCTGGAAACACAACAATTTTGGCAAATCTTGGCCTTTGTTTGCGTGAATCGGGGCAGCTTGAAACTGCGGAACTCGTGTTGCGCCGCGCTCTGGAGGTGTCCCCCCCCCTCCCAGAAGCTATGCTAAATCTGGCTTTAACAATGGCGGATTCCGGAAAACAGAATGAGGGCCTGACATTGCTGCGGCGCGCGCTGGAGCTCGACGCGAATTTCGCGGAAGCGCACGCCGCACTGGCCCATTTGTTGTTGCAAAAGGGTGAGTTTGCCGCGGGCTGGCCGGAATACGAGTGGCGATTCCAGTGCATGGATGCTCCTACTCAGGACGTATATTCATACGCGCGATGGAATGGCGGACTGATTCACGATAAGGTTTTGCTGGTGCGTGCTGAACAAGGTTTGGGTGATCAGATCATGTTTGCGTCGTGTTTTTCCGACGTTTTGGCTCGGACTGGACAATGTATTATCGAATGTGAACCGCGTCTTGTCGGTCTGTTCAGTCGCTCGTTTCCTGGCGTTACGTTTTATCCCTATGTGGCCAAACGAAAACCGCAATGGACAGTCAATGGTGTGTTGCCGGATGTTCAGATTCATGTCGGTAGTTTGCCGGGGTTGTTTCGGCGCGGATCGACCGATTTCCCAAGGCATCTTGGTTACATCGTCGCGGACTCTTCCAGGGTTGAGCGATGGCGCAAGCGATTGGCTCAGCTGGGCTCGGGACTCAAGGTCGGGATATCCTGGCGCGGAGGAGCCCCGCGCACGAGGCAAGCGACACGATCAATCTCGTTTGCCGCATGGATGCCTCTCCTGAGACAGGAAGGCGCAACGTTTGTCAGCCTACAATACAATCTCGGTGCTGAGGAAATTGATGCGCTTGCACAGACGTCGGCCGTAAAAGTGCATCATTGGCAGGAAGTAATCGATGACTACGAAGAAACGGCGGCTCTGGTTTCTGCGCTCGATTTAATTATTTCGGTTCAGACGGCTGTAGTTCATCTTGCTGGTGCGCTTGGCAAGCCGGCGTGGGCATTGGTGTCCGCGACGCCAGAGTGGCGATACATGTCATTCGGAGAATTCATGCCATGGTACCCGTCCGTTCGGTTACTTCGCCAGGCACATCGCGGGGACTGGTTGTCAGTTATCGAGCAGACTGCCTCAATGCTTGCGGCGGCAATCCAAAGCAAAGGCACGGCGACTCCTTTTCAGATGAACATAGAAGGTCCGAAAGAGGTATGCTGAGCCGTCTGGTTGGACGAAGCCGCTACGCGGAGAAAATTGATTTGGCAGATTGCCATGAGACTATGACCTCACCCCCTCAACCGTAACCGCTAAGCAGCCGGAGTCCTTGTTTACGGTCGTAGGGTATGTATTGCTGAACGCAGCGGATTGCTGGCGAAGAATTGCTTCCACAATCGCGGTGTCAGTTCGTGGACGCGGCTGGCCGGATGCTGACCAACACGCTGCGGCGTAACCATCAGAGAGCAAAACGGCGCCTTCGGCGTGCGTTAAGCCCAGCGCCTGCTCGACATGTTCGGCTCGGCGACTTTCGAAGAATGGAAAGCACACCTCATCCAGTTCCCCATACACGGGCCAGAAATATGCCGCCTTCAGTTTGCCCGGTTTGCCGCGCCCGGCCTTGATCTGCGTATCGTCCATGGCTTTGACCCGTGGAGCACGCACGGAATCGAACTGCGCCTCGTAGATCGGCTCCAGCAACGCGATGCCCTGCTGGCAAAACTGAACTCACTACCGCGGGTAGTCACGTCCGGTACTGCTTGTGGACGTTATCGGACAATGCTGAAACATCCCATTGTCCTAACCGCCGCGCGGTTCAGCATGTGACTTGACCATGCCGAATGAAGTTCTAAAATATTGCGTCAGTTGGGTGGCTGGAAGCGATTGACGCTTTACAACATTGAATCATTGTCTTGATGGCGCTCCAATGAAAGTGTAATGCGCCAGAGTGCGCATCGGTTGACGAGCAGCCCAGCGCCGGTCGTTGGGGAGCGTTGAACGCGCCAGTTTTGAGCCCGTCACGTGGATTGCAGGGCCTCTGTAACTTGGAAAATCGGTCCAGGCCGCGCATGAATACTGGGGTTCTGCGCATCGTCACTACCGGTTAGCGCCCGTAGTGACGATGCGCGTTGGCGCAGACAATTGGCGCAGGAATTGGAGAAACACTGGCGCAGTTCGCCACTGACTGGAACAAGTGTCGCCACTGCGGACAACTTCGTATTGGCCTACTCTCAAGATGGTTGGCGCGAAGGTCCGCTCCTCAGGCCTAAGCGGCCTCAGGGGGCAATGGTCGTTGAATTCCAGGATTGTCGATTCGAGCGTCCGCTGTCCAGAATTGCCAGTTCACCGTTTCGACCCGAAACGGCCGGATTGCATTTCCGAAAGCAGACATTTGTTAGGAAGTCTTTGCGCCCCCTGCGGCCGCCTGCACCGCAGCGACAAATTCATGGATCGCTGTTGCCTTGAAAATAAGAGCACGCACCCCCGCGGCGGCCGCAGTCTGGCGCAGTGTCTCGTCGAGAAAGCCCGAGGCGATGGCCACCGGCAGGTCGGCGCGGATGCTGCGCGCTTCACGCGCCACGTCGAGCCCCGACATGCCCGGCATGTTGTAGTCGGTGATCAGCAGATCAAAGGTGGTCGGATCGGCGCGTAGTGCGGCCAGCGCCTCGTCTTGTTTGATGAAACCGCTGACGCGATAGCCGCCGAGCTCCAGAAGCCGCCTCATCAGGAACACCAAGTCCTCTTCATCATCTAGATACAGAATATGTTTCACGCTATCGCGGCCGGCCGCCGGGACGTTCGCCGTGGCTCCACCTGCATCATTTGAAATAGGAGCGGCGGCCGCCTCAGCGACAACCGGCAGGTAGAGGGCGAAGGTCGTGCCCGTGCCCGGTGCGCTCTTGACCAATATCGCGCCCTCATGCACCTGAACGATGCCGTGTACCACCGACAAACCCAGTCCCGTACCTTCACCGGCCTGCTTGGTGGTAAAGAACGGCTCAAAAATGCGCGTAACGGTGTCTGCATCCATGCCCGAACCATCGTCGCTCACCGACAGGCGCACCGCTTTCCCCGGATGACTGGCGAACATGGCATGCAGGTGCGGGTGAGCGGCTGCCAGCGCGGCATCGAGTGTCACCGTATCAAGGTCGATGTCGATGTGCCCGGTGCCCTCGTGCATCGCCTGCATGGCGTTGGTGGCGAGGTTGATGAGCACCTGCTGCATTTGCGTCGCGTCGGCCAGCACCGCCGGCGCGTCGGCGGCGCAATGCACCCTCAGGGCCAGCCGTGCCGGCAGCGTGGCGCGCAAAAAATGTTCCATTTCGGACACCACCGTCGTGAGTGCAATGACTTTGCGCTCGGTCGGCTGGCGCCGGCTAAAGGACAGGATCTGCTGCACCAGGTCGCGCGCGCGAATGGCCGCCTTGTGGATTTCTGTCAGGCTCACTTGCACCGCCGTGTTGCCGGCTGAGTATTCGCGCGCGAGATGTGTATTGCCCAGGATGGCGGCGAGAATATTATTGAAGTCGTGCGCAATGCCCCCGGCGAGGGTGCCGATGGCTTCCATCTTTTGTGATTCGCGCAGTTGCGCTTCGAGCTCGGCGTGCGCCGCTGCGGCCTGTTCGCGCACACTGATATCGCGCAGCGTCACAGTAAGAATGGTTCTGTCGCCGATCATCGACTGCGCAATCGCCGCCTCAATCGGAAACTCTGTTCCGTCGGATCGCAGTGCGTTGATACGACCAAACTGCCGCATCGTGCGAACCGTGACATGGCTATTGATGAAGCCTGCAATATGGCCATGGTGGGCCTGATGATAGCGTTGCGGGATAAAGCGCTCGATCGGCTGGCCGATGGCCTTGTCCGCGCTTAGCAGAAACAGCCGTTCGGCTGCCGCACTGAACATGACGATACGCTCGTCCGCATCAATGCTGATGATGGCGTCCATCGAGGAATCGATAATCGCCCTCTGCCGGGCCAGCAGGTTGCTAATCGCCAGTTGCGCGCGACTGCGATCAATACGGAAGGTCAGTTCGTCAAGATAGCCCTCGCGCTTGACGATGTAATCCACCGCCCCCAGCTTCAAAGTCGCGACGGCGGTTTCCTCGTCACCTGCGCCTGAGATCATTATGAAGGGCGGCAACGGGAGGCGACGGCGCTTGGCTTCGCGCACGAAATCCAGCCCGCTTTGGTCGGGCATGCGCAGATTAATCAGCGCCAGGTCATACGCGCGGGACTGGGCCAAACGCGCCATCGCTTCCGCGCAGGTGTGAACCACGTCCACGGCGAAATGCGGGGCGACTTCTGTGAAATGCTGCAAAGTCAGGTCGATGTCCATCGGCAGATGCTCGACATAGAGAATCTGCAGGGGCACTACGGTGGTGCGCGGGCCGCTGCTTGGTTGCACGCGATATTCCTCAAGCGCGTCGCGCAGCAGGTCCGGCAGCGATTCCAGGTAGTTCCCGTGTTTGGCCACGTAGTTGACGGCACCCAGACGCAGGGCGCGCACGACCAGGCCTTCGTTGCCTACGCCGGTGACCATCACCACCGGCAAACCGGGTGCTTTGCGCCGCAGCGTTGTGAGCATCTCAATGCCGTCGGCGTCAGGCAGGCGATGGTCGAGCATCACCAGGTCGGGCGGGCTGATCTCGATTTGTTCCAGGCAGGCCGTGCCGGTGGTCACGATCTGCAACTCGAACTCCGGCGCGTATTCGGCGAAATGGGATCGGGTCAGGTCCGCGTCCTGTGCATTGTCCTCGGCGTAGAGGAGCCGGATGGTTGGTTTCATGGTGACCCCCGATCGGGCCCGGCAAACGGCGGCTCATTGATCAACAGCCAATAGGCCTTGATGTGCTTCACGACTGCGGCAAATGCGGCGAAGTTCACCGGCTTGACGATGTATGAGTTGACGCCCAACTCGTAGGCCGTGGTAATGTCGCAGTTCTCATGCGAACTGGTCAGGACGATAAAGGGACTCTGTTTCCATATGGGATGCTGCCGGGCGTGGCGCAGGACTTCGATGCCGTCCACCTTGAACAGCTTCAGATCCAGCATCATCACGATGGGCAGCCGTAGATCATCCGCGGTTGTGTGCGCGTTGATGAACTCCAAGGCTTCCTCGCCGTCGCGGCAGATGAGCATGGGGTTGGCGATCTTGTTTTCCTCGAAGGCCTGGAGGGAGAAGTCAATGTCCATCGGGTTGTCCTCCACCAGCAGGAGCGGGCGGATCGCGGTTGTCACAGGACTGATTTCGGGTTGAATACTCACGATGGCAGGGCCGCGGTAGCGGGTTGGGGTTTGGGTAACTCGGCATAGAAGATGGCTCCATGGCCGGGTTGCGATTCGGCGCGGATGCTGCCACCGAGTTTGTCGAGCACCTTCTTGACGATGGCCAGCCCGACCCCGGTGCCTTCGAACTCCGCCGCGCGCACCAGCCGGTTGAACAGACCATAAATGCGCTCGTTATATTTCATGTCGAAACCGATGCCGTTATCGCTGACGACCAGCCGCCAGCAGTTGTCCGATTCCTCGGCCCGGATTCCGACGCGCGGCGGGTTGGCCTTGCGGCTGTATTTGAGAGCGTTGTCGATCAGGTTGCTCAGCACCTGCATCAACCCGTTTTCCCAGGTCCGTAGCGTGATGAAGCCGATGTCCACCGTCACTTCCGCGCACTGCTCGGCGATGACCAGGCCTCGATCTTTCAGGATGGCTGCGACCAGACTGCCCAGGTTCACCTCGGTGAACACGGGGGCGGCGGCATCCACGCGCGCGAAGTGCAGCAGGTCATCGATCAAGCGGTCCAGATTGTGCGTGGCAGTGAGAATCTGGCTCAGGCAGAACAGCGCGCGTTCGTTCGGGCCAGCGCTGGGCTCGCGCTTCAGCTCCTCGGCGTAGCCGGAGATGCCGCGCAATGGTGCTTTCAGGTCGTGCGCGATAGTGCGGGCGAAATCCTTGAGTTCGTTGTTGCGCGCCCGAAGCATTTTCTCGGTTTGCTGGAGCCGCTCGGTGTTGAGCTTCAATTCAGCATGGAGCGCGACAACGCTGGTATTGGTTTCAGTCAGTTCGCGATTGACGCGCGTCACGTCCTCGTCGCGTTGGCGCAGCAATCCGATGACGGCGAGCAACTCCTGGTTTTGCGCGCGGATTTCTTCCAGCGGCGAATCGGCGCGGGTCGCGGCCAGTGCTTCCGCGATGTGCCGCAACACGGCCGGCGTGACCGGCGAAGCGGTGGGCGGGAGTAATTTCCCGAGCGTGACGGTGGTGCCCTGGCCGGACTGGGTCTCGATGTGGCAACAGTCGAGCAGCCGCCGACTGCCGACGATGCCCAACCCCATGCCCGTGCCGGAGGTGTAGCGCCCTTCCAGAATGGCGTCGAGGTTGGGAATGCCGGGCCCGTGGTCACGTATGGTGATGGTGAACTGTTGCGCCGACAAAGTGCCCGCGATGGAAAATTCCGCCTCGCCACCCCGCGCGTACTGATGGGCGTTGCGGGCTATTTCCGACACAGCGGCGCCGATGCGGGTCTGGTCTTGACGGTCAAAACCGAGCATCTCGGCAATGAGCCGCGCTCGCCGCCGGGTATGAACCACGTCCTGCTCGAAGCTGATCTCAACACGAGCGATGGAGGTGTTCACGCCGCCACCTTCAGTCCGGTTTCCTTGGCGACGACCACCGTGCTGTCGTCGCGCAACCGCTGCTGATCGCGAAACAACACGCCGGCGATGAGGGCCGGATTCT